>JACPAO010000144.1 GCA_016180755.1 Methanobacteriota archaeon
GGCCAACTCGACCGCGGCGGCCACCAGGATGACGACGAGTACACGTAGGAACGGCCACGCGTTGCGGATCGAGGCCTCCAAGCGGTATCGGGCATGGGATAGCCGGATTCGCAGCGGGACAGTCGACCATTCCGTCGGCACAACGTCCCCTTCCTATTGAGGCCGCAATACAACGTCCCCGTTTTCGGCCTCGTAGTAGACGAGCTTGTCACCCGGCTTCAACGTACGTCCCCGCCGCTCCCAGACCTCGCGGACGGCGGCCACGAGCTGGATCTTCCAGCTGTCCGTGATCGTGGTGACGTCGAGGACCTTGGGCTGCGCCGGCTGCTTCAAGAGGGAACCCGTGCGGCCCACAACGCGGGAACGTTTAAGTAAGTATGGAACTAAGAGAACTTTAAAGTCCCCACGCCGACATCGGGGCCGAAGCCCTGCATCAGGAACGGGAGAGTTACCAAAAGAACACGGATACCATTCAACCAGCGTACATGGTGGCCGCCCCATACATCGGCGTCGCCCTCATTGGATTTCCCCTCACGATCGCGCGAGCGAGGACGGTTTCACGACTTCATCGCGAGGAAATCATCGCCGCGGCCCTGAGGCAACGCGAAACAATCCTGAGGAGCGGCAAAGGAGAGCACGCGCAGGGCGGACTCCCGGTGCCGGTCAGGTCAGACGATCAGCACGGGCGACCCGTTTTCCCGGTAGGCGATGTTTCCCGCGTCGTCGGTGCTGGCCGTCAGCCATTCGTTGCACTCGCCGCATGAGCATAGACGGCGGTGCGGCGGCTTCGACCCGCCAAACAGCTTCGCCGAGAACCGGAACGCCTTGGGCGCCATGGCGCCAAAATACGTTCGGAGCTTCACCTTTTTGACCGCGGCCCGCTGCTCGTCTGTGGCGCGCCAGGGAAGGGCGCGCTCGGGCCGGAACATCCGGTTGTATCCGTCCCAGACGTTCCAAAACGCCATGATGTCCTTCGTCCAGTTCACGACATTGGAATCGTAAGCGCGCCAACCGACGCGCTCCGGCGTCTCCTTGTACTCGAGGTTGGCGAAATCGAACATTTCACGGTTCGAATAATGCAGTGTGTTGTACACCCCTGCGGCTTCGTCCAACCATGCGCCTCCCACGTTGAAGTTCGACGGCAGGTCCGCCTCCAGGAACAACGCCTGGGCGAGTTCGACGCTGCGCCGCTGGAGCGCCGCCTTGCCACCCAGCATCAACTGCGGGCGGTCCAGCGCCACGACCTTGTCCTGGCGCCAGGCGTAGCCGTTCACGACGCAATCCAGGTGCGGATGCGGCTTCAAGAACGGCTGGTTTCCGAAATCTTGGTAGTTGATGACCCCGCTCACGCCCGGTCCGAACATCGCCTCCAGCATCTTGATCCCGAACGCCCGGAAGCGTGGCAAGTCCTCGCGAGCCCGCCAACCCCACGGCCGACGACCACCGTCTTTCGGATGGAAGAGCGGCGCCGTCATAACGACGTGGATAGCGCGGACGGGCCGATCCGGCGGACGCAACACGAAGAACTTCTCCATCGTCTTGAACGCGTTCGCGTGGTTGCGTGCCTCCGTGCACGGCAGGCAATACGGCACCTGCTTGCACGTGTACGGCTTGTAAGTGGCGCGCTGGAAGTCCGCCGCATCCAGCTTCGCCAACCCATCATACCTGCACTTGCGCACGCGGTCCCACGGGCCCGGGAAATGGTTCTGCACGAGCCGCATCGCGCCCGCGTGGACGGCGCGTTGCTGGACGCCCAGCCGGCGCTCGCGCTGCTTGGCGATGCTCATGCCCTCCGGCTTGAAGATGCTCCCCATGCGGTGGCCGCCTATCCTGGGGTGGAGGCCATTTCGGCCTCGAGGTAGAACTTCTTGGCGATCCGTGCGAACTCGGGCGCGGGGGCCCGGCCCCAGACTTCGAGCCACTCCGCATCCGTGACCCGAGGGTAGACCTCCATCATCGCGATGCAGAGGTCCACCGCTTTCTTCTGCTGTGTTTCGGTCAGCTGGAGCCGACTCGACATGTTGGATACGGCCGCCAAGAGGAGATTTTTCTTGACCTTGTTCAGCTTGTCGATGAAGCCGCAGAACCGGGGATTCGTGAACATCCGTTCCATGATTGCTTCATACAGCAAGTCGTCCGGCTGGAACTGCATCCGCAGGGTGCGCGCCAAGTTGCCCTGCTTGATCGCCTTGTACACTGCGTAATCCTGGGGCAAACACCAAGCGAGGTCCACGTAACCGATTGGGACGCCCTTCTTGTACATCATGAACTTCGTCCGCTTGGTTTCTCGGTTGTAGAGGAACGCTCGGAGCTCGATCTGAGCGGCAACGTGCTCGCTCACTTCGGGACTGCAGATGATCATGCTCACGCCTGTCGCGCGCAATGTATTTTCGACGTTGAGGGCCGTCATGGCGCGGGTCCGACTGCCCTCGCCGCTGGTTCGTAGCTCTTCGTCCAGGATGACGACGTCGCCGCGAACGCAGCGTTGAAGGATGGGTCCGAGTTGGGCCTGATCAAAAGCTACGAACTTCTTGACGTCGTCAGGCGCCAGAGGGCGCTTGGAAAGGTGCCGGATGAACCGCATCAGCGTCACGGCGCAAGACGACTTTCCTGAACCCGTAAAGCCCGTGATCAAGGCAAAAAAATTCGCCTCGGCGCCATACCGGTCCTCGATGTGACGCTGGAGTTCGGCCGTAGCGTCGGTACCATACGCGACAACGAGGGCCATGTACGCTTCCCAATCCTGTGGGACGGCCGCGGGACGGATCGTTGACTTCCAATGAAGCAAATCCAATCGAGGCGCGGTGAACCCGCCTTCCTCATGGTAGGCGATGAGATTGTCCGGCCACCTCCCCATCATGGTGAACATGATCACCCAGTTTTCTTGGCTGTTGTCGCCGACGCGGCCTCGAGCCAAGTTCAGTTCGTGGCGCATGCGCGCAACGTCAACAGTCACGTAGCCCGGCCCCCTTTGTGTCTGGCCTGACCGTGAGGGCGGATAGTTGGCTGCGCAACGTCACACCTCGACTGGGCCCTTGAGGTGCCACTGCAGGCGGGCGATGGCCGCTTTCAACTCCGCGCGCGGCTTCTCCCCGGCAGCCAAGCCAGGTTTGCGGGCCAACGCGCCAAGACCCTGGCGAATGAAGTACGCCAATCTGCGCTGTTCGCACGGCATGTCGCTCTCGAGCTCGTCCTCACGGACCATCCACTCGAGGATGAAGGATAGCCGAATGCCATCGCGCTGTTGGAGCAATTCAAGGATCCAATCTTGATTGAGCACCCCGCCCATCCATTTGGCGGGCGGGCCCCGAAAAATCGAAGGGCCGTGTTTCTCGGCATGGGCTAGACACGAAGGGCACATGTCGTGCCAGTCTCCGGGCGTTCCACCCCCCGGATGCTGGCTCCATGCACAATTCGACGTTGTTTCCAAGGCGTCCATCATTTTTTCCAGCTGCAGGTCGTCTTCGGCTTTCATACAATCACCTAGGGACGGGAGCTTCCGCCCCAAGCGCAACGAGCATCCGCCTAGTGGCCGCTTCAACCGCCAGCGAGGGGCATGTTGCGCTCAAGATAGGCATGCCATCAAACTAGACGTGCTGGTGGACGAGAGTGGATTTCGAGAGTGGCCGGGCACCTGCTTGGAAGCAGTCCAGGGCCGCCATGGAAACCCGCCTACCAAAGAATAAATATGGGTGGACGAAGGACGATTTCGGGGGTGGCATGCGTGCCGGGGCGAAAAATTAGCCGGAAAAGCCAAGACCAGCTCGTTTTCCTGCGGGCCGCCATCAAAGCCCACCCCGGCTTGAAACCCGAGGAACTTCGGAGAGTTCCCGAGCTGCCCAAGTACAACGGCTCAACATTTTACAGACACCTCGTTTTCTTGGTCGAGGATGGGCACATCCGGAAGGAAGGAGGGCGATACTACGACAACCTTCCACGGCTCCATCCGGATTTGACGAACCCGCACCTTAAGGCCGCCGACCTTTGGACTACGGCAATGTCGTGTTGGATCGGATTATGCGGCGGATCGAGTACGCCCAACTGCAGGGGCAACAACTTTCGTCAGATGCGGTGACCGAACTCTCATTTGCCTGCGTAAGCGAAGCATTTCGAATCGTATCCGCTGCAAAAGAGGAGGCAAAGGCGCGGGGGCTGGGCCTAACGGAGACGGCTGGCCGACTAATGCTGTCTCAGGCAATGAAGCGCGTCCAAGACGTTGAAAACCTCCTCAAAAGCTTCGATCCCGGCGCGGCAAAGGCGGGGTTCGATCTCGCGTGCCTTGACACCCTCAGCGATCGAAACCCTGGCAGTTCCTTCCTTGCGGGAAACAGGAGCGACCCGGCGCCATGAAGCTCTTTCACCGCTGAGATGAACTCCTAGGACGCCACGGCAAACTCTGCTAGATTCCTCAAGCACGAACCACCGGCACCCGAGGCCGCTACGACACAGTAGGGTAACGCGGAGGCCACGCAATAACACGCTTTGGAGACAGCAAAGTTCTGACCGCCGCAGCTTCTCCCATGATTCGCGTGCGCGAAGGAAAGGATAATCCGCGCCTAGCCGGCGCTTCTCAAATTCACTTCTTGGAGTCTCGCAATACCAATAACGACGTACTCCTCACTACGTTCGTCGTACGTCGTATACGTATTGCTAACTCCAAAAGGAAATGGGAACCCCCATACAGCCCGGTTCCCAAACCCTCCCCCACCCTAATAATTTGAGAATCTCAGCGACAAAATTTTGTACGGGGCTGAGTGTATTGCTGGAGGATAGGGGAGTCTGGATCTCCTATCCTCGGCCGCCGACTGAAACCGACCCGGTAGATGAACAATTCGGCCTGCTTATGCCCGACCACGGCGAAGCCCTCAAAATCTCCTCCGCATGTGATGGGCTTGTGCCGGCCCGCATCCAGTACGACAAGAAGGCAGTCCAGGCATTCTGCCGACGCCACCACATCCGCCGCCTGTCCTTGTTTGGATCCGTCGTCCGCGACGACTTCACCGACAAGAGCGACGTCGACGTGCTCGTCGAGTTCGAGCCCGGAAAGACGCCCGGCTTGGAGTTCTTCACGATGGGCGACGAGTTGGGCAAGATCCTGGGACGGCGCGTCGACTTCCTCACGCCGCAGGAGCTGAGCAAGTACTACCGCGACGACGTCCTTCGCGAGGCGGAACCCGTCTATGTCGCGGCATAAGGCCCACGCGTCGGTCGGCCTGATGGCCGACGCCATGGAGGCCGCGCTGCGCCACCTCGGCGCCCGCGACCAGGCCCAGATGGAGGCGGATGAGAAGACCCGGGACGCGATCGTTCTCCAACTCCACACCCTGGGCGACGCGGCGCGCAGGGTGCCGGCCGACGTCCAAGCGGCCCACCCCGAGATTCCCTGGGCGGCCATGATCGGGATGCGCAACCGACTCGTCCACGGCTACGACACCGTCAGCTACGCCATTGTCTGGCGCGTCGTCAACGACCAACTGCGGAAACTCGCCCCCATCGCGCGCGCCCTGCAGGCCAAACTTGCGAAGGAAGGAAGGTAACGCCACGCCCGGAAGTTCTGCACCGCCATATCGAGCGTCGTTGCCGCCAGGATTCTTGCGGGGGTCGAGCGGTTGAGAGCCCGTCGGATCGTCTTGCTTGGCGCCATCGCGGCCATCGTGGCCGGGTGTGTTGGAGCGCCGCAGCCGACTCGCGGAACAGACGACAGCCGTGGGACAACCGATGTAAACGACGGTGAGTCGTTTGCCGACGGGCCGCTGGCGCCCGACTGCTCTGGCCCAGCAAGCAGATGGAATGCGACGGGCGTATGCAGGGTTCGCCTTTTCGCCGACGGCCGGGCCGAAGCGTTCGAACCCCATCTGGCTGTCCACCGGTCCCGACCGGGCACTGCCATGGTTGCAATCTGGAACCTCAACGACGCAATGATCTGGTCTGCGTTGACCGCTGACGGCGGCACGACTTGGAGCACGCGACCGCACAACCACGAGGGCCTCTCCCCGGCGATCCAGCAGCGATATGCCGGATTTGATCCCACTGTGGGATTCGGGCCTGAGGGAAACGCATACGTCCTTTTCGGAGGAGGCGTGGGAATCTGTTTTGCCGATTGCCGAATCACGCTGGAGCGCTCGGTGGACCAAGGAAAAACCTGGACCGAGCATACGGTGGATTCGTCGCCCGCCGGTGAACACTGGCACGACTACATGAGCCTCGCAGTGGCACCTGATACCGGAACGCTGTATGTCGTTTCGGATGTCTACGTCGCCCCTGTAGCCACTGGGTTTGCGGACTTATTCGTTAGATACACGGCTTTGTGGCGCAGCGACGATCGCGGCTCGACGTGGCAAGGGCCAACGCTCGTGCACGCTGCATTGAGCTTCCACAATGGCGAACTCCATGGCGAATATTACCCCCGCATCGTTGCGGCCGCGGGTGGGGTCGTTGTCGTTGGCGCGGAGCCTCTTGAAACCGGACCTTCGCGGACGTATGCGGGCCGAGGCGCAACGGTCATCGTGAGCCGGGACGAAGGAAGGACCTTTGGGGCGCCGGTCCTGGTCACCGGCGGAGCGAAGACGGGTCTGCAAATATCGGTCTGGAACGCACCGGATGGGTCCTCGACGATTGACGCGGTTACGTCTACTCTAACGGATGTGACCCTGATACGATCCATCGACGGAGGCAAGACTTGGCGCGAGCCGCTTCGCATCGCAACGATTCCACCGGGCGAGGCGATTCACCAAGTCCAGGCCGCCACGCATGCGACCGACGGGACCGTTTACGCCCTGCAACGGTTCTCCACCAACCAGCGGTATGGCATCGCCCTCCTCCGGCTCGCTCCCGGATCGACAAGCGCCGACCGAATGGTTCTCTCCGAGGCGCCCACCGCCGATCGGAAGCCCATGCTTGGCGGCGACTACGAAGGGCTCGATGTCGGCGCCGACGGTACGGTGTGGGTCGCTTGGACCGAAGCAGATGCGGATCGCGGCTTGCCCAGCGTGGCCGTGGCGCGCCTCTCGCCACCGGGCCCGTAGAACGGTTGAAGCGGCCAGAATTGGGGCGGCGGGCGTGCGGAAGCGGTCCGGATTGGTCCCACCCAAACGGGCTGTGCACTCACCGCCGTGGGTGGCCCCAATCGCTCCAGGACGGCGCAGGCGGAGACTTTCCGTCCGGGTGGGACGACGGCGAGATCCGAAAGCACACCTGCAAACCTTAATCAGCTAGAGGTCCCGCTCCCCCCGCCGGGGTTGGACGTAATGGCTCGCGCGGCGCTCGTGGTCATCTTCACCAGCATCCTGATCGCAGGCTGCCTTGCCGAGCCGCCCGCCGGTCAATCCCAAACCAAGACCGTCACGGGCCACGTCCACTCGGGCCTCCCCCCCGCCGTGCGCGATAACTACAGCGCCGTGTGCCAGGACCTGGTACGCGGCATCGACCTCCAATCGGCGACCATCGCCGACCTACAGGACGCGATGGCCAAGGGCCAGCTCACGGCCGTCGACCTCGTCGACGCCTACTACGCCCGATTCCTCGCCTTCGACGAGAATGGACCCAAGCTCAACTCGATCCAAGTCTTCAACCCGGCCGCACAAGACACGGCGAAGCAGCTCGACGACGAACGGAAGGCCGGCAAGGTCCGCGGGCCGCTGCACGGCATTCCCATCATGCTCAAGGACAACGTCGGCACCAACGACATGCCCACCACGGCCGGTTCGATCGCCCTCGCCGCGAACCTGCCCCGCGACGATGCGACCATCGTGGCCCGGCTTCGGGAGGCCGGCGCCATCATCCTGGGCAAGGCGCAGCTGTCCGAGTTCGCCAACTGGGTCGATCTGTCCATGCCCAGCGGCTACAGCAGCCTCGGCGGCCAGGTCCTCAACGCGTACGATTGGGGCCGCACGCCGAGCGGCTCGAGCTCCGGCTCGGGCGTGCTGACGTCGATGGCCTTGTCCGCGGCCTCGATCGGCACCGAGACCTCGGGCAGCATCCTTTCCCCCAGCAACGCCAACAGCGTCGTCGGCCTCAAACCCACGATGGGACTTCTCAGCCGCGCCGGCATCATCCCGCTCGCCGAGAACTTCGATGTACCTGGCCCCATGGTGCGCCACGTGTACGACGCCGCCGCGATGCTCGGACCCATGGTCGGCACTGATCCCAAGGACCCGGAGACCGTGGCGAGCAACGGACGACTTCCGCCCGGCAACGACTACGTGCGCCCGCTCTCGACGGACGCCCTCAAAGGGGTGCGACTCGGCTACGTCGGCGCCGGGGGACCCGTCTTCGAAGAAGCCCGCAAGACGCTGCAGGGACTCGGCGCCGAGGTCGTGCAGATCCAGTCCAACCAGCTGACCGCCGCGAGCACGGCCGAGATCGCCCTCATCTTCAACGAGTTCCACGCCGGCATCAACGACTACCTGCTCAACACGCCCCGCCAGAAGCCCCTCGACATCCTCGCGCCCGAACTCGCGGCCATCATCGCCTACAACCATCAACGCCCCGACAAGGTCCGGTACGGCCAGAACCTGCTGATCGCGTCCGAGGCCAACGCCGGCAACAAAGTGCAGGCCGACGCGCTCGCCGTAGGCGTGGTCGCGGCGGCCCGCGCCGCGGCGGACAAGATGTTCGACGACCACCGCGTCGACGCCATCATCGGGCAGAACGCCCCGCACACGGGACTCGGCGCGGCGGCTGGATACCCGACGCTCACGTTGCCCAGCGGCTACACGGGCGGCGGGAACGTGCCCGTCGGCCTGAGCTTCTTCGGCAAGGCCTTCACCGAGCCCAAGCTGCTCGCTTACGCTTACGCGTACGAGCAGGCGAGCCTGAAGCGCGTGCCGCCCACCGAGACCAACCCCAAGAACTTGGAGGGCGTGTGCGTGGAGAACGCATCGGCCAAACAAGCGGCGGCCGCGGTCCTGGCGCCTGATCCGGGATTCCCGACCGAGGCGGACTTCGTCGCCCCCGATTTCATGGCGATGGAATAGCGGCACCGGTCTCGCCCCGGCAAGCTTCAACCCTGGGAATGGCATCGCGGCCCGCATGCGGTACGTGGCGCTCTTGCGAGGCATCAACGTGGGCGGCAACCATCTCATCAAGATGTCCGACCTGAAGCGGGCGTTCGAATCGGCGGGGTTCTCCGACGTGGAGACGGTCATCGCCAGCGGCAACGTCCTTTTCTCGGCGCCAAAGGGCTCGCACGAGGCCCGCATCGAAACGGCATTGTCGAAGGCGTTCGCCTACGACGCGCGCGTCTTGGTCCGGTCCGAGGCCCAGCTGCGACAGACCGTGCGACGGGCGCCCCAAGGCTGGCCCCGGAACGGACACCGCTGCTACGTCGTCTTCGTGAAGACGCCCTTGACGCCCGCCAGACTCCTGCGCGTGGCGCCGCCAAGACCCGGAGTGGACGCGGCATCCTCGTCGCCAGGGGCCGTCTACTACGAGACCCGGATGGACGCCCGGACCCGTTCGGGGCTGCAGAAACTGCTCGTGACCCCTGAGTACAAACTGGCGACGATCCGGAACTTTGCCAGCTGCTCGAAGGTTCTCAAGCGTATGGGCGATTAAAGTCGCGTGGACCAACCGTCGTCGGGGCAACAAGGCGCTAGGCCAGGGGAGAATACGTCAAGAACGGGATTTCCCCTCACCAGGTTTCCCTGGGCCGAGAAATCCCCTCTTGGCGTAACCTCCCTTTCGTTGGGCGGGGTACTTGTTTTCTCTGGCGCAACCGCCGAATGGCGGCATGCGGACTTCGCGACGCGCCATGCCCGTCTTTCTTTGTTCGTCGCATAAGGCGTAAATGGGCCTGGGTGGCGTCGATTTCCGATTTCCGATGGCAGAACTTGCCCCCGTCTTTGTGAACGCGTCCCGAGTGTCCCTGGGCGGAGAGCCCAAGCCGAAGGTGTCCAAGATCGTCAAGGCGGCCGGAAAGAACCCGGAAACGGTCCATGTTCGCCGACTGCGAGACAAGAACGACGCGGAAGGCACGCCCGTCCAATTGGCGGAGGTTATCGATCGGACGCAGGAGACCAACCCTGTTTTCCTGAAGTGCATCGAGGAGGCGAAGGCCCGGCAAGCGCCCGGGGCCCTAGGAGGTCCACCTCCGCCCAACACCGTGCCGGACGAGCAGCCGTCAATCCAGCAGGCCACTCCCCCCGCGCGCGGCCCCGAACCGGCGCCTCCGCCGATGCCGGAACCTTCTCCTGAACCGACCCGACCCAAGGAAGAGAACCCGTAACCGGTTCCAATCGAAGCCGCGACGGGCGGGCGACGCATAAGGGGCTTACGAAATCGTGCGGACGAATTGGTTGAGGCCCCGGTCGAACGTGGCGATCTCGTCAATCCTCAGTTCCTTCATCAAGACCACGGACGACCAATCGGTCAGGGTCAAGCCGGCCTTGAACTCCGCGCGGAACCGATCGATGGCGGTGGCCAGGCGGCCGCCATGAACTCGCAGCACGTCGGAGACGACGGGCGGGGCCTCCTTCCTTCCAAACACGAGTCCCAGGATCGCGTCCGCGGCCTCGAGCCGTTTCATCTTGCGCGCCGCGAAGTTGAGGGCTTCCGCGAGGACGAGGTCCGAAGTGTAGACACGTCGCCATTCGCGTTGGACGACGCGGGCCAGGATACGACGGCTGGCCAAGTGTTGGGCGTCCGCCTGGGATGCAGCACCGACGAGCACGCCCGTGTCAAGGAACAGTTCGCTCACGCGTGGGGACTCCCGCCATAG
Organism: Methanobacteriota archaeon; assembly: GCA_016180755.1. GTDB lineage: Archaea > Thermoplasmatota > E2 > JACPAO01 > JACPAO01 > JACPAO01. The sequence goes on from JACPAO010000144.1 coordinate 10,718, forward strand.
AGCGCGTCGTCGATCTCGGCGGCGTCCGATTTCGCCCGGACGCGCCGCGCGGGGGCCAGGAGAAGGTCAAGCTGGTCCGCGGACGGCGGCCGCCAATCCGGGACGCCCTCTCGCAGCAATTCAGCTTCGTGGCGTCGGGCCACCCTGAGGAGGCGTGAGAGCAGTTCCGAATGGGTCAGGCGGCGGCCCGTCTCCGCCTGGATGAGGCCCTGCATCCGATCCAAGTCGCGTTTGGTCGCGTCGTCCACTCGCACGGTGGTGGCGTGCATATCATTCGTATATAGTGCGTATGTATCATATATGTTTGCGAGCGACCAATGAAAACGCCGCCCGAGTTGGCTGCCATCCCGACCCATGTCCCAAAATCTTTCCCAAAGGCCGCGCGGATGCTCCGGCATGAACCGGAAGGAATGGCGATGGGGGATCGTGCTCGCCGCGTTGAGCATGGCCCTCGCAGGATGCACGGGTTCGTTCCAGGTCAAGCAGACCGAACCGATCCGCGTGCAGATCGACGGCGAGAAGGAATCTGCGCCCGTCAAAGAAACCGATTCAGAACCGCAGACCTTCATGATCGAGAACGACGCCGACGCCTCCGAGGTCGAGGTCCAGGTCGACGTGACGAAGACTTCGACCGAGGCGTGCCGCGTCCTGTTCACGGTGCGGGACGAGGACACGAACGAGACCCTTGCCACCAAGGAGGTAGAGGTCGGGGGCGCGAACGCGTCCACGGCGACCAGCTCGAACCAGACGTCGAACACCACGAGCCCGGCGGCCGCCACCGGCACGACGCAGACGGCTTCGCAGACAATCTTCGTGAACGTCAAGGGGAAGGACAACATCGTCGTGATCGCGCAGGCCCAGGACGGCTCGGCCGAAGTGGACATCCAGGCACGCCAGGTGGGCGGCGGCAACGCGACGACGACCTCGGCCGCGTCGCCGACGGGCACGACGTACGGGCCGTAGGAGTCCCCGGCGCCATCGGCTGACCGAGGGACCCGGGACGCGGGCCGCGCCGGGCTACCGGATGCGGCCCGCCCGCCCCTCCTCGGTATCGAGCTCGGAGAGGACGCGTTGGATGGCCTCTTTCCGGATGGGCTTCGCGACGAACGCGAAGGCCCCGAGGCTCACGGCTCCGACGACGTCGGGGTGGTCGCGGGCGAGGCCGGTGACGAGGATGACGTGCTGTTCCGGTTTCTCGTTGAGCATGAGCTGGAGGAGTTCGCGGCCGTTCATCTCGGGCCCCAGCATCATGTCGAGGAAGACGATGTCGACGTTGTTCGTGCGGAACTCGGAGATGGCGATGGCGGCGTTGCGGGCCTCGAGGATGCGCGGCGCGGTCGTCTCGGAGGCGAGGATGGCGCTCTTGAGGCCCATCCGCACGGTGGCGCTGTCGTCGACGATCAGGTAGGTCCTCAGGCTCGGCCCCCGCGGAGATGCCGGGGCGGGCCTAATTACCGTTGCGAACCGGCCGCGTCGGCCTCGGGCGCCGTCGCCGGGGTCGTGGGCTCTTGCGACCCAACAAGAAGCGGCGCATCGAGCGGGGGCCCGTAGCGGTCCAGGATCCACGCGGTCTGCCCCTCGTTGAGCCGGTCCTCGCAGGTCACGTCGCGCGGGCGCATGAGGCCGCCTCGGGCGTGCGCGAGTCCCAGGGCGTGGCCGACCTCGTGCGCGAGGACGCCCTCGGGGCATTCGGTGTGGTCGGTGACGACGGCGAGGTTCGCGCAGGCGAAGCCTTCCATCCGTTCGTTGAGGCGTGGGCCGCGGTGGTAGGTGCTTGTGAACGCGATGAACAGCGTGTCGGGGTTCGCGCGGGCGAGGGTGTGTGCGTCGTCGTCGGCGGGGACGCGCTCGAACGGACCCGCCTTGATGCGGAGCGGGATCCGCTTGGCGATGGCCTCGTCCCAGCCGCCGAGGAGGGTGGCGGGCTGGTGCCCGTTGCCGATCAGGAGGGCCCGGATCGTAAGCGTCCCGTCGACCGGCAGCGTCTGGTGCGCGTAGCCGCAGCGCCACGAAGGCGTGGGCGGAAGGTCGTGCGTGAAGACCTTGTGGAAATGCTCGAGGATGCCCCAGCTTCGGTTGTCCCAGGTCGCGTATTCCGCGCGGGTCTCCGAGGCGACGACGAGCGTCGGGACGAGGAGGGACACGCCGAGGGCGACGCCGGCGATGCGCCTGAAGTTTCGTCGCCCGCTGCCTGACCCTTCCACCACGGACCCCGCCCCTCCCGCCGCTTCTTGATTCTGGCTTTGTACGGGACGTTTATGATGCTTTCGACGGGGCCCGGCGTCGGGTCGCTGAATCCGCGGCGCCGTCCGAGGAAAGGCGGTAGGGGTCTGGCCTGCCTTCGGTGGCGGCCGCGGATTCGGGTGCGGCGAGGGGCAGGGTTTTCCCGGTCGGTGGTCACCGTGCCTAGAGTCCGCCCGCGACCATGCCGATGATGGCGCTCACGCCGAAGGCGGCCACGAGGCCCCAGGCCCACGTGCCGCGGACCGCCTCGTAGAGCCAGCGGGGCCGGTCGCGACGGACGGCGTCCCCGCGGCGGAGCGGCGCGTGGTCCGGGTCGGGTTCGGCGAGGCCTTTCATGAAGCGCGCGTAGCTCGTCTCGGCGTTGAGGAGGAAGGCGACGATCGGCGTCCACAGGACGACGGCGACGAGGAGGACGGCGACGAGGTCGAGGAGGCCGGGGGCCCCCTGCGTCCCGGGGAGCCGGAGGCCGTTCGCCGCCCAGACGCTGAACCCGAAGACGAAGAACGGGGAGAAGCGCGCCACGTTGACCCAGAAGCGGATCCGGTCGCGTTTCCACAGCGCCTCGACGAAGGGCGGGTTCTCCCTCCCGAACGTGGCGTCCATGTAGCCGTGGAGCTCGCGTTCGAGGCGGATCTGGCGGCCGTGGGTCTTCGCGGCGAGCACGAAGACGCCGACGCTCGTCGCGAAGATGAGCCAGAAGCCGCCGGTGACCCCCACGGCCGGGGGATTTGGGGCGCTACGGATGAAGGTTGGGGAGAAAGGAGCCGGGGGCCCGGGTCGGGGTCCCCCGGCGGGGTGGGTGGCGGGTGGTGCCTTCACTGTTTGGCGATCTCTACGACCGCGTCGAGCTTCAGCCGCACGCGCTTCTCGGCGTCGTCCGGCTTGAAGAGGGCGAAGCCGTGGCCTTCCAGGTCCGCGACGTCATCGACGACCGTGCCGTTGTGGCCGCGCAGGGCGAGCTTCGGGAGGCCCTTGGGGGTGCGCATAAAGCTCGAGAGCTCCCACTTCACGCCGTCGTCCTTCTGGATCATGACGACGTGGACGCGGACGTCCCCCTCCTTCACGAGGGTGCCGTTCTCGTCGAGGATGCGCACGTGCAGCCGGGCGAACCCGTGGAGGCCGCTGCGGTTTTCGCCCTGGCGCGCCTTCCCGACGCCTTCACCGCTCGCCTCGAGCGTGTAGGTCCGGTTGTCGCGGTCGAGGCCGGTGGCCGTGATCGAGATGGTGAAGTTCGTGCGGCCGGCGTCGCGGCGCTTCTCCGCGGGTAGGTCCCGGTCCGGCTTGCGCGCGTCCCGCGCCGCGGGCCGGTCGTCCGGTTCGGCCACGGCGAAGGGGATCGTGAGGCCGACGAGGAGGACGGCGGCGAGGCCGAGCGTGAGGGCCTTCATGCGCGCACCGCCTTGGAGCGCCGCTGGCGGGCGAAGGGGTCGAGGAACGGGGCGGGGCCCGCCCAGGCCATGTCGAGTTCGGTCCCCGGCACGAGCCGGGGGGTCTGCAGGGTGTGTGCCATGCGTTTTCACCTAGGACATGGCTGGGCCGGCGGGGGATATAGGGGCCCGGAAGGATGGTTCTAGACGATTCGTCCATGGCCCTTAAGAGGGGGGCCGGGAGGGGTCCGCGTCCAGCTATTTCCTGCGGGCAGCGGGCCGCCGGGCGACGCTGCGCGCCTCCGTGAGCTTGGGGGTCCGAAGCGGAGGGGCGGCGCTCATCACGGGTTCCGCGAGGCGCGGAGCAGGCGGCGGGGGAGGCGTCGTCGGCGCGGCCGCCTCGGGCTTCACGAGGCCGTGGACGAACGCCGCCGCCGGAAGGACGACGGTCGCGAGGATCCCGACGTACCAGCCGAAGCCGGCGTAGGTCGTGAGCGTCGTTCCCGGCGTGTTCACGCCGAAGCCGGAGAAGCCTTCGCTCTGGAAGGAGTCGAAGAAGCCGAGTCCGCCGATGTCCGCTCCCGAGGGCCAGGCGGTCGCCGTGTAGATGACCGCGACGGCGCCGAAGAGCACCGCGACGCCGGCCGCGACCATCTTGTAGAGCGCGGGAAACGCCTTCCCCGCCAGGGGGAGGGCCTCGAGGACCAGGTAGGCGAGGACGGCCAGAAGGGACAACGTGAGGAAGACGCCGGTCAGGATGGTCTCGGTCGTGATTCCCTTCGTCTCGCCGTCGTCGTCCGTGCGGTCCTTGAAGTCGCCGGCGTCGTAGGGGCGGGCGCTCGAGTCATCCTGGGAGCTGCCCACCTCCACCGCGACCGTCCACCACGGCGTGAACAGCGAGACGAGCCCGAGGACGAAGGCGCCAAGGAGGATTCCGGTGCGAAGCCACTGCTGGGGAGAGAGCGTGCCACCCATGGCTCTGTCTAGGGGGGAGGGCGTTCTTAAGGGTTCCTTGGGCGCCCGGAATGGACTTGCCGGTACCCTAGTTCCAGAATCCCGACCCGGGCCTTGATTCGCAGGCACAGCGGTGCGCCGTTGCCCAAGGCTCTGCCAGGCCCTCGAAACTTCCGGGACACCTCAAGCGGCGCGACCTCTCCGCATCGAGGCCGTCAAACGGTAACGCGCCGCCTTTCGTTGCCCTTCGCGCTCCAGGACGCGCTTTCCCACCAACAAGGAGAGGTCTGCCGTCAGGGTCCGTCGCGGGGTGGTCGGCACGGCTTCGTGAACATCCGCAAGCTTCCACGCCCTGCGGGGATCCGCGTGGGAGATGCGGGCCGCCCATTCCACGATCCGGACCTGGCGCTCGTTGAGCCCCGTGGGAAGCTGCGCCTGAAGGAGAGCCCGGCGGAGGACCAACCCGTAGGCCTCGTGGACGATTCCGACGAAGAACTCCAGCCAAGGGGTTCGATCCCATCCCCGGCCGCGGGCTGCATCGAGTGCAGCGTAGTATTCGTCGCGCGATTCATTGATGGCGTAGTCGACGAGGGCCAGCCGCACGCCGCGGTAGCCGGCATGGAACAACTGGATGGTGGCGAGGAGTCTGCCAAGTCGCCCGTTCCCGTCCGGAAACGGATGGATGCTTTGGAATTCATGGAAGAACAGCGCGACCCGGACGACGGGGTGCTCGGCCGCGGAGTGATACCACGCCAACGCCCGGCGGAGCTCCGCCGCCGTTTGCGGCGGGGCCGTCGGGATGAAGTGGACGGTGTCGTTGCGCGCGTTTCCAACGAAGTTTGGGGCCTTCTTCAAGGCGCCCGCGCGGGGCAGGATTCCCCGGAAATACTCGGCATGGATGTGGCACAGATCCTCGACCGAGACTGGAGGCCGAACCTCGGCAAGACCGTCGACAAGCTTGGCGTGCCGAAGGATCTCCCTCTCATCCGGTTCCAGCCGGTTGGACGGCGTTGGGCTTTTCGCGAGAAGACTCCGCACTTCGTCCAACGAGAGGGAGTTGCCTTCGATGCTCGCAGTCCCATAGGCGTTGCGGGCCAAAGACTCTCGCCGAAGGCGTCGCTCGGCGTCGGCCGTCATGTCCAGACTCTGCACCTGCTGGTCCAGCCGCTCGGCCGGCCGGGGGCGCTGCAAAGTCGCCGACGTGACGGCCATTCCTCCCATGGTTTTGCGCATAAGTCTGCGCATAAGCTACTGTATTTATGCCTATAAATTTGCGCATAAACAACCCTGCGGGGCCCCCTGCGCAGTGCAGAATGGGAAAGCGAAGCATGAACACGCGGCGTGAGCAACGGGGTGCGGTCGATTGGAGTCCGTGCGGACGTTGGGCTCCTGGCCGTTCACGGGGACTTGTAGGTCGGGCCGCCGACCTTCTCCGCGATCGCCTGGCGGAGCTCGTCCGTGGTCTTGCCGCTCGGGTTGATGCCGAGGTCCTGCGCGGCCTTGCGCAGCCGGTCCTCGTCGGAGCTCGTGGGCGAGGCGGGCTCGTTCTCGAGCTCCTCGCGGGCGCGGTTGAATTCCCGTTGGGCCTTCCCGAGGCTCCGGGCGAGGTCGGGGATCTTCTGGGCACCGAAGAGGATGATGATGAGGATGATGATGAACACGAGTTCGCCGGTGCCGATGGGCCCGAACAGGGCCAGGACGTGCGGGAGGCTCATTGGGGTGGGGGAGCAGGGGCGGGGTGGTAAAACCTTTCGCGTCCCTTCCCTGCGGCTCAGAAGGGTTGGATCTCGACGAGCGTGCCGCGCGGCACCATCTCGACGTCCTCCGCGACTTCGATGTAGCCGTCCGCGTTCGAGAGGCTCGTCGTGGCGTCGCTCTCCTTGTACACGCTCTGAGCCTCGCCGCCGGTGACGCGAACGGGCGCGAAGTGCCGCTTGCCCTTGGGGGAGGGAAGGTCGTGGCCGAGCTTCGCCGTGACGGGGGCCGCCGCCATCGGGCGAAGGTGTTGGAAGCGACGGAGGGCGGGGGCGACGAGGACGTGGGCCATGAGGAGGCAGGAGGCGGGGTTCCCGGCGAGGCCCAGGATGGGTACGCTTTGGACCTCGGCGAGGAGAAGCGGCTTCCCGGGCTTGACGTTCACGCCGTGGAACCGGACCGTGCCGAGCTCGTGGACGGCGTCGACGAGGTAGTCCCGCTCGCCGGCGCTCGAGCTTCCCGTCACAAGGACGAGGTCGTACCCGGCGCCCCGCCGCAGGGCGTCGCGCATGAGCCGCTCGTCGTCGGGGATGATGCCGGCGCGTTCCACGCGCGCCCCGTGCGCGGTGAGGAGCGCCGTGAGGGCGGGGGAGTTCGAGTCGTAGATGAGGCCCGGCTCGAGCGTCTCGCCTGGCGTGCGCAGCTCGGTGCCGGTCGAGAGGAGGAGGACACGGGGCCGGTCGTGGACGTTCGCGGTCGTGAGCCCGAGCGCGGCAAGGACGGCGGTGCGCGGGGCCTGGATGACCGAGCCCCGAGCGACGGCGATGTCGCTCGAGCGGAGGTCGCCGCCGCGGGGGCTCACGTTCTCCCGCGCGCGGACGCCGCGTTGGACGGTGACCGCGTCGCCATCGACGGAGGTGTGTTCGACCATCACGACCGCGTCGGCGCCCAGGG
>JACPAO010000145.1 GCA_016180755.1 Methanobacteriota archaeon
TGCTAGCGATGACGAGCTCGCGGTCGACCGGCTGGCCGAACCTCGCGAGGAGGGCCCGCGTCCAGCCGACGAGGAGGAGGATGAGCACGACGACGAGGCCCGTGTTGACGGTGTTGTAGCCTCCGTCCGTGACGATGGGGCCCCAGAGGTAGGGTTCAACGAACCCCGCGTAGAATCTGTCCGATAGCGCGCTCCCGCCGATGAGGACGGCCACGATGCCGCCGATGGCGGCCATGAACGTCCAGGCGGGCGCGCGTTCGAGGCGTCCGAACCACTTCGGCAGCGCCGTGTCCGCCATCAAGTCCGGGACGAGGCCGGTGGCGGTTGATAAGCCGCTCGTTCCGGGCGCGCAGGAGCGAGGGCGAGAAGGTCGCGGATCGTGGATGGCGGCGCTTGGCCGTTTCGTTCGACGCCGAGCCCCACGAGGACGGCGTCCAGGACCGCCGTGCGCTGCGCTTCGCTGAGACCCAGGTCGGCCAAGAGCCGAAGTTCGGGCGTGAGCACGGCCGCGGGGTAGCCGGAGGCCTTCGCGACCTCCGACAGGACGAGCGCGCGGGGTTCGGCCTCCGGGGCCCGGAGAGTGTCGCGCGCGGCGACGTCGGGCGCCTGTCCGAGAACGGCGTGGAAGTTCGTGCCGCCGAACCCGAAGCTGCTCACCGCCATCCGCCGCGGGCGGCCGCTCCCAGGCCAACGTGTGGCCTCGCGGGCGACGACGAACCGCGAGCCGTCGAGCCCCAGCCGCGGGTTGGGCGCGGTGAAGCCCGACTGCGGCGCGATGACTCCGTGCTCCAGCGTCAGGATGGCCTTGAGGAGCCCAGCCGCGCCGGCGGCCCCCTTGAGGTGTCCGATGTTCGACTTCACGGAGCCCAACGTGAGCGGCCGCGCGGCCCCGTACACGCGGCGCAGGGCTTCGACCTCGACCGCGTCACCCAGCGGCGTCGCGGTCCCGTGGCATTCGACCACGTCGATGCTGTCGGCGGAGACGCCGGCGCTCCGCAGCGCACGCTCGAGGCACAGGGCCTGGCCGTCGACGCTCGGGGCGGTCAGGGACCTTCCCTTTCCGTCGCTGCTTGAGCCGACGCCCAGGATGAGCGCGCGGACCTTGTCGCCGTCGCGTCGTGCGTCGGAGAGGCGTTTGAGCAGGAAGATGGCGCATCCCTCGCCCATCACGAACCCGTCGGCCCGCTCGTCGAAGGGGTGGCTGCCGGTTGCGCTCAGCGCCCCGAGCCGGGCGAACTTCACGTACATGCTGACCGCCTGGTTGTGGTCGGAGCCTCCCACGACCGCCAGGTCGAACTCGCCCGTCCTGAGGCCGGAGACCGCCGCGTCCACGGCGGCGATGCTGGAGGCGCACGCCGCGTCCGTCGTGAAGCTCTTGCCCGTGAGGTTGAACTGGTTCGCGATGCGGCCGGCCACCAGGCTGCTTAGTTCGCCGGTCATCGAGTCCTCGGTGACGTTGGGCCACCGATGGAGGGCGCGCTCCTCCCACTCCCTCAAGAGGTTCGCCTGGGCCGTAGGGGGAAGCGCCTGGAAGCTTGGCGTCTTCGAAAGCTCGTCCATGACTGCCGGGATCATCACGTGCAGGGCCGTCGGGGTGCGCATCTCCTCGCTGCCGCACGCTCCGACGATGACGGCGCACCGCGACCGGTCGAACGGCCGCGCGTCGTAGCCCGAGTCGCGGAAGGCCTGGTCGGTCGCGGCGAGGGCCCAAAGCTGGCTCGGGTCGACGGACTTGAGGACGTTGGGCGGGATCCGGAACCGGCGAGGGTCGAGGCCGAAACCCGAGACGAACGCGCCGATCTTGGAGTAGGTGCGCGCCTTGCCGTTTCGTTCGGGTGAGTAGAAGAGCGCCGGGTCCCATCGTTCCGTCGGGACCTCGCGGATGCTCGACCGTCCGGCAAGGAGGTTCCGCCAGAACGAGGCCACGTCCGGGGCGTCCGGGAGCACGCACCCGACGCCGATGACGGCGATGGGCTCCCGGGTCGGATGGGGCGCGTCCTCCGGCATGTCGTGGCGCCGATATCGTTCGAGACTCATCCGGGTTTGGGTGGCCGAAAGCCGCGGAATCCCCCGCGGAAACCCGGCCCCGGGGCGGCATTGGCGCATAAATCCTAAATACGCCGAGTCCTCGTCGTAGCCACGACGGGGGCATCTACGACGGCATCCGGGGTTGCTTGGGGCAAGGCCGCGCTCAGGGGCACCGCGTTCCTCGCCCCCCTCTTCCTCCTGTTGGGGGCCTCGGGATGCCACACGGTCGCGCCCACGATCGAGATCCCGGACGAATGGAACAACCGCCTCGTCGCGACCCTCGAGGCCCGGTCGGAGACGGACGGCCCGTTCCTGTCCCTCAACGCACCAGACGCATCGTCCACGACGCAGTTCAAGGCGAACACGGACCTCGCGTCGGGTACGTCCCGCCGCGTCGCAGCCCTGCAGGGCCAAGGCGGGGTTGCGTACGACTTCAAGACGACGTCCGCCCTCGACCGAAACTACTACCTCAACCTCTCCGTGAACGTGTTCGGCGTCGTGTTCGTCACCCATAGCGTCGCCCAGGCCGCGGCCGCCTCCGGCCAGAGCCTTGACACCGGCACGTACCGTGTCGAGGTCCGAAGCGGCGAACGTCTCGTGGGCGGCGCCATCGTCGCCTACCACGCCGCCGTTTCGACGGGCACTTGGACGAAGCTTCCGTTCTCGTTCCGGTCGGAGGCGCCGACGCTCACAGAAGGCCAGGCACTGACCGTCCGCGTGATCCGGTACGGCGGGACCGCCGACTTCTCCATCGGCCTCGCCGGAGCCTACCAGTCCTACGTCGAGTTCCGCTACTACGACACCGACCCCTTGGCCGGCACCATCTACCTCGAGCAGGGCCGCATGGTGACCTCCGGCTCCGAGGCCATGGCGACGCCCGACTTCCTCGAGCACGCGCAGGCGTTCGCCGACCGGCCCTCCTTCCAGGCGCTTCCCCAAACCCTCATCCTTCTGCCCCCCGAGGCGGGCGACGGCCCCTCGCTCGCCGTCGCCGCGGTCGCGCTTCTGCCGCTTGCGCTCGTCGCCCTTCCTCGCCGCCCCCGACGCCTCGTGCCCGCCTTGGCCGTCGCGATGCTGGCGGCCGCCGCCCTCAGCGGATGCCTCACGGGGGAATCGAGCACCAAGGTGGAACAGGCGGACGAGTCGAAGCCGCCCGAACCGACCGCGAACGTGACGTACGAGGAACGCGAGGACCTCAAGGAAGCCGGCCGCGGCGAGATCCAAGGCCGGCTCTCGGACGAGACCGGACTGCCGATCGCCGGGGCGCACGTCTCCCTCCTCGGCACCAACCAGTTCCAGCGCAGCTCCAAGGCCGGGACCTTCGCGTTCACGAACGTTTCCGCCGGCACCTTCACGATGCGGATCGACGCCGAGAAGTTCCTCCCGTTCGAGGAACCCGTCACCGTCCATGCCGGCCAAGTGACGCGGCTCAACATCACGCTCCCCTACGCCATCGCCAAGGCGGGCAACGGCAAGCCCCACGTCCACGGCAACTGGGGGGACGCCGACACCCAACTCGTTCAGAGCTTCTCGTTCCTTCCCTGGACGTGTGCGTACGCGACGACGTGCACGGGCGCGCCCGAACTTGGCCAGGCAACCGGCTCCTGGACGTGCACGGGGCTCGATGAGTTCATGGTCTGCGAGACGCCCATTCCGATCGACGTCCGGAAACCGATTCCCGTGGGCACGAGCGTCGTCGAAGTCACGCTCAAATGGACGACGACGGGGCAGGCACCCAAGGAACTCGGGCTTCGCATCGCCAACAACATCCCGCGGACCGACGTCCTGATTCCGCCCCCGCAGCGGTTCCTGCCGCGCGGGCCCGCGGACCCAATCCGCATCGCCATCTTCCCGAACGAGGCCGACCCCGGGCACCAGGCGTTTACGAACTGGCAGTTCTGGCTCGCCTTGCCCTACACGGACGCCTACGCGCCCGCCGGGCAACCGGTCTTCCAGGGCGGCCCCGTCCAGTTTGAGGTCATCGCGCACAAGGGCGTCGTGCCCTTCGAGCCCGCGCATCGAGACTTCTGGGGGACGAATTCGACCGCTCCGGTGCTCAAGAACCAAGCCTTCGACTACGCCTGCCTCGGGTGCAGCATGCCAAGCGCCCCGCCGAACAGCGACTATGGCGTGCGACCCGGCAAGGGCATGTTCGTTCCGCCGGGCACCAAGGAGATCCAAGGCGAGATGACCTGGACGCACACCTACCTGGGGTCCACGAGCCTGGTCGAGTGGAACCTCTGGTACAAACCCGCGAACATCCCGCCCGGCGAGACCCAGAAGTACCTCAAGAAGGCCCCCGGCACGCGAAGCGGGAACAAGTTGACCTTCACGATTCCGGTCGCGCCCGAGGAGGCCGACCAATTCTACCAGTCCTCGTCCAACTGGGGCTTCTATCCAGGAGACGACCAGCCGGACGTGAGCACGGTCAGCGCCAACGGATTGCTCGGCTACCCGACGAAGTTCACGTTCAACGCGAACGCGATCAAGGACCCGTCCTATGCGGACAGCTAGCGAACGGCTCGCTCGGCTTGGGAAACCTTTTTAGCAGACCCCCTTTTGGGCGCCCCCGTCGCCCCCGGTGGTGCCCTTTTTGGCCGAAGAACTCAACCCGTTCAAGATCGCCCAAGCGCAGCTCGACAAGGCCGCCTCGATCATGAAGCTCGACGCGAACCTCCATCAGTACCTACGCGAGCCCCAGCGTTTCCTCCAGGTCACGATCCCGGTCCGTATGGACAACGGGAAGACCACGACGTTCATTGGGTTCCGCAGCCAGTACAACGACGCGCGCGGGCCGGCCAAGGGCGGGATCCGCTACCACCCCGAGGAGACCGCCGACACGGTGAAGGCGCTCAGCGCCTGGATGACGTGGAAGTGCGCCGTAGCCGACCTCCCCCTGGGCGGCGGAAAGGGCGGCGTCATCTGCGACCCCAAGAAGCTCTCCCCGGGGGAGCTCGAGCGTCTCTCTCGCGGATGGGTCCGCGCGGTCGCGCAGATCGTGGGCCCGGAGAAGGACATCCCGGCGCCCGACGTGTACACGACGCCCCAGATCATGGCGTGGATGATGGACGAGTTGAGCGTCATCCGTGGCTACAACGTGCCGGGCTTCATCACGGGCAAGCCCCTCGGGCTCTGGGGCTCGGTCGGGCGCGGCGACGCGACGGCCCGCGGCGGCATGTACATCCTCCGCGAGGCGGCGCGCGTCAAGAAGCTCGACCTCGCGAAGGCGACGGTCGCCGTCCAAGGCTACGGGAACGCGGGCTACTTCGCCGCGAAGCTCGTGCGGGAGCTCCACGGCTCGAAGGTCGTCGCGGTCTCGGACAGCCAGGGCGGCATCTACTCGGAGAAGGGCCTCGACGCAGAGAAGGTCCTCGCGTTCAAAGAGAAGAACGGCACGGTCGTCGGGTTCCCGGGAACGAAGAAGATCACGAACGACGAGCTCCTCGCGCTCGACGTCGACGTCCTCATCCCAGCCGGGATCGAGAACGCGATCACGTCGAAGAACGCGAAGAACGTCAAGGCGAAGATCCAGCTCGAGCTCGCAAACGGCCCCACGACGCCGGAAGCGGACGAGGTCCTCTACAAGAACGGCGTCCTCGTCATCCCGGACTTCCTTGCGAACTCGGGCGGCGTCACGGTCTCGTACTTCGAGTGGGTGCAGAACATCACGAGCGACTACTGGGACGAGGCGCAGGTCCACAAGCGCCTCGACGACAAGCTCACGAAGGCGTTCAAGGCGACCCACGACGCGTCCGGGAAGCACAAGATCGACATGCGGATGGGCGCGTACGTCGTCGCCATCCAGCGCGTGTCCGAGGCCGTGAAGCTTCGCGGCATCGTGTAGTCGCCGGTTTGATGGCCTTACGAGGGTCCTTCGTCCCCGCCGCCGAACCTCAGTTAATCTTGTCCCTGTCGACGAACACGGATTCTACTGCCTGCAAGGAGACAGTTCCCGTCCAGTTCCTCGGAAGAATCCGCGCGGACCAGGAACCGGGCGGAGAATCGTTCGGGACGATAACGTGCAGGTGGAAGGACCGGTTGGAAAGCCCGTCCCCGAAGACGACGCGAGCCGGTTGAAGGAACTCCGGAGTCTGATTGAGCGGCGGCTGCGGCTTCCCGAACAACCGCCATTTGATCGACTGGTCCAGTTCAACCTCGGCTGGACCGCCAACCTTACAGACCGAGATTTCGAACTTGGTCGTGCCATTCTGGCCAGGCCTCAGCTCTAACGTGCCTGGATTGAGGGTTCCCGTGATGGCCGTCTTAATCTGGAGCTCCGCGTACTGGCCGAGCTCCGAATAAGGACAGCCCCGTGCCTTGCGGTCCTCGTTTTCGTCGACCTCGTCGCGGATTGAGCGCTGCGCGCATCCGGCCAGCAACCCAACGAGGAGGACCAGGACCCCAACCAATGTCACCTGCAGCTGGCGGCAGGCCACGCGTCTGACGGCGGTCCGAGTTGGACGCGGCGGGTCGAGGAGCATGATTCCCCCAATCCTGAACTCCATGAAGAAGCCCGCGTGCGCCCGTAAGCGGGTTGGTTGGCGGCAACGCTCACGAAGGCCTCCCGCGGCGCACTTCACGGCGCCACGAGAACCGTGATAAGCCATGGCGCGCCTCCGCGGGCGGGGTCCCGGATGGTCCGCTTCCGTTGGGCATGGGGAACGCTCGTCGGCTTCGCGGTCATCGCCCTGCTCCTACCCTCCGCGACCGCGGAGAACGCCCGGTACATGGACGCCAAGTTCCCGCAGGGCCGGCAGGGCGCCGCCGCGGCCTGGGACGGCCGTTACGCGTTCATCTTCGGCGCGACCGGCACCGCAGGGCTTCCCATCCTCCGCTACGAGCCGTGCCGCGACGCGGTCGTCGACACCGGATCGCGGCTGCCCGGCCCGCGCGCCAACCCCGCGGCCCTCTTCGACGGGACCCACGTCTACGTGTTCGGCGGCTGGGACGCGATCGCCCGACGCCTCGTCGACGAGGTGCTCCGCTACGACCCCGCGCTCAACGAGCTTGTGATGCTCAAGGAACGCCTGCCCCTCGCGGCGGAGCTCATGGGTGCGGCGTGGGACGGCGAGCACATGTTCCTGTTCGGGGGCCACGTCGACTCGCCCACAGGCATGACGGACCAGGTCGTCCGGTTCACGCCGGCGACCGGCGAGTTCAGGGTCATGCAGGCGGCCCTGCCGGCGCCTACGACGAGCTCGGCGGGGGCGAGCGACGGGGAGGGCGTCTACGTCTTCGGCGGCGGACGGCAGTATCCTGAAGGGTTCCAGCAGACGAACGCCATCCTTCGGTACGACGCCGCCCGCGACGAGGCCCGTGACGTTGGAGCGAGGCTGCCGGGTGGCCGGTCGAAGGCGGCGGCCGTGCACGCGGGCCGTGAGTTCTTCGTGTTCGGGGGAAGCGGTGAAGGCACCCAGAAGCAGATCGTCCGCTACGACTCGGCCGCGGACCGGGCCGTCCTGTCGCCGGTTTCGATGCCGGACATCACGGTCCTTCCGAGCGTCGCCTGGGACGGCGCCCGTGCGTATGTATTCGGCGTGCGCGACGCCATCGACGGGGCGGAGAACCGCATCGTGGAGTACGACCCGTCGAACCCGGGCCAACCCGCAAACGTCCCCTCCGTGGCTCCACGGTCCTGCCCGCCCGCCGCCCCGCCGCCTCCGCCGCGGACCGGCCCGGCGCCGACGCGGCCGTCGCCTTCCGGCCATGAGGCGGGCACCGGGATCGTGTCGCCCGTCAAGACGACGGACCGCCGATCGACGGACGGGTTCGCCTTCACCGTTGTTGTTCTCGCGGCCGTCGTCGCCGTGGTCCTTCGCCGGCCACGTTGAGGCGCCGGCGCCGCGGCGGGTCGCAGCGATGGGGCGAGCCGGGGCCCACTCAGGGATGAACGGCCGCCAAGGGCCCGCCTTCACATGATCCGGTTGAGGTTGTCGAGCTCGAAGCCCCGCTCCGTGACCTGGTACGGCGCGACGCCCGTGCCCTGGTACTTGTTGCGGACCTTCTTCACCATGAGGAACTTCTCGAACTCGGCGCCGCGTCGGTGGAACTCGAGTTCGATGAGGCAGTCGGCGATCCGCTCGAGTTGGCCTTCGGTCCCGGCGCGGTGCATCGGGTTGCTCGTGAGCACGACGAGGACGAGCCCGCCGACCTCGGAGTTCGCGGCCTTGAGCGCGGTGAGCGTCTCGACGACGCGGTCGGCGCCGTAGAGCCCAAGGAAGAAGTCGATCGAGTGGATGGTGAGCCGCGTCGGCGGCGCCCCCGAGGTGTAGGGCCGGAGGAGCTCGTCGAGGTAGTCCTCGCCCACCGCGCCGCTGCGCTGGAGCAGGTCGGCGGAGTCGGAGGAGAGGAGTTCCTGCGTGGCGACGGGACGCAGCGTCCGGCCCATCGACCCCGCCCCCTTCGTCTGAAGGACGCGCTGGGCGTGGATGTCCGAGAGGCTCAGGATGCGGGGCTGGCCGGCGAAGTGGAAACGGTCGAGCGCGCGGACGATCTCGCGCTCCGATTCCTCCGTGCTGAAGTACATGCTCCTGCCGGGCGAGGCCGGGGCGGGCCCGCCCGCAAACTGTTTCGCGAAAATCTCCCCGCCGGCGCCGCTCGGTTCCACGAGGAGGATGAGGCTCCCTGGGTCGAGGCCGCCCCCGAGGAACTCGTCGAGCTGCCGCATGCCGGTCGACAGAAGCGAAGGCTCAGGCTTGGTCGCGGGCATGTGAACGACTCGATGCACACGGGTGTCCGGTGCCGTGGGTGGATTGGACACGTCCGCTTCAAATACGTTCGGGCGCGGACCCTTTCGCGGACAAACCCATATTAACTACTAGGAGGGAGAATCGCATACGACCCGGATGTCTCCGACGTCACGTTCCGCAGCGAAAGTGCTCGTCATCGACGACGACCCGGTCATCCGTAGCCTTCTGCGCAAGCTCCTCGAGCTGTCCAAGGTCCCGTACGAGATCCGCGAGGCCGTGGACGCCGCGTCCGCGCGGCGGGCCCTCGAGGGCGACCGGTTCGACTGCCTCGTCTTGGATCACCTCCTTCCCGACATGTCGGGGCTTGACTTCCTCCGCTGGTTCCGCGTGAAGGACCGCCACACGCCCGTCGTCGTGTTCACCGGAATGGGCGACGAGTCGCTTGCGGTCGAGATGATGAAGGCGGGCGCAACCGACTACCTCTCCAAGGTCGGCTTCGTCAAGGAGCGCTTCCTCGAGTCGGTGCGGCGCGCGACCGAGAGCCACAAGGCCACCGCCCACGCGTAGGGTGGGACCTCCATGGTTGTTTTTTTTGTAATTCCTAGGTGACGCCTTTCCGCGCCAGGCTGTCCAGGCGAAGCTTGCTCGACAAGGAGATCCCGTCGCGGCTGAGCATCATGTACTGCTTCGAGCGATCGTGGGCCGTCCCGCGCATCTTGATGACCTGCATCGTGCGCGCGAGCTGACGGCCGTGCTCCTCCTCGCACAAGAACACGATTCCGTCCGAGATGAACTCCTCGACGCCGAAGTTCGAGAACCGCAGCTCCCGCGGGGGCGTCTCCGACGTTAGCAGCGTCGTGCAATTGAGTTCGCTCAAGGCGAGTCCGAGCCGGAACGCGAAGTCGCGGATCCGGACGGGGTCATGGAGCCACTGGCAGATGGCCGTCATGGAGTCGATCACGAGGCGTTTCAGCTTGAGTTCGCGCGCGATTTGCTGGAGCGTGTCGACGAGGGTTACGTGCTCGGTGGGCTGGAACATGCCGTCCTGCAAACCCATGCGAAGGGCGATGGCGCGCAGGTCGAGGAGGGTGAGTCGCGCGGGATCGACGTACTCGGGCTTGAAGAACCGGAAGTTGGCGATGTTCCGCTTCAGCATCATCGTGGGTTCGGTGACGCTGATGAAGCAGCTTGGCTCGCGGCGCTTCGCGCCGTCGCAAAGGAACTGGAAGCCAAGCGTCGTCTTCCCGATCCCGCTTCCTCCGGCGACGAGGATGGTGTTGCCTCTCGGGAAGCCGCCCTCGAGGATCTCGTCGAGGTCCGCGACGCCCGTGGGACATCGCCCTTCGGCCCCCCCGTTGCGGTCACGGCCCCCCTCCATCGGGTTTCCCCTAACTGATTCGAACATTTACGTGCGCCTCCTCCAACACGACGATCCAGGTCCCCGTAAGGCGCACCTCGACGAGCTCGTCCAGGAGCGTCGCCTGGGATTCCGCGAGGCCGGCGGCGGACAGCGCGTCCGTCCACGTCGCGTACCAGGCCTCAGGGTAGGCGGAGCTCACGAGGATCGTGGGAGGCGTGCATTCGAGGATCGAGATCGTGGGATCCGTGACGGTCGCCGAGATGGTGGCGCGGTGCGACCCGGCCACTTGCCCTTCGCCGGTGAGGTTGAGGAGCGACAGTCGCAGGAGGTTCTGCCCGGCAGCGGTCGTGATCGAGAACGGCGCGAGCGAAAGGTACTGGCCGCGTTCCTGGGCGAGTACGACGGCCCCGCCCTCGAGGCTGTAGGTCTGCTCGAGGAACTGCGCGTTCGACGACCGGAACACGAGCGCCGAGGGGTTCACCGTGCGTTGGAAGCCGAGGGGCAGGTCGCGGCCCTCGCCCTCGACGTCGAGGGTCCCGTCCTCCGTCCAGAAGGCCCCGTAGAATTGCACGGCAGCGGTGGTCGTGGTGCTGGTGAGCAGGAACGGCCCTTGGCTGTCCGCAAGGAGCGACGCGAACCCGAAGGCCGGGTCCAGGGCGTCGAGCACGAAGGAGTCGATGGTGGCGCCCAGGTTGGTCGCGACCGGCTGGTCGACGACGACCCGGGAGGCGCCGTCGTACGTCGTGACGCGGATGGACGTGGTGGAGGAGACGAGCGTGAACGTCACGGTCGCGACAGCATTGCCTCCGCTTGTTATGGCGAGCGTCGCGGTGTCATCGGTCGCGCCGAACGTGTACGAGTCGATGGAAAGCTGCGCGACGGGGAGGCTCTGGAACTCGACCGGGGCCCCGCCCAGGGCGACGAACGAGGACCCCGGGCTCGCGTGCCCGTCCCTCGCGATCACGCGGGGGCCTTCGCACAGGAAGTTGGCGAAGAAGCTCCCGGGCTCCATCGACAGCGTCCCGGACGACTCGAAGAAGCTCAGCGATGATATGCCGGCCGTGCCGAGGTCGACCTGGGCGCTGAACTCGCCCTCCCGTTGGAGGGACGCCGTGGTCGCCAACTGGGTCGCCAGGTCGCCGAGACCGCTCGAAACGCGCCGCATGTGCCGGGCTTCGGAGGCGGAGACCTGGTCCGGGACCATGGTCGACGTGTAGACTGCGACGACCATGAGGACGAGTGCGAACACGAGGACGGCGGAGACGACCGTCGAGACGGCATCATCCCGTGCGCGAAGACGTGGCCTCAACATGGGGAACCCGGCTCCTCCACGCGGCCCGAAGCCTCGGTGCCGACGGGGACGACGCTCTGCGCGACGTCCGCGCAATCGTTGTCGTCGTTGATGGTCACGCCTTGCACGTAGATGTTGTTGGTGAGGAACGTCACGGAGAGTTCGATGTCGTCGCCCGAGTCGAGGTTCGCGCTCTTGAGGTTGAGGGGTCCGTTCGAGGTGATGGAGAAGTCGTTGTCGCCGACGAGGACGGCCGCGTAGAGGTCGACGAGGCCGCCGCTCGTGAGCGTGATCTTGTCGGGTTCGCTGCCGAAGCCTGCGAGGTAGAAGAGCGTCCCGGTGGCGCGCAGGGGCCCCGTGGTCGCGGCGACGAGGATGTCGTCGTTGTCCGTGTCCAGGGTGTCGCCCGAGATGTCGACGCTTGTGCCGCCCGTGACGGTGAGGTCGTGGTCGCTGCGGACGCGGACCGAGCCCGTGAGGTTGAGGTCGGTGCCAGCCGTCAGGATGATCTGCTTGGCGTTCGTCGTCTCGAGCCACGTGCCAATGTGGAGCTTCCTGGTCGCGACGAACTCGATGTTCTGGCTGCTCGAGGTGATCGTGCCGACGGAGGCCGGGATGACGAGGCCCTTGCCCGTGGCCGTGTGCTTTCCGTCGGTCACAGCGGAGGCCGCGAGCAGCGTGTCGCTTGCCACGTACGGGTTGTAGAGGCCATCGTCGTTCCCGTCCTCGAAGGCCGAGCCCGGGTCGGCCGTGCCCGGCGCGATCACGAAGGACTCGCTCCCAACGTTGTTCGTGTAGCCGGCCTCCAGGAAGGACGAAGAGGCCTCCACCTCGACGCGGACCGTGTGCGTCCCCTGGGCGATCGACAGCGCCGGGTTCGACGTCGTGAACGAGGCCCCAGGCGCGAGGAACGGTGCGTACACGAAGGAGTGGAACGGCGTCCCGCTGGAGTCGAGGAAGAACTCCACGGTGAGGGACGTCCCGGTCGGCGTGGGCGGGAGTCCCCCGTTGGAGATGCGGGCCGTGACGACGAACGTTCCGCCCGTG
>JACPAO010000146.1 GCA_016180755.1 Methanobacteriota archaeon
CCCGGAGTCGCGGTGCGTGGCCGCGTTCAACCCGTGGATCGCAAGGTCGACGGCGTCGGAGAGCGTGAGGTCGTCGCGGTAGCGGTCCTCGAGGACGCCGTAGACGAAGCGGCTTCCCGAGCCCGTCGTCGTCCACTTGTCGGGGATGCTCCCGCCGGCCTCGTCGAGGCTGAAGACGCGTGGGCCGTGCCGGTCGGTGCCCCCCACGATGAGCGCGACCTCGTAGGGGCTGAACTTCCTCGCGTTGAGGAGGTTCGCCATCCGGGTCGCGGCGGCCTTCACGGGGATGGGTCGCTCGTGCTTCATCGCGTAGAAGCGCGCCTCGGCCTTGAGGACGCGCACGAGCTCCTGTGCGTCGCCGACGAGCCCGGCGATCGTCATCCCGAGGTGCGGCTCGATCATGAAGAGCTTCTGGGTGTCCATGTGGCTCACGAGGCCGCCCGCGCTCGCGCGGTGGTCGGTGCCGAGGACGACGGCGTCCTTCGTCGTGATGCCAAGCGTCGTGGTCCCGGTCGCGCGCGGCGACTCGGGGCCGCCGGGCCTCGAGGCGGCCGTCGCGGAGGCCAAGGCGCCCAGGGCTGGCAGCTCGGTCCGGATGGATCGGGGTCCCAGGGCGGGCGGGAACGCGTCGGGCCGGCGCGGAGGCCTCGGCGGTGGCGACCCGCGGGCGAGCATCGGGGGGGCCTGCGCCACGAAGCCGTCCATCGCCGGAAGATGGGTCGCGCTCGGGGGCGCCTCGATGCGAAGGCGAAGGGATTCCGGATGGACCATGGTGGAGGGCGGGGAGGCCACCGGAAGGGAAGGGTGCGTTTCCTCGTCGAAGCGCCGTAGGGCGGGAAGTTCGGCCGCGTTCTCGCCGGGGACGAGTTTCTTCCTCATGGGACGCGAGGCGCAAGACCGGACGGGGTAATTAACCGGCGCTCTCCGGCCCCGCGGGCGCCCTACTGGAAGAACCAGCCGACGGCGGCGGCGGTCCCCAGCACGATGAGGACGGCGTTGAACAGCCACGCCGTCGTGTCGCGCGTCTCAAGGGACTCGTCTGGGTCCTGGCGGGCGTTTCCGGAGGGCGCCCAGAAGGGCGCGTGAGTGCGTGTCATGAGGGTCTGTTACCTTCCTTGAATCCTCGATTAGGGGCTTGCACCATACCCGTTCGGGAACAAACGTCGAACGGGCAAAAGGCCCCAAAAAGGCCCCTTTCGGACCGCACGCAATAAGAACAACCCTCTCTCTCCGAGCCGCGCCGGCCCCGAACCTTATGCCCGCCAAGAAGCCCCAACCAGCCCCTTCCCGACGACCTTCTGCCGCCAAGAAACAGGCCGCGCGTCCCAAAGCGCCCGCCCAGCGTGGCGGCGGCCGGCCGTCGCCCAAGGCGAAGGCGGCGCCGCAGCCGACGATCGTGAAGGAGCCGCAGCCGGCGCCCGCCGGGCCCATCGTCGTCGACGGGTCGAACGTCGCGATGCAGCGCCTTGTCAACGGCAAGCCCACGATCGAGAACATCAAGCACGTCCACGACGAACTCGTGAAGCTCGGCTACGGGCCCGTCGTGTTCGTCGATGCGTCGCTTCGCCACCGCTTCCCCGAAGGCGAGCGGCAGAAGTTCGAGAAATGGTACCAAGAGGGTTTCGTCGTCCAGGCGCCAAAGGGCGTACCCGGCGACGAGGCCATCCTCGAGTTCGCCTCGCGCAAGAACGCGCCGGTGCTGAGCAACGACACGTACGAAGAGTACCAGGGCCGGTACCCCTGGATCACGGACCGCACGCGGCGCGTCCCCTTCAACCTCGTCCACGGCGAACTCATCCTGTACCGAACGACGGACGCCGGCCGCGCGCGCCAGGCGCAGATGGGGATCCCGGAGCCGCCGCGGGCCCCGCCGCCGCCCGCCGCGAAGACGGAGCCCGCTCCCCCCGCTCCCGCGCCAACGCCTGAGGAGGAGAAGCTCCGCAACGAGTTCGGCCAGAAGCTCATGCTCGCCTTCAACCGGGCCTCCCCGACGGGGGAGCCGGTCATCCTCGACGATTTCCTTCGCGAGTTCCGCCGCATCGTCCCCGGCTTCCGGCCCGGCGACTACGGGTACTCGAAGCCGAGCCAGCTCATCGCGGACTTCCCCGAGCTCCTCGAGCTCGACCGCCGCAGCGACCACGGCGAGGTTTCGGGTCTCGACGGGCCGGCCGAGTGGCCAATCCACGTGTGCAAGGCGTTCCGACGCAAGGCGCCTTAACGGCGGCCGTTCTGGGAAAGCCGTCGCGGATTCCACGCCGACGGCCCCTCGGCGCCGCACCTTGCACGACCCTGTTTTCGCGCGCCAGACCCAACCCGGTAATCGAGGCGCAGGCCTGCCTCGGGCCATCCGCGTCGCGGACGCGGGGAAGTGGTGTAGGTAATGGCAAACAAGAAGGTAGTGATGGCATGGGCGACCGTGGGAACGCTCCTCGCGGTCGCGGTCGTGGGATCGCTCGTCGGCGCGGCGCCGCCCGCAAGGCGGCCGGGGATCGTGTGGCTCAACCACTTCGATCTCCTTCCCGGAAGCGCGGACGTGACGACGTCGTACGACGCGACGTCGGCGGCGGTCGTGGGTGGACTCACGGCGCTCGTCATCCAGTCGACGACGCTCGGCGACTGGGGCTCGTCGGGCGGCATCAAGGTCGTCCACATGGGCGTGAGCGCTCCCCCCAACACGATCGTGAAGGGCGTACGCCTCTGCTACGAGCTTTCGTCGAGCGCCGCGTTCGTGACGCAGATCCGGCTCGCGCAGGTGCAGGACCCGCCCCAGTTCGCGCTCGTCATGCTCGACGACGGGACGGACCTCACCGCTCCGGGCCCCGTGTGCGTCGACTCGGCCGAGACGACGGTCGACGCCGCGGCGGGCGCGCTGCTCCTCGACCTGCGCGTGAACTTCGACGACACGTCGGAGGCGATCGCGATCCGGGGCGTCGGGCTCAACCTGCTCACGCAGTAGGGTCTTCATCGCCGGCGCGGGCGGCCACGCACAGGCGCTCGCGCCGGCGTCTCTTCCACTCCGGCCGCGGGCGTCGTGTTGGTGCGGCGTAGTCGCGGGTTTTCGGCGGCGCGCAAGGTTCGAACGGCCCCGGGCGTTGGTGTACGAGGGTCTAAGTACCGGCGAGGCTGCAGGGAACGCGTGCAGATTGCCAACACGAACGAGGAGGACTCGCGATGAGCGGCCTCAACGTCTACCTCCGCTGCGAACGCGACCACGCCACGACGGTCCCGCTCGGCGAACGCATGACCTCCGTCGGCCAGCCGTGTTCCCGCTGCGGCCGACCCCTCATGGCGGAGCCCGAGCGAGAGCGCGGCCCTTCCCGCGGGCCCCCGCGCCGCTTCTAGGCGCGCTTCCGGCTTTCGACGTGCGTCTTCCCGGTTAGCGTCGGCCGGGTGTGGTCGCCGTGGGCGTCCTCGCGGTTCCGTTTCCGCCCGTGCCCTCGACCGTGAGGTTGAGCGTCACGTTGATGCTCGGGTTGAGCGCGCGGCTGATGGGACAGCCCGTCTTCGCCTTCTGGGCGTTCTCCTCGACCTGCGCCTTCGTCGCGCCGGGGACCTTCGCCTTCACGGTGAGGGCCGACTCGCGGATCGCCCAGCCGTTGGCGTCCTTCTCGAAGGTGATTGCGCAGCTCGTCTCGATCCGTTCCGGCTTGAACCCGGCGGTCGCGAGGTTGTTCGAGAAGGCCATGCTGAAGCACCCGGCATGCGCAGCGGCGACGAGCTCCTCGGGGTTCGTGCCGGGCGTGTTCTCGAAGCGGTTCGTGAACGCGTAGTTCACGGTCTTGAGGGCGCCCGACTCGGTCGAGAGCGTCCCCTTTCCTTCCTTCAGCGTTCCCTGCCAGACGGCCTGCGCGGTGCGCTTCATGGGCGGGGCCAAGAGGCGCCGGATTGAAAAAGGCGCCCCCGGAAATGCGAGGCCGCCGGGACCGAGGGAGCCGCTTCGTCGCTTGCAAGTGGATAGTACTAATACTTCCACAACAGTAGTATGGCCGATGCCGCCCGTCAAGGCCGCCACGCCGCCGAAACAGGTCCCGAAGGCCGCGCCGGGCGGGTGCAAGATCGGCGAGCTGTTCCGACTCCTTGGCGAATCCCACGTCCTCGACATCCTCTACCTTTTCCTTGCCGAGCCGAGGCCTCGACGGTTCGTCCACATCCAGGACGAGCTCAAGATGAGCCCCAACACCCTGAGCGACCGGCTGCGCGAGCTCGTGAAGGCCGGCCTCCTCACGCGGACCGCCTTCAACGAGATTCCGCCGCGCGTCGAGTACGCCGCCACGTCCAAGGCGACCGAGTTCCAGGCCGTGTTCGAACAGCTCACCGACTGGGCGAAGCGCAACGACCTGCAGCCCGTCATCACGCCCGCACCCTAGGCGTTGCGCCTGCACGCCGGATTGTGCCCAGGCTCGACGAGTAAAAGGGCGCGGGGGATGCCCGAAGTATCGGGCACCCCCCGGTGGGTGGTGGGCTCAATCGGAGCCATGGGAGGTTGAACCCGCGAAGCCGAAGCCGCGCGTGCCGAACCTCCTCGATACCGTCATCTGTCGGTCCCGTCTTAACGTCTGGCCCGTCGCTCACCGAAGTGAAGCGTCGCTTCCCGTTGAATCCGCAGGAAACGGGTTTCGAACCCGCCGGGTAGGCGGCTCGCCGCACGCGCCGCGCGCTCCGAAGGGAGCACCACGTCCGCCGCTAGGCCCGTAGTTCGAAGCCTGGCGCCTCTTGCGCGGCGCGCGGGGCCTCCATTAGGTCGCGCATGCTCAGGGCCCGCGAGGCCTCGTCGGCCCGGTTGTGCGCCTCCCACAGCGGCCCGTAGGTGGACAAGAGCCGATGCATTCGGATCGGGTTCGCGAGCTTCAGGTACTTCTCGCGGCCCTGCGCGTACTCGAGCACGATCTGCGAACGCACGAGCTTCTTGAGGTGGAACGACAGCGTCGAGGGGGCGATGGGCATCCGCTGCACGAGCTGCTTGAGGGGCAGCTCCGCGTCGCGCGCGATCTCGGCCGCGATCTTTCGCGGCATCCGCTGGCGCAGGTAGTACAGGTAGTCCTTGTCGCGGCGGTCGAGCTCGCCGAGCGCGAAGTAGGACTTGAAGCGGTTCGTCTCCCTCGTGACGAGGAGGCCGCTCTTCTCGAGGCGCCGCAGATGGTACTCGAGGGTGCCCATCGACATTCCAAGGTCCCGCTGGATCTGCCGAAGGTGGACGCCCGGCATGCGCCGGATGTGTTCGTAGATCCTGCGTCGGTTCTGCAGCCGGAAGAGGTGGTCGGTCCTGGGGTCGTTCATGGTTGGTTCCCCCCGGCCTGGGGCCGGGAACGTGCGGAGGGGACTCGACGTGCGTTGTTCATAACGCGTCTTTCACAATGTTCGAAGTCTGCGGCGCGGATTCTTCGGCGTCTGCAACACGACGCCGCGGGCCGCGGAATCTTCGGATGCGGCGATCCTCGCCGCGGAAAGAGGCTCGGACAAGACTCGAGCCGCTTGGGCGCGGTCCTTTCATCGTTCGTCGGTCCCACAAGGGAGGCATGCGGACCTTCCAATCTCGACCCATAACGGCCAAACGCTTCGTCTCGATGCCGGAGGTCCGGGACGTGTCCAAGTGCAGGCCATGCAGAAGATGAAGCACGCCTCAGCGAACACGAAGGCGCTCATCCTGGGCGACGGCGAGGGATTCTTCAACCATTTCAAGAACGAGATCGACCGTCTCCTGGACGACCTCCGGAAGCTCGACGACGCCGCCTGGAAGATCATCCTGTCGATGAAGGCGCGCGTCTACGGCGTCCTCGACATGCTGGCGGCCACGGGGAAGACGACGAACAGCAAGGAGCTCGCCGAGCTCCGTCGCGCGTGGAAGCGCGTGTCCTCGAGCGGTCGCGCGCTCGCCCGCGACATGCAGCGGACGGCGCAGCAGGTGCAGAACCGCCGCTCGCGGAATTAAGGATCTAGACGACCTCGCCCATGCGGCCCGAGGCCTGCTTCGATGCGGGGCCCTGGCTCGCCTGGAGGCCCTCGTGGAGCCGGCCGCAGTCGGCGCACGCGGCCTCGCCGAGGAAACGATGGCTTCCGTCGAGGAGCGGGACGAGAGGCCCCTCGCACTGGAGGCAACGCGGACCCTCGTCCGCCCGGCCCCGGCGCCGTATCCGGCCGATGATGAGCGCCGTGAAGGCGACGACCGGCGCGAGGATGCCGGTGAGGAAGGCGGCAGCGATCACCGTGAGGACGGGAGAGGTCACGGACTTGGCACCTCCTCAATCCGCTTGGGGTTCCGGGAGGGGACGCCGCTGCGAAAAAGGGAACACGGCTCGACGGGTTCCGCTGGGTTCACGCCGGCGGGGACGAGTTGCGATCCCGTGGCGTGCATCGCACAGGTAGTCTCGACGCGACACGGTTAACGGTTCTGGGGCATGCGTCGGACGCGCCGCGTGGAACAACACCTAGTGATCCGTGCCGCGGCGGCAGCGCGCGAGGACGAAGGCCGCGACGGCCGCCCCCAGGACGCCGAGGAGGCCCGGCGAAGGCTCGCCGCGCGGCCCCGGCGCACTATCGGTGGCGGCCGGCGCCGACGACGTCGGCACCGTCGTCGCGCGCCAGTTCGCGAACGAATACAGTTTTCCGGCCGCGTCGTTGGCGACGAGACGGGTGCCGTCTTCGGGGGCGAACACTCGGCCCACTACTACTTCCGGGACAACTGGGGCGCCGACTCTGGCCTCATCGCCGCCGTGCTGGTGCTGGAGCGGCTGGTTCTCCTCGTGGCGGAACCAGCGAAGCCTCCCCGTCGGATCGAAGTCGTAGACGCCGTGGGCGAGGAGAACGACGAGGTTGGAGCCCTCGGGGTCGAAATCATAGCCGAGGACGGGTCCGGGCATCTCGCGCGACCAGGTCGGCCGACCCGTCCCGTCGAACGCCCGCAACGAGCCGTCGCGGCCTCCTACCGCGATCCGCCGGGCGTCGTCGGCGAGGGCGATGTGGCCGTCCGGCCAAAACGAAAGGTCGGCGCGCCAGTTCGACACGCCGGTCGTGGTGTTGAGGGAATAAAGCGTGTTGTCCCCGCTTCCCACGAAGAGGGTCGTGGAGTTCTGGTCGTAGCGGAGGGCGCGCACCTGCCCCGCCGTCTCGAAGCGCCACAGGCGCGCCCCGGTCGTTACGTTGAAATGATGCACCAGGCCAGTGAGGGTCCCAGCCGCGAGGAACTCGCCGTCGTCCGAGAACCTGACCTCCGAGCTCGCGCGGATCCCTTCGCCGAACGGACCCGGCACGCGGGAATTGGGCGCGGTGTCCGCCCGGAAGCTCCAGGCGGGCGCGCCGTCGGGTCCGAAGACCTCGACCGTGCCGGCCGTGGTCCCCACGGCGACCCGGGTCCCGTCCGCGTTCACGTCGAGGCCGTAGTCCAGCGACCACGCTTCGGCGCCTCCTGCGGGCGGACCGGGCGCCGCCAGGTCCGCCTGCCACAAGCGCGCCGACGAACCCGCGAAGAAGCTCACCCGCGGCGCGGTCGGGGTCGCGGAGTGGCGGGGCGCGGTCGCGACCCGTTCGAGGCCTAGGCTGCCTGCGAGCCGGTCCGAGGGACCGCCGGATTCGCCCACGCGGGCGCCCGTCGCGACCACGGGGGGCACGACGTCGTGGACGAGGGAGACCTCGATCCGGGCGGCCGGCCCCGAAGCCACGGGCAACGGGCCGAAGAAGTTCGTCCGGTACCCCGGCGCCTCGAACCGGACCCAGTACTCGCCGGGCGGGACCTCGAGCCGGAACGTTCCGTCCGCGGTGGCGACGACGGCCGCCTGCCGGGGGGACGGTTCGCGTAGGCTGGAGGCGTCGGCCGCGAGGACGACGAGGGGACCGCCCTCGGGTTCGACGGGCCCGCCGGTCGCGGCGTCGGTGACGCGGCCGTCGAGGATGCCCGGCTCCGCTTCGGGAGAGACGGCCCGGCGCAGGTTCGCCGTGACGGTCGTCGAGCGGGCCTCGTCGAGGGTCGAGACGACCCGGGCGGAAACCGTGGCGTTTCCGGCCGCGCCGCCGACCCACAAGCGGAACGTCCCCGTCGCGTGGGCTCCCAGGACGAGCGTGGGGCTCGGCGCGACCAGGATCGCTGGGGCGACGGCCGGCTCGGGCGACAGCCCCACGTCGCGAAGCGTGTACGCGTCCGCTGCCCCCGAGGGGTTCGTGACTCGGACCTCGTACTCAGCGAAGGCACGGGCGTGCGGGTCCCACTCGTCCGCGGTGGGCGACAGGGTCGCCGTCGGGGCCTGCGCCGCGCCGCACGGAACCAGGAGGAGGAACAGGAACAGGGGAAGGGCCCGGGCCACGCGCGCCGGACGGCCGTCGCCGCCTTAACGTTTCTCGCGAGCCTCGCTACTTCTTCACGTACGAGAACCCCGGCGGCCCCGGGTCGACGTAGAAGACGGTCGCGTAGAGCTTGTAGTCCTGCTGGAACGCGAGGCCCACGTCGAGGTAGTCGCCGTCGAGGCTGGGCGCGGCGCTGAAGGTCACGCGGATCTTTCCGCCGGTCGGGTAGTACTTCCGCATCACGAGCGGGTCGATCGGCATCCGGACGGGGCTCGTGCTCGAGACCTGGCCGAACACGATGTCCTGGTGGCCGAAGCCCACGCTCTCGACGACCATCGTGAGCCGCTCGGCGAGATCCTGCTTGGGCACCCATTCGGCCTCGATGATGACCTGGGCGCTGTTGGGGCCGACCACGTACTCCTTCACGACCTGGTTGTTCGCGTCCAACGCGCCCCCGCAGTCCTGGTACTGGACGTTCTCGGGGTTCGTCGCGTACGCGAACTGGCAGCTGATGAAGCCGCTGAAGGGGAGGGTCGTGTTGTAGGGGACCTCGAGGGACTTCTCCTCTAGTTGGAAGTTGAGCTCGAACACGCGTCCGTCCTCGACGATGGCGCGGGCGCTGCGCGTGACGAAGCCTTCCTTGGAGACGGACACGTAGTAGTCGCGGGGCTCGAGGTTCACGAACTCGTACTCGCCGGCCTCGGTCGTGTTCGTGACCATGCCGAGGCTCGAGATCTCGACCGTCGCGTTCATGACGGGCGCCTGGTCGGGTCCGACGACCGTCCCGAGAAGTACGTTGAGGACCCCCTCGGGAAGGCCCTCCCCGTCCTCGGTGGGAACCGGATCCGTCTGCGCGGGCTTCCCGCCCGCGCAGCCTGCCAGCAGGAGGGCGAAGGCAACGAGGGCGGTCGCAGGCGTTTTCATCGCGGCGTCCCAGCCGTTTCGACCCCTCCAGCGTATATAGGATTTGTGGGGGAGCTCCCCTGTCGTCACGAGGGGGCGGCGGGCGCCACGCGGTGGGCCCAGACCGTGAGGTACCACAGCGTCCCGGCGTTCGTGTTGGCGCTCATGGGACGCAGGCTCTGGTCGGGCGGGGTGAGGGGCGCGTTGCCGTCGTCAAGGGCGAACCACCAGTAGGTCCGCGACTGGTAGAACTGGTCGACCTCTTCCGGGAGCACGTCGATGACGAAGTTGTAGTTGTTGGTGCCGTTGGCCGTCCAGACGGTGGGCCGCTTGTGGCCCGCCGTGCGCTGTGGATCGTTGAAGGCGCCGGGCGGCACGTTCGCCGGCTTGTAGAGGAGCTTCCACTGCGTCTGGGCCGAGGCCGCCCCGTCGAGGAGGGAATTCGTCCAACGGAGGTTGCCGCGCAGCTGGACCGTCTCGGGCGGGACGAAGAACTTGTCGCTGTCGTCCCACATCGTGATGGAGTTGGGGTGGTCGTGCGGAGGGGACTGGGTCGTCGTCTTCGTCTGGGGTTCGTCGTTGATGAGCTGGGGCAGGTACGTCGCGTTCCCACAGAAGTCGCGGTGCGCGGGCTCGAAGGGGACGACGCCCTTCCAGATGCGGATCTTGACGTTGCGCGCCGCCACGGCTCCGAAATCGAAGGTCCAACCGCTCATCTTCGCGTGGCCCGAGTCGGCCTCGTTGGGGAAGAAGGCCCAGTTGTACGGGACCTTCGGCGCGCGATGGGAGAGGCACACGTTGGTGGTGGACGCCCCGCCGAGCTTGAGCTCGAGCCCGTAGGGGCCGCCGGCGGCCGGGGCCCAATCGACGATGATCTCGATCCGCACCGAACCAGGCAGGACGAGGTTTCCGTTGGGGATCCGGCCCTCGAAGGCCACGCCGTCGTAGAGGAGCTTCTCGGTCGCGTCGCCCCAGTCGTCATGCAGGTGCGAGCGAAGGTCGGTCTCCTTGACGATGGCGGGGTCGAGGCGGACGTCGAGGGTGATGACCTCGCCCACGCCGACCTTGATCGGCATCTCGATGGAGCGGTACCCTTTGAGGTCGATGCGGACCAGGTATTCGGCGGCCGTGATGTTGGCGAACTCGAACGCGCCGGCCTTGCTGGTCTCGGTGAAAAGGCTCGTCCCAAGGAACCCGATGTGGGCCCCGCGCAGCGCGAGGCCGGTCTGGTTGTCCGTGACGGTCCCCCGAAGCGTCCCACTGCCGGTCGAGGCGAGGGTTTCGTTGCGCTCCACCTCGACGGCGACCGTCCCGCTCGGCGGAGGGCCGGTCGTTTCCGCCGCCGGGGCCGTCGTCGCCGTGCGGCCGGAAACGCACCCCGCGAAACCCATCGCAAGGACGAGCGAGGCGAGGATCCAGGGCTTGCGCCTTCGGCCCACCACGGCGCCAAGGAGCAACAAAGGCGAAAGGAGGAGCGCGGCGGGCGCCGCGCCCTCGGCGGCGTCGCCCGCTTCGCTCCCCGTGGGGGGGGCGAACTTGTGCTTTTCGAACGGGTTGAGGTAGAGCGGGTTGAGCAAGGGGTCCGTGTCGTAGTAGCCGATCTCGATGTAGGATTGGCGGGCGCCTCCGGTGCCCATGCCGAACTCGGTCGTGCCTTCGCTCCGCGTGATGCGGAGGACGAGCGTCTGGCCCGCGTCGAACTTGCGGACCTCGGGGCGGAAGATCATCCAGAGCGGGTTGAAGGTGCTCGTCGAGCCGCTCCCCTTGGAGTCGCCTCCCACGAACGTCTCCTTGCCGTCGGGGTCCTCGAGCCACAGCTCCACGAGGACCGTGCCCGGGCGGTTGCTCTGGCTCACCCAGAACGTCTCGACGTAGATGTACCGCGTGAGGTTGAGGAAGTAGTCCTGGGCGAGCGGCTCCGGCAGGACGAATTCGATCGCGGGCTGGGCGATCCCGAGGCGCGAGGTGTGGGACGTGGGCCCGGTCGCGGGCCCCGTCTCGGGGGGCGTGTACGCGTCGACGGCCCCCGCCGCCTTGTCGGTGCTGAGGAACGGGTCGGCGGTCGCCGACTTGGCCTCGAGGAAAAGGATGAGTTTCTTGCTGCCCTGCTCGTCGTAGGTGTACTTCGACTGCCCGCCGGCCTGGAAGCAGGCCGTGGCGTTCCCCGAGAGGACCACGAGGAGGAGGACGGTGGCGGCCGACGTCCGCAGGACGCGGCCGACCGTGCCATTGGTTGCCTTGGTCCACATGTGGGCTCTCCCGGGTTGGCGACCCAGTAGTTAGGCATTGCGCCCGGGCACCGAAAATTCCGCCCCTGAACTAGGACTTGGCCGCGGCGACCGCCGCCGCGATGCGGCCCTTGGCCGCGATGAGGCTCGGCCCGTCGAGGGTCACGCCCACCGCGACGTCCCGACTCCGGCTCTGGTCCGCCTTCGCCGTGACGTTGTACGCGCAGTCCCCGTTGCGGTGGCCCTTGCCGCAGCCGTCGGCGATGATCGCGAAGATGCGGCCCTCCTTGTCGGTTGCCATGTCGATGAAGTCGAGGAGGTTCCGGCACGGGTTCCCGCCGCCCGAGAGCCAGATGCAGCCGATCTGGACCGGGTCCTCCTCCGGGGTGGCCTGCGTCGTCGCGAAGACGGGCTCCTTGTCGGCCGCGTTAAGGCTGTACGTGATCATGAGGTGCCAGCGGACCGTCTCGTTCGCGAGGGCCGGGTTGTTCTTCGACGTGCCGCTTGCCGCCTCGAAGAAGTCGTCGGTCGCCAGGTACGCCATCGCGATCCGGCCGTTGTCGCCCGAGGTGATGCCTGCGAAGACGCTCGAATAGATGTGGGGCGGCGTGACGCGCCAGGGGCCCTCCCAGGTGACGAACTTGTCCTTCGAGCGGACGAGGTACTGCTGGTGGTCGCTGCCGCGGTACTGCATGTACGCGGTCCCGTCGGGCGTGACGGTCACGTCGGGGTCGATCTCGGCCCCGCCGAACGTGGTCGGCCCGGAACGGACGGTCCAGGTGACGCCGTTGTCCTCCGTCACGGCGACGACGGGCCGGCCGCAGCCGCGGTTCAAGGGCACGTACATGGTGCCGTCGGGGGCGGGCGCGGGGTGGCCGTTGATGCCCCCGCAGGGATGCCCGAACTGCCGTCCGACGACCGGTTGGTCGTGCTGGAACGCGAGGCCCCCGTTGTAGGAGACGGCGCACCAGGTCTGCCCGATCGCCGTCGTCGCGGCCGCCTTGTTGTAGCAGTAGTAGACGACGCTCTGCGGCGCCGGCGACGGCGGCTGTGGACCTTTCTTGCTCCAGGGTCCGCTCGCCCACTTCTGGTGGTCGTTGCCCGGCACGCCGCACACGAGGGGCCGCTGGGTCCACGTTGCGCCGCCGTTGTCGGAGAACGCCATGTTGCTGCAGTGGAGGCCGAACATATGGTCGGTGAAGATGCGGTCCGTCACCGGGTCGACCCAGAGGAGGGGGTCGCTCGAGCCGTTGAGGCCCGGAACGCCTTCGCGTCGGTGGTTGTAGACCTCCTTCCAGGTCTGGCCGTGGTCGGTGCTCTTCATGGTGCTGAGGCCCGCGACGAGGAACACGTCGCCGTTCTTCGTGACCCCGCCCGACGGTTCGCCGCCGGCCTTGCCTGTAAGGAATTCGCCGATGTGGATGGGCTTCGCGAGCTCCTCGGGCGGCGTGATGGGCGCGCCCACGGAGTCGAGGACCCAGTATCCCGGGAGCTCGCCGGCGTCGATGCCACCCAGGCCCGGGACCTTCTTGCTCGTCGTCCCCGCCTTCGTTGCCGAGCCCGTCTCCGGACCGACGCAGCCCGACACGACCATCGCGAACCCGACCAGGAAAAGCAATCCCCGCCGCACCATGGGTCGTGCGGACCTTTGGCACGGGCTATAAGCTTTGTTTCAGAGGGCTACGCCGCGCCCGAGGCGGGGTGGCCCTCGCGGCGAACGACGACTTGGCGGACGTTCGGGACGTTGAGGGCCTTGCGGATCTCGTCGAGGATCGCGGGCGAGACGGGGTCGTCAACCCGCAGGATCGAGAACGCCTTGCCGCGGGCCGACTCGCGTCCGACGACCATCTGGGCGATGTTGATGTTCTCCCGACCGAGGATGCTCGAGATCTTCGCGATGGTCCCCGGCTGGTCCCGGTGCTGGATGACGAGGAACCGCCCGTGCGGCTTGAACTCCACCTCGAACGATTGGACCTCGACGACGCGCGCGCCGAGACGCGCGAGGTGCGTCCCGAGGAGCGTCACCTCGCCTTCGCTCGTGCGCAGCGTGAGCCGCGCGCTCGAAGTGTAGTCCTGCACAGCCTGGGTCTGGCTGTGGACGAGCCGGAGGCCGTGCTCCTTCGCCTTACGCTCGGCGTTCACGAGGTTGACCCGTTCCTCGCTCGCCCGCGAGAGGACGCCGGCGAGGCCCGCGACGGCCACGGGATGCGTGTTGTGCTTCGTCATCTCGCCGCGGCACTCGACGTGCACCTCGACGGGGTTGCCGTCGGCGATCTGCGACGCGAACGAGCCCATGTGCTCGACGAGCTCGATGTAGGGAAGGAGCTGCGGATGGGGAGGCACCGTGAGGTTCACGGCGTTCTGGATCTTCCCCTCGGAAAGATACTCCGCGATCTGTTCGGCGACCTGGAGCGCGACCTTCTCCTGCGCCTCCTGCGT
This sequence comes from Methanobacteriota archaeon, assembly GCA_016180755.1. Classification (GTDB taxonomy): domain Archaea; phylum Thermoplasmatota; class E2; order JACPAO01; family JACPAO01; genus JACPAO01. Next base: position 13,845 of record JACPAO010000146.1, read on the forward strand.
CGACGCGCCGAGGTGTGGGGTGCCGATGAAACTCGGCACGGACAGGAGCGGGGAGCCCTTCGGGGGCTCCTCGACGAAGACGTCGAGGGCCGCGCCCGCGAGCCTCCCGGACACGAGGGCCTCGTGGAGGGCCTTCTCGTCGACGATCCCGCCGCGGGCGACGTTGAGGATCCTCGCGCCTTTCTTCATCTTCGCGAGCTCGGCGGCGCCAAGGAGCCGGTCGGTCTGCTGGGTGAGCGGCGTGTGGATCGTGAGGAAGTCGGACTCGGAAAGGAGCCGGTCCATGGGCCCGAGCTCGACGCCGAACTCCTTGGCGACCTCGGGTGAGATGAAGGGGTCGAAGGCTACGATCCGCATCTGGAAGGCCTTCGAGCGGGCGGCGACCTCGCGCCCGATCCGGCCGAGGCCCACGATCCCGAGCGTCTTCCCGGCAAGCTCGACGCCTGCGTACGATTTTCGGTCCCACTCCCCGCGCTTCATGCTCGCCGCCGCCTGCGGCACCTGGCGGGCGAGCGACAGGAGGAGCGCCATCGTGTGCTCGGCCGCCGAGAGCGTGTTCCCGGCGGGCGTGTTCATCACGAGGATGCCGCGTTCCGTCGCGGCCGCCTCGTCGATGTTGTCGACGCCCACGCCGGCGCGCCCCACGACCTTGAGGTTCTTCCCGGCTTCGAGGAGGCGGCGGGTCGCCTTGGTCGCGCTTCGGACGATGAGGCCGTCGTAGGCCCCGATGATCTTGGCGAGCTCGTCTTCCTTGAGGCCGACCCGCACGTCGACCGTTAGGCCGCGTTTCCGAAGGACCTCGATGCCTGCCTCCGATAATGCGTCCGCGACAAGGACCTTCATCCGGGTCGCCGCCAATCCCCGGCGCGTATTTAAGAAACGGTCCGCGGCGGGACGTGGTGGCCCTTCCTCCAGATTTCTTTTATATGGGCGGCGTGTCGGACGGGTTTGAAGGGCCATGGTGCGCGTGCGGTGGGGACTCTTGCTTGTAGTCGGACTCTTGTCGGTCCCGTTCTCGGGATGCATGGGCGGCGGCCGGGCCTTCAGCCTCGACTCGCCCGACTGGCGTCCCGGTTTCAGTTTCGCCTACTCCGATGAAGGCGACTACAGCGAGAAGGCCCACGCGAGGGCCGGCGACAAGGAAGACAAGGGTGAGGACGCCGGCCACTACGGACCCGTCGTGCAAGTGTTCGAGGTCGTCAACACGACGCTCGGGGCCGCCGAGGAGCCGGCGTACCTCCTTGTCGGCAAGCGGCCCGCCGACGCGGCGGGCGCCGAGGCCAAGGCGGCACCGAAGAACTGCGGCCCCGTCCCCTGCCCCTCCGTCTCCATCATTGAGAACACGCTCAACGGCGTCCGGAAGGCCGACCTCCAGGACCTCGCGGTCGCGTTCGAAGCGCGGATCGAGGCGTGCAACCCGTCCTGCAGCGTCGAGCTCCGGAACCTGCGCGTCATCGGGGGGCCCGACCACCGGTTCCTCGACTTCCCCCTCTCCCGCGGGAAGACCTGGGGCGGCAAGGTCGACGGCCCGAGCGTCAACGGCGGACCCCCCACGGGCGACGCGGGCGTCCAGATGACGGCGCGCGTAGGCGGCGCCACGACCGTCGAGACGCCCCTCGGCCGTATCGACGCCGTGCACGTGGAGTTCCGGTACGAACTCTTCGGCGTCGACGAGATCCGCCGTCAGCTTGTGAAGGAGGCCGCGGAGGGAGGCCTCAAGGTCGAGAAGTTCGACCTGAGCGTCCACAGCACGCGCCACGTCTACTACAGCGAAGCCTACCAGGCCGTCGTGAAGACCGACTACGCGAGCGACGAGCGCGTCGTCCTCAAGGTCCGCAGCCGGGACGGGGAGCGCCTTGAGGCCGAGGCGGAGTCCCACGTCCGCGGGACGCGCGTGCTCACGGGCGCCCACCTCATCGGCCGCCCCGAACGCAACCTCGACGAGGTCGCGCGGCTCCTGGCCGACCAGCTTCCCATCGCCGACCCGACGGGTGACGCCTACCGCCCGGTCGACTACAGCGTGGACGTCTCCGCCGACCAGGCGTCCGTGAACGCCGCCGAGGCGCCCATGGTCACGTTCACGACGAAGGTCGTGGGACGCGAGGCCCTCCCGGACGGGCACAAGGTGCGGTGGCGGGTCCTCGGGCCGATGGGGACCGCGGTCGCGGAGGGGACCGGCACGTCGTTCACGCACACGATCCAGGAGCCCGGCGCGTACACGGCGGAGGTCGAGGCCGTCGACGCGACCGGCAACGTCACGTCCGTGGACGGCGCGAGCGTCGTCGCCAACTTCCGCAAGACCATCAAGGTCGACTGCCCGAACGCGGGCCTCGAGCCCACCTCCCGCGGCTGCCCCACGACGCCCCTTCCGGTGCGGCCCGGCATCGCGCGCCTCAAGGTCGACGCGAAGGCGACGGGGCCGCTCGTCGCCGCGAGTTCCGACCGCCTCCAGCTTCGCGACACGAAGAACGGCGCGGCGAACGACAACACCGCGACGGCCGCGACGTACTCGATCGAGGTCGACGACTTCTCGAAATGGTCCGTCGGCGCGCAGGACTGGACCATCCAGCTCTACCAGCAGCGGGCCGTGCTCGAGGACGTCGAGTACACGGTCGACCTCGACTACGGGACGCAACCCGCCACGGCCAAGGCCGGCGCGACGGGCCTACCGACCTTCGACGCGCTCTTTGCGACGTTCACCGGCTAGATCGTGATGGGCACCTGCGCGCGGTTGTTGGTGTAATCCATTTCCTCGTAGACCCGTTCGGCGTTCACTTCGGCCTCGAGGATGTACGTGCCGCTTGCGAGCCCCGTGACGTCGACGAACTGCCCGTCGAGGCCGTCGTAGTATTCGTCCGCCCAGCCGACGCTGATCCCCTGGAATTCACAGAGCGCGTACTTGGGCGGGTTGGGTGGCGTGTAGAGGATGATGTCGATGACGCAGAAGCCGCGCTTCTCGCCCTTCGCGAACGTGAGCCCGGGGTTCGCGGCGAGGACCTCTTCGGCCGTGAGGGCCGGGTTCGCGTCGCGGAGGGCGTCCCAGGTGGCGAAGGCGTCGGGCGTCCAGACGCGGTAGTCCGCGTACTCCTTGAAGTGGAAGTGCCCGTGGCAGCTGGAGAACTCGAACGAGTCAGGCCGGTCCTCGGGCCGTCCCACGATGAGGTCGCCGTCCCCGAAGTTGGGGGTCGTGAAGGTGAAGTAGACGACGGTGCGCTCGCCGGCCGGGACCATCCCTTCCTGCACGTGGCAACTGTTCTCCTTGAAGTTCTTCTTGCGGGACGCGCTCGGGTCCATCGTGTCGGGGTCGACGACGAGGTCGGGGCATCCGCGTGGGTCCGCACAGGGTATCGTGTTGCGCGGGTCGGGCTCGGCGCCGCCCCAGGGCACGCCGAATCCCGCGACGGTCAACAACGCCAGCGTGAGGTAGAGGATGCTCGTCCGCACCTGCATGGTGTTACCCAGTCCCGCGCGAGACCTCGCCGGGCCTTAGGGGTTGCCCGCCGAGTCGGCGGACCGGTCCCGCGGAGTCCTCAGGAAACGGGGGTCGTTTGGTCGTTGTCCCAACGACGGGCACGCCCGTCTTGATGGTGACCTCGATGGTGGACCGGTTGTTCGGGAAGTCGGCCTTTCATGGAGCGCGGCCGTCGGTTACGCCTTCTCGTGGACCCACTCGTGCCCAGCGCGGCGGTACGTCACGAGCTCGTCGGGCTTGAACCAGAGCGCGATCTCGGTCGCGGCCGTCTGGGGGCCGTCGGAGCCGTGGACGAGGTTGCGACCGATCTCCTGCGCGTAGTCGAACCGGATCTCGCCCGGCGCGCCCTTCCTGGGGTCGGTCGCGCCCATCAAGCGCCGGCAGCCCGCGATGGCGTCCTCGCCCTCGAGCACGCACGCGACGACGGGCCCGCTTTGTACGTACCTGACGAGTCCGTCGTAGAAGGGCTTCCCTTTGTGGATCGCGTAGTGCTTCTCCGCGAGCTCCTTGGAGACGTGGAGGAGCTTCATCGCGACGAACGTGAAGCCGCGGGCCTCGAGCCGATTGAGGATGGGCCCGACGAGGCCGCGCATCACGGCGTCGGGCTTGAGGAAGACGAGCGTCCGTTCGACGGCCATGGTCCTACCGCTTGGCCTTCGCGGGCGCCTTCTTGCCGGCCTTCTCGGCCGTCTCGGCCTTCGCGATCTCCGCCGCGACCTGCTGCTTGCGGATCTCTTCCTCGGCCGCCTTGGCGCCGCCGCGCGGGTAGTGCTTGGTCCACTTGAACCGCCGTCCGAGCCGGTGCTGGTAGAGGAGGCTCGTCTGGCAGCGCTGCCGGTCGAAGTAGTAGACGCTTCCGTCCTTCTTGATGAACATCATGCCCGTGCCGGGCTCCAGCGGCTGGCCGCAGAAGCTGCAGACGCGCTGCTCCACGGGGCTCACTTCCCTCGGGGCCCGCCGAGCTTGCGGGCCTCGCGTTCGGTCTCACGGAGCATGAGGATGTCGCCGAGCTGGACGGGGCCCATCGCGTTGCGCGTGATGATGCGGCCCTTGTCGCGGCCGTCCAAGACGCGGACCTTCACCTGCGTCGCTTCGCCGGCCATGCCGGTGCGTCCGAGGATCTCGACGACCTCGGAGGGGATGCCTTCTTCCGCCATGGTGAACCAGGCTCCTTACTTCTTAAGGGCGGCGAACTTCTTCGCGGTGTCCTCGACGAGCTCGGCGTTCGCGCCGGGGTCGAGGATGGCGACCGCCGCGGTGCCGACCGAGAGGCCGGCCGCGCCGCCGAGATCCTGCTTGGTGATGACGTAGCCGTAGGGGATGCCCTTCTCTTCGCAGAGGAGAGGGACGTGGGCGAGGATCTCCTCAGGGGAAACGTCCTCGGCCATGAGCACGAGCTTCGACCTCGTTCGTGCCCTTTGCGATCTTGCCGGTCGAAAGGCTCTTCTCGACGGCCTCGAGGGCCTGGGTCGCGAGTTCTTGCGGCGTCTTGAAGCGTACGAACATCGGCATGTTGCATTACCTCCCTCGGACCCCCGAAGCGGGGCCCTCACGGGTCACAGGTGGGGCTGCGCAGAAGAGGGGGTGGTATATGAGCGTGACGGGGCGCGAGCCGAGATCCTCGACGTTCTCCGTCGCGCCCCAGCGCATGGCGAGCGGCAGGTTTATGGGGTCGCGCCCCCGAAAGGTACAGGTCTCCTGAAGATGAATGGAAGATCAGCGGACAATGTGCCATGTGCGCCCAATCGTCCCTCCGAAAAAGGCCCTTCTGATTGTCGACGATGACGCCGACGTTCTCTCGTCGCTCGAAACCCTGCTCGCCCGTGAACTGCCGGGCGTCCGGATCCTGACCGCGGCTTCCGGCGCCGAAGGCATGGTCATCGTGAAGAGCGAACCGTTGGACATGATTCTCGCCGATTTCGGGATGCCGATCATGGACGGGGTCGAATTTCTCCGGCAGGCACGCCTCCTCCAAACCGACATTCCCATGGTCATCATGAGCGCCGACGCCAACCCCGAGCTCGCGGCCCATGCCCGGCGTTCGGCGGGCGTCGCGATGATGTTCCCGAAACCCTTCGACCTGGAGCGCCTGCTCGCGATGCTGAACATGGTCTTCAGGGCTTTGCCAAGGGCAACGCGGCGGGCAACGCGGCCACCGGGACCGGCACTAGTGGCCGTCGTCCCCTAAGGCCAACGATCACGCCCGGCTGACCTACACGCTTAACGAGCCTCGGAACCCGCGGGCCGCGTAGTACGAGTCGGCGCCGTTGTGGTACGTGAAGACCTGCTCGTAGCGGCGGTCGCAGTAGAGCGCGCCGCCCAGGCGCCGGATCTCGGGCGGGGTCCTTACCCAGCTTGACGTCTTCGCGTCGAACGCGCCAAGCTTCTGGAAGTCCCGGTATTCGGCTTCCGTGAGGATCTCGATGCCGATGGCAGCGGCCACGTCCATCGCGTTGTTCTTCGGTTTGTTCTCCTTCCGGGCGTCGAGGGCTTGACGGTCGTAGCAGAGGCTCCGGCGCCCGGCCGGGCTTTCCGGCGCGCAGTCTTGGAAGACGAACTCGCCGGTCGAACGGTCGTGGCGGACGACGTCGGGTTCGCCGCCCGTCCGTTCCATCTCGGATAACGACCAGAGCTTCTCGGGACGGCCCTCGAGCCGCGCCTTGACGTCCGTCCACGCGACGGCCTTGTGCCGCGCCGTGTTCTTCTCGAAGCGGGCTTGGAGCGTCCGCAAGAGTTCTTCCTGTTGCTTTGCCGGGAGTTCGCGTTTCGTGGATGCTTTCGGTTTGGCCAATTGACTCACGCTCATGCCTCCATGCGTTCGCGCGCCCCGTGGCTGCCGCACAGCCGTTCGAGACCGGGCTTGACAAGGGGGTACGTCCCCGCCGGGATAAGGCGGAACATGTGTATCTCGATATTGACGGCGCCGGCCGCGAGTCGCTTTAACCGGCGCCGAGATGGCGACGCCCGATGGCGTCGTCGAAGAAGGCCAACCTGCGCCCGGGCCCCGTCGAGACCTATCTTGCCAGGCTCGAGCCCAAGCCTCGCCGGGCGTTGCGTCGGGTCACGAAGGCGGTCCTCGAGGCCGCGCCGGGCGCGGTCGAGGCGATGAGCTACGGCATGCCCGCGTACAAGCTCGATGGCAAAGGCATCGCCGGCTTCGCGGCATTCAAGGACCATTTGAGCTTCTTCCCGATGAGCGGCACCATCGTTGGCCCGATGAAGAGGGACCTCGCCGGCGTCAAGACCTCGACGGGGACCGTCCAGTTCTCTTCGGAGAAGCCGCTTCCGGCCGCGTTGGTCAAGAAGCTCGTCAAGACCCGGATCGCGGAGATCCGGCGCAGGAAAGCCAAGTAGACCCTCCCGTCTCGCAAACCGCAGACTGGCGACCGCGCGCATCGGCGTGCAAGCCGCGGGGCCGTTCGGATCGTCGCGCCGCCACCCTTAACGGGAAGACTCGTGATGCCGGCGGACGTGCCGCGTCGAGTCGGACCTGTTCTTCTGGCGATGGTCGCCGCGGGTTGCGTCGGCGGTCCGCCGGCGCCGCCCGCCTCCGACGTCGCCGTCGCGCTCGAAGAGATCGCGACCGGCCTTTCCGAGCCCGTGCACGTCGTCGCGACGGGCAACGGCTCCGAACTGTGGGTCGTCGAGCAGACGGGGAAGCTTCGCGCCCTCGACGCGGACGGGGCTCCGCCGAGGACGGTTCTCGACCTCTCAAGCCGGACGCAAGCGGGCGGCGAGCGCGGATTCCTCAGCGTCGCGCTGGATCCACGCTTTTCGGAGACCGGGACCTTCTACGTGAGCTACACGGACAACGCCGGCGATTCCGTGCTCGCGCGGTACCGGGTCGGAGATGGCGGCGAGGTCGAAGCGGATTCCGGCGAGACGGTCCTCACGCAGGCGCAGCCCTTCTCGAACCACAACGGAGGCCTCGCCCTCTTCGGCCCCGACGGATACCTCTACATCGGGTTCGGCGACGGCGGGGGGCAAGGAGACCCTAGCGGCAACGGCCAGAAGCCCTCGACGTGGCTCGGGAAGCTCCTTCGCCTTAACGTCACCAACGAGACGACGTACTCCGTCCCGGAGGACAACCCGTTCCGCGCGAAGGCGGGCTGGCTTCCCGAGATCTGGGCCTACGGGCTTCGCAACCCGTGGCGCTTCAGCTTCGACCGCGCGACCGGCGACCTGTGGATCGCGGACGTCGGCCAGTGGGAGTGGGAGGAGATCGACCGCCGGGCGGCCGAAAGCGAGGGCGGGGAGAACTACGGGTGGAACCTGTTCGAGGGCTCCCATCGGTTCCGCGCGGGGGACGCGCCCGACCATGTGCGCCCCGTCTACGACTACCGCCGCACGGGCGGCCACTGCGCCGTGACGGGCGGCTACGTCTACCGCGGCGAGGCGATCCCCGCGCTCGTGGGCTCGTACGTGTTCGGCGACTACTGCTCGGGCGTCGTCTGGACGCTCACGCGCGTCGGGGAGTCGTGGGAGCCGCGGCTCCTTCTCGACAAGGACCTCAGCATCGCGAGCTTCGGCGAGGACGCACAGGGGGAGATTCTGGTCATCGACCGTGGCGGATCGATCCAAAGGATCGTGGCGGGTTAGGCGGGCCTTACGTGGCGTCCGGGTCGCGGTACGCCGTGACTGCGATCGTGAACGCGCGGCCGCGCGTCTCCCGGAACTCGGGGTCGTTCTCGTCGCCCTTCACCGACGGCAGGAATTTCCAACCCGTGTACCGATCATAGAACCGGTCGGTCTCCTCAGGCTTGAGCTTGACCTCATAGACCTTCACGTGGCCGGCGACGTCCTCGTAGACGGGGGCGGCGCGACCGTATTCGGTGAGCTTCGTGTAGGCGGGATGCTGGTCCGGCGTCAGCCACGTGAGGACGTAGTCTCGGTCGGCTGCGCTTCCGTTGGCAAGAGGTCCCGCGGCGGTGGATCCCTCGTACTTCCACCAGAACGCGATTCTCAGTCGCGTCGTGCCAGGCGGAACGAGCTTCCCGGGTTCCGTGATGTCGATGTGGTAGGATCCCGATTCCCGGTTGCTGCTGCCGGCCGTCGAGACCTGCGTAATCGAAACGGTCTTCTGGATGACGGGCACGGCGGTCTTCCCTTGCCAGAAGTCGGGGTGTGCGGGTTCCGGCTGCACCTCGCCTTTGCGGATCACCATCTTGATCTGGATCGGGGCGAGGATCGCGCCCGGTGGGCCGTCGGGGCCTGCGGTCGCGGCGCTCGCGGCCGGACTATGGACCCAGAACCACCATTTCGAAAAGGTGCGGTGCCCGTCGTCGGCCATCCCGGGGCCTACCGGGATGACCCAAGAGGATCCGCTGGCTTGAAGCGGAAGGTACCGTGGGGTGCGCTGGTTGGAGGCGCCGCCGCTGGCGTTGTACGCGAGCCCGAGGCGTTTGAACGTCGCCTCTTGTTGCGTCCACGACATCGTGACGACGAGTTCCTTCGTGCCGGGGAAAACGATGGGGGGGTCCTCGCCGCCCGCGTCCTGGATCCAGAACTTGAGGCGTTCCGACGAGTTCTGGTTGGCTAGGTAGAGGCTTGCGTACGCGCCGGAATAGAAGCTGCCGCCGTTCGACCGCGCCGTCGTGAGATCCACCTTCGCATCCATGATGGTGACCTCGCTCCGTTCGCCCCAGAAGTCATGGAGGTGGAACCGGTCGCCGAGGTCGCCCTCCAAGGCTGGCGCAAGGAATAGGTAGACCGTCGTGGCCTTGCCGGCCACGATCGCCGCCTTCTGGGTGAGCGGCGCGTAGCCTTCGGACTGCGCGTTGATTTCGTATTCGCCGGCCGTGATGTTGAGGAAGAGGAACTCGCCCCGCCCGTTCACGTCTTGGAAATGGTCGGTTCCGAGTAGGCTGATCCGGCCCTGCCCGACCGTCAGGTTGCCTTCGTCGCGAAGGAAACCCCTGAGGGCGCCCCGGTTCTCGGCGATCTTCACGCCCGGCTCCGGCTCGACGATGTTGCTCGAGAGCGGATCGTCGGTCCCGGCCGGCGCCAGCGTCTGCGTCGCGGAGGTGCAGCCAGCCGACACGAGAGCGGCGGCGAGCAGCGCGAAGGGATGGACGCCGCGCATTCAGGCGCCCCCGGCGCGGTCCTCGTCGAAGGAGGGATCCTTGATGGCGAGGATATGCATGGTGAATTTGAACGGCCGGAACTCTTGGTCTCCCGTCTCCTCGTGGTGCCCCTTGACGGCGTACGTGAAATACCACGAACTCGACTTCTGGTAGTACGCATCGGCCTCGCCCGGCTTGACGGTGATCTCACAGAGCCTGGTCTGGCCCGTGCCCGTGCAGGATGCAGGAAGGAATTCGTTGACGGGCGTCGTCCATGGGTTCATGTTCGACGGCTTGTAGACTGCGATGAGGTCGCTCGTCGGGGTGCCCTCGTACGTGCCGTAGTTCCACTTCATCTCGATGCGGAGCTTTCCCGTCCCGGGCGGAATGATCCTCGGCCCGTTTCGAAGGTACAGCCGGCAATAGTCGCGCTCGATGAGGCGGTAGGAGTACTGCGAGCAGTCGATGACGTTCTCGTGCGTACTTACCTCGATGGTGTCCCCCGACTCCCAGAACTTCGGGTGGGGCGGTTCGGGGAGGATTTCGCCTTTCACTACGGTGATCTTTACGTGGATGTTGCCAGTGATGATGCCGGGCCGGAAGTTCGTTCCATCCGCAGCCGGGTCTTGGTGGGTGTACACGTAGAACTCCCAGAGCGTGTACCATTGGTGCCCGCTGTCCCACATGTCGGGCGTGACTCCGATCGTCCAAGTGCTCCCCGAGACTTGGCGTGCAAGCCACGTGTGCTGGGTGAGGCCGGGCAGGCGCCATCCGATACCGACCTTGTAACCCGTGAACGCGGGCGCCGCCCACGTTATCTTGACCTTGATCTCCTTTGTGCCAGGGAAAATGAGGGCGGGGGGATCCCCTTCGCCTGGCAACCGGATCCGAAACTTGTTGGAGTCGGTCGTCGTGTTTTGCAGCGAATAGGTGACGCCGGAGATCGTGCGCTGCGTCTGGGTGCCGCCCGCGCCGCCCACCTGACCCGTGTTCTGCCGAAGGTCCATGTCGTGGTCCATGATGTCGACCATGTCGCGGTCGCCCCAGAAGTCGTGGACGTGCTGCCGGTAGCCGGCGCCCGTCGTCTCGGTGGGCAGCAGGAAGACTTCGATCTCACGGAGGTGCCGCGGTTGCCGAACGCGCTCGCGATGCCGCGGCGTTCGTCTCCGGAAACTCGCGTCGCCTCCCCGGTGAGGATCTCGTGCCAGAAAGCGAGCTGATACCTGCCTGGGGGCACCCCCTTGATTGCGAACTTGCCCTCGCGGTCGGTCACCTGCGAGAGGTCGGTGCCCACAATCAGCACGTACGCCGTCGACACCCCAAGGCCTGCGTCGTTGAACACAGTCCCGCGCAGGATCCCCCGGTTCTCGGCGACGTAGACGCCCTTCTCGGGCTCGACGACGACCGTCGAGGCGGGCTCCTCGGTCGGGGCGGTGTTGCTGGTGATGCCGACCGTGTCCTCGGAAAGGCACCCGGACAGGGGGACGAGGACCAAGGCGACCGCTATGAGCAGGTTTGGCTTCACGTTCCACCCAGACGTAGGCTCCAAGCCTCCCCCGCCCGTTATAAGCTTTGTCGAAGGACGGTCCGGGCGATTCGTGGTCCATCCCGCCGCGGCCCCGGGGCTCGGAAGCCTAGCCAAACCGACGCAAAGCTTTTTGTCCGGGGGCGGGCGCTCGGCGGCCTATGTTGGGCCGCACGCTCACCCTCCTTGCCGGCTTCCTGGTCCTCTCGGGTTGCTTCTCCTTCGGCGCGAAGAACGGCCTCGACGTGAAGGACCCCGTCGTCGCGCCCCTCGACCCGGCCACGGTGAGGGCGGAGGGCGCGACCATCGAGGCCGCCGGCGCCGGCGTCCGGGTCACCTGGGCCGGCCAAGTGCAGGGCGAGGCCACCCACAAGGTGACGATCCCGCCCCAGGCCCTGATCATG
>JACPAO010000147.1:0-16059 GCA_016180755.1 Methanobacteriota archaeon
GAAGGGCGTCATCCCCGCGGCCGGCCTCGGCACGCGGCTTCTGCCCGCCACGAAGGCCCAGCCGAAGGAGATGCTGCCGCTTGTCGACAAACCCACGATCCAGTACGTGGTCGAGGAGGCCGCCGCGGCCGGCCTCACCGAGGTCGTGATCATCGTCGGCCCCAACAAGACGTCCATCGCGGACCACTTCGACGCCGACCCCGAGACCATCGGCCGCTTCGAGCGCGCCGGAAAACTCCCGCAGCTCGCCGAGACGCTCGACCTCATCCGTCGCATCCCGATCCGCTTCGTGACCCAGAAGGAGCCCCTCGGGCTCGGGCACGCCGTGTACCAGGCGCGCCACGCGATCGGCGACGAGCCGTTTGCCGTCCTGCTCGGCGACGACATCATCCTCTCCAAGAAGCCCGCGACGAAGGACCTCATCGACCAGGTCGCGGGAACGCGGCGCACCATCATCGGCGTCGAGAAACTGCCCCGGACGGAGCTCCAGCGCTACGGCGTCGTCGACCCCGAGGAGAAGACCGGGCGGCTGCGTCGCGTGAAGGACCTCGTCGAGAAGCCCGCCCCCGGGAAGGAACCGAGCGACTTCGGGATCGTCGGCCGGTACGTGCTGAGCCCCGCGATCTTCGACGCCATCAAAGAGACCCCGCCGGGACGCGGCGGCGAGGTCCAACTCACCGACGCCCTCCGGCGGCTCCTTGCCAAGGAGCCCGTCCACATGCTGCAGCTCGAAGGCTGCCGCCTCGACGTCGGCGGGAAACTCGAATGGCTGCGAGCGAACGTCGAACTCGCCCTGCGCGACCCCGAACTCGGAGCCAAGCTACGTGAGTACCTCCGCACCCTCAAGTGACGCGCCCGTCGTGGCCGTCTACCGCCAGGAACTCTTCAAGGTGACCGAGCACTTCGTCACGGCGCAAGCGACCGGCCTCGCGCGCTATCGGCCCATCTTCATCGGCGAGCGCCGGTTCGGCGAAGCGCCCCCGGGCGTCGAACACCGCGTGCCGGCGCCGCTTCGCGGGTTCGCTCGCATCGCCTACAACTGGTGGGCGCGCCCGGCTGCGTTCTTGCCTCTCTTTGCGGACCCGCGGCCCGCCCTGGTCCACGCTCACTTTGGCGTCGACGGCGCCTACGCGCTTCGGATCGCGAAAAAACTCGACCTGCCGCTTGTCACGCATTTCCACGGGTACGACGCGACCGTGAAGCGCTCGGCCCTCCTTCGCTCCGGGAACCCGAAATGGATCCGCTACGCTCGCGACTGGAAACGCCTCGCGCGTGGAGGGACCCTCTTCATCGCGGTCGCCGAATTCCTGCGCCAGCGCCTCCTCGAACGGGGCTTCCCCGAGGACCGGACCGTCGCGCTCCACCTCGGGCTCGACCTTCGAGGCCTCGAGGCGACCCCCGTGCCCGAGGACCCGACGATCCTCCACGTCGCCCGGCTGACGGAGAAGAAAGGGACGATGGACCTCCTTGAGGCGTTCCGCGGAGTGGTCGCGAGCCGACCCCGCGCCCGCCTCACCATCGTGGGCGACGGCCCGCTGCGCGCCCAAGTGGAGGCCTTCGTGCGCGAGAAAGGACTCGCGGACCACGTCCGGCTCCTCGGGACCCTCGATCGACGCGCGGACGTCCTCGACCAGATGCGTCGGGCCCGGATCGTGTGCCTCCCGAGCGTCACGGCCCAAAACGGCGACACGGAAGGCCTCCCCATGGTGCTCGTCGAGGCCGCGGCCCTCGGCAGGCCGATCGTGGCGACCCGCCACGCCGGCATCCCGGAGCTCGTGCGCGGCGGCCAAACGGGATGGCTCGTCCAGGAGCACGACACGGTGGCGCTGCGCGAAGCCCTCCTATCGCTCGTCGACAACCGCGCCCGATGCACCTCGATGGGCCGCGAGGCCCGTCAGGTCGTCGAGGAGCGGTTCGAGCTCGGACGCCAAGTGGACCGCCTCGAGGAACTCTACGACCGGGTCCGGACCTCCTAGCGACGCCGCCCGCGCAGGTTTTAATGCGTCCGCCGCGTGCCCCCGGCAACGACGACCCATGTTCCTCCGACGCTACGCGCGCCAACTCCAGCGAGGACTCGTCCCCCGGGGAACGGACTGGGACGACTATCCGAGGCGCGTCAACATCGGGTGCGGCACCGACTACCGCGAAGGTTGGGTGAACGTCGACAAGTACGCGCCCCGCGCCGACGAACGGTTCGACCTTTTCCACACGCCCTGGCCCATGAAGGACGCTTCCGCCGACTACGTCCTCGCGTCGCAGGTCCTCGAGCACGTCCCGCCGCGCATCGGCGACGAGGACGGGCTCCTCGAGGTGCTCGCCGAGATCCACCGCGTCCTGCGACCGGGCGGCCTCCTCCACGCCGGCGTCCCCTACGCAGGCTCGAACAACGACTACAACAACATCACCCACTACCGTCACTTCATCCCCACGAGCTTCGACTTCCTCGACCCGGCCCGAAGCCGCAACCCGCCCCTTTCCGCCCAGGCTCCGGTCCGGTTCCGGGTCCACAAGGTCCACGTGACCCGAAGCTTCCGCGCGACGCGCTTCTTCGACTCCGGGTACCACATGACCAAGTACCTCGGCTTCGACCTCAACTGGGGCCGCAAGCGCGGCCTCACGTTCCTCCTCGAGAAGATCGCCGGGGACGCTTCGCAAACGTTGAAAGCCGAGCCCCGAATCGAGCCACGTGCGCGTCGCGGTCGTGATCGTCACTCGCGATGACCGGCGCCTCGACGCCTGCCTCGAGAGCGTGTACGCCCAGGCGCCGCCCTTCCCGTTCGACGTCGTCGTCGTCGACAACGCCTCCCGCCCCGAGTTCCACGACGCGATGCGGCGCAAATGGGCGCCGAAGGGCAACTTCACGACCCGCGTCGTCCCGGGGAACTTCAGCGCCGCCTGGAACGAGGGGGCGTTCGCTTGCGGCGCGGACGTACTTGCCCGCCTCGACTCCGACACCGTCGCCCATGCCGGCTGGCTGGAGCGGCTAGTCGCCCCGATACTCTTCGACGCCTCGATCGCCTGGACGGCCGGATCCGTCGTCGGCCCGACGCCGCTTCGGAGCCTCACCCAACGATACTTCCACCACCGGACCCGCGGCTACGAGGAGCGGCTCCGGGGCGAGCGGCTGCCCACGTCCGCGGTCCCCAGCTGGAACGTCGCCTACCGTCGCGACGCGCTCCTCGACGTGGGCGGCTACGACCCGTGGCAGAAGAGCAGCATCGACTGGGACCTCCACAAGCGCCTCTTCGACCGCGGCCACGAGGGCCGGTACGTCCCCGACGCGACCGTCACGCACGACCACCCGGCCCGGCTGCGGGACTTCTACCGCAAGGAGGCCTGGTACCGGACCGGCCAGTACCAGATGATGCTCAAGTACGGGCCCGGCGCGATCCGCGAGTCCCTCGCGCTCCCGGGCGCCTACCTGTTCCTCGCCGCCGTGGCGCTCCTCGGCCTCGTCGACACCCGCCTCGCGTACGTGGCCGGCGTCGGTCTCTTCTTCCTCGTCCTCAAGCAGTGGCTCACCGCGCGGATGGAGAAGGACGCCGTCTGGTGGTCGCGGCCCTTCTACCGGGTTGTCGAGGCGGCCGCCGCCCTGCATGGGCTCCTGCGCGGACTCGTCCGCTTCGGCGTCCGACGCCGCGCGGTGCCGGGGGCCGCATGAAGGGCTCCCTCGTCCAGATCGCGCGGACGCTCCCCTTCCACGGGCAGGGAGGCATGGAGACGCACGCGTGGGAACTCGCCCAGGCCCTGCGACGGCGCGGCTGGGAGGTCGAGATCCTCACGACGAGCTTCGACGACCGCACCTTCGTGAAGGACATCGACGGGATCCGCGTGCACGCCCTGCGGCACCTGCCCCTCAACCGCCAGGAAGTCCCCAACTGGCGCTGGTGGCACCGGTTCGCCGCCCGGGTCCGCGACTACGCCATCGCCCACCGCATCGACGCCGACGTCGTCCACAGCGAATCAACCTACGGCCACGCGTTGTTCCGCGCCCTGCGACGACGCCGGGCCCCCATGACCCGCCTCATGACCCTGCACGGAACCGGGCTCCAGACCTACCGCGACACGTCCCGGCGGCAGCTCCTCGCCCAGGTCTCCCGCTGGCATCCCCGCGCGATCGGCCAATGGCTCTACGTGAAACAGCGCGCCTGGCGCGAGGCGCGGCGGGAATGCCCGAGCGCCCAGCGCGTCGTCGCCGTCTCCGACGCGCTCGCCGAACACCTTCAACAGGACTACGGGTTGCGGAAGGAACGCGTCGAGGTGATCCCCAACGGCGTCGACCCGCCCCTTCCTCGCGACGCCCGCGAAGCCGTCCGGCTGGAGCTTGGCATCCCCCGCGACGCGCGGATCCTCCTTTACCTCGGCCGGCTCGAGCCCAGTAAGCGTGTCGACCTCCTCATCGAGCACCTGGCCCGCCGGCCCCACGACCGGCTTCTCGTCGCCGGCGCCGGCCGCGACGAACGGCGCCTCAAGGCCCTCGCCGACCGCCTGCCGAACTCCGCCGCCGCCCGGTTCCTGGGACCCGTCTCCCACGAGATGAAGCAGAAGCTCCTTCTCGCCGCCGACGTCTTCGCGCTCGCGAGCGAGGCCGAAGGCCAGCCCATCACGATCCTCGAGGCGCTCGCCTCGGGCACACCCGTCTACGCGCGAAGGCCCTGGGTGCCCCCGACGCTTGCTCCCCTCGTCGCCACCGGCGACGACGTCACGGCCGGCATCGACGCCGCGCACGAGCATCGCGAACGCGTCCGGGACGCCGCCGACCTCATCGCGAACGAGTACAGCTGGGACCGCATCGCCGCCCGCTACGAGGACGCCTTCCGGCACGCCGGCTTCGGCGCGGACAAACCCGGCACGAAACGTTGATAATCGAACCGCCTCGTCCGCACGCGATGAGGGCGACCGTCGTGGTGACGCACCTCAACGACCCACGCGTCGCCGACGCCCTCGAATCGGCCCTCGGCCAAGGGGCCCTCCTTCACGAGGTCGTCGTCGCCGACGGCGGGTCGAACGGCCCCCTCCTTGCAGACCTTGAACGCCGGTTCGGATCGCGGCCCCGCGTCCGCATCCTCCACCTGCCCGGAACCGTCGCCGAGAGCCGCAACAGCGCCCTCGACCACGTCCGGAGCGAACTCACCGTCTTCCTAGACGCCGACGAGGTCGCCCCCGCCGGCTGGCTGGAGGCCCTCACGGCCCCGATCCGGAACGGCGGCGCGGACTTCACGGGAGGACCCACGCGCCCGCGAACGGCCCCGAGGACGCGCGCCGAGGCCTACGTCGTCCGCGAGGACGCCGAACTCTACGCGGCGGTCCCGCGGGACCTCGCGCTCCTTCCCATGGGAAACAGCGCGTGGAGGACCGACCTCCTCAAGCGGATCGGAGGCTTCGACCCACGGCTCGGAGGCGGCGGAGAAGACTACGACGTCAACCTGCGGGCCCTGCGCTCCGGGGCGCGCGGCGTCTTCGTCCCCAACGCCATCGTCGACCACGACCAGGCCCACCTCGATTCGTTCCGGAAGGTCCTGCGACGCAAGTCAAAGTACTACATGGGCGCGGCCGTCGCCTACATCAAGAACGGCCAGCTCGGCGCACGCTCGCGCTCCGCGACGCGACGTTTCCACGTGCGCCACCCCGTCGACCTCCTTGACGTCGTGCTCAAGCCGGTGGCAATGTTTCGGGCGTACCGGTACGCGCGCCGGGTCTTTCCCCGGCCCGGTAGATCGCCTCGACTCGGCTGACGATGTCCTCCCATCGGTACTCGCGCTCCGCCTTGGCCCTCCCCGCGTCCCCCAGACGCTTCGCCAAGGGAGCGTCGGCGACGATGCGGCGCATGGCGGCCGCGAGCCCTCCCACGTCCCCGACCGGAACGAGGAGGCCGTCGACGCCATCCTCGACGACGGCCGGAAGCGCCCCCGCCCGCGAACAGACGACGGGCCTGCCCTGCGCCCACGCCTCGGCGACCACAATCCCCTGGCCCTCGTGGTGGCTCGGAAGGACGAGCCCCCGGCACGCGGCGAGGAGGCCCCATTTTTCCTCCTGGGAGAAATCCGTGAGGACGTGGATCCGGGGGTCCTTTGACGCGTGCGCGCGGCACTCCTCGGCGAGGCCCTCGTCGCGGCCCGCGATGACAAGGTGGGTGCGGATCTCGGCCACACGGTACGCCTCGAGGAGGTCGCGAAGGCCCTTCTCCTCGTGCAGCCTTCCCAGGAACAGCAGGAAGCCCCATTTCGGATCGACGCCGGGCGGGATGAACGGCTCGGCCGGCAGGAAGGCGGCGTCGTCGGCGCCCGAGGGCACGACGTGAAGGAGCTCGGCCGGCACGCCGAGCTCCGCGAACCGACGCTCGTCGTGGCGCGTGGGGACGAGGACGGCCGACGCCTTGGCAAGGTTCGGGATCCCGGTGAAGCGGTTGTAGTACGAGTGGTACATCCGCCCGGCCATGGAACCCTTCGGGAAATCCATCCCGTGGTGCGTGGAAACGAAGACCGGCCTGTCGCCGTGGTGCTCGAGCACCCAGTCGTTGGTGTGGTGCGCGTACGCGTGCAGGTGGACGACGTCGCCCGTGAGCTTGGGCTCGAAGCGGCTCACGTAGTAGCCGCGCTGCAGGAGGGGATCGTAGCGGCGGACCGCGATCCCGTTCCACGAGGCCTCCGGCGCGAGGTCGCCCGTGCGCGTCGTGTGGACGACCACCGAATGCCCCCGCGCCTGCAGCCGCCGCGACAGCTGGGCGACGGACTCCTCGATGCCGCCCACCGTCGGATGGAAGCGGGGCGTGACCATGTCGATGCGCAAGGCGGCCGACGAACCGCCAACCGGTTATTTACGATGCGCTCGACGCACCGGGGCCTTTTAGACGCGGTTCCCAATGCGCCGGACGCGTGATCGGCCGGCGGAGCCTCCTCATCCTGCTCAACAACGTCCTCGGGGGCTTCTTCGGGTTCTTCGCCCTCAAGTTCGTCCTCGCCCTGCCGCCGGGAAGCCTCGGGGCGTACGCGTGGGCCTCCGCCACCCTCGGGATCGCCGCCCTCGTCACCTCCTTCGGCTTCCCGCAGGCGCACATCAAGCGCGTGAACGAAGGCCGCGACGAGGCGACCGCGAACGCCACCTTCTTCCTCATCAAGCTCACGCTCACGACGATCTTCGCGGTCCTCACCCTCGGGGGCTACCTCGTCTGGAAGCTCGTCCTCGGCCGCGGCTTCACGGACGCGACGACCGAACCGATCTTCGTCACGTGCGTCGCCATCTACGTGCTCCTCTCGCTTCGGCAGTTCTTCGACACCGTCTTCCTCACGCACCAGCACACCGCGCGCGCCGAATCGGTGCTCTTTGTCGACACCGTCACCTCCGTCTTCTCCGTCGTCGTCGCGTACTCGCTTTGGGCCGTCACGAACGGCCGGAACCCGCCGCTAGCGGGTGTCGGCGAGTTCCTCGTCGCATCGTGGGGCATCGACCGCCCCCTCACGGCGGACGACGCGGGCCTCCTCCTCGCCCTCGCGTACTGCCTGGGCCGTGGCGTGAGCCTCGTGTACGCCGGGCTCCAGTTCCTCGTCCACCGCTACCCCCTTAGCCACGCGCGGCGCGACGTGTACGATTCCTACAAGGTCCTCGGGTTCCCCCTTGCGATCGTCGCCGGGCTCGGCGTCCTCTACGCCAACATCGACCGGTTCTTCCTGGGGTACTTCCACGAGGCGGCCGAGGTCGCGCGGTTCAGCGCCCCGCTCCAGATCCTCACGCCGATGCTGTTCGTGAGCACCGCCGTGAGCACGCTCCTCTTCCCCCAGTTCAGCCGACTCGACGCAAGTGGCGCCCACGACAAGATCCGCCTGCAGATCCACCAGTCGCAACGCTACATGTCGATGCTCCTCCTGCCCATGCTCGTGCTCGCGTTCGTCTTCGCCCGCGAGGGCATCAACATCTTCAACGAACAGTACGTCGACCAGGCGAACGTCCTTCGGATCCTCCTGGTCTACGTGTTCTTCAGCGTCCTTGCGTCGCCCTCGCGGATGCTCCTTCTGGGCCTCGGACGGCCGCGTCGCCTGCTGCTCCTGGGCCTCATCAACGTCGTGGTCGTGACGGCCTTGATCCTCGTCCTCGTCCCCACGTGGGCCCTCGACCTGCGTTCCATGGGCGCCGCGATCGCGGCGGCTGCGGCGAGCATCATCACCTACGTCTACGTGAAACGGCAGACCCGCGACGTCGTGGGCGCGGACTACGTGCCCCGGGGGCTCGTGCGCCAGTTGGTCGCCGCGACGCTCGTCCTCGCGGCCGCCTCCGCCGTCCGGGCCTCGCTCGGCGCGGAGACCTTCCACCCGTGGTACGCGCTCGTCGCCGCCGGCGTCGGCGCGGGCCTCCTGTACGTCGGGCTCCTCTTCCTCCTCAAGGAATTCCGGAAGGAGGACTTCGACTTCTTCCTCGACCTCCTCCATCCCGGCAAGATGGCGGGGTACGTCGGCGACGAAATGAGGCCGACCGGCTCGGAACCCAGGAGCCCGGGCACAATCGACCAACCCTCAAAAGGGAAGCAATAAGAACCGCGCAGGCCTGAGCCGCAAAGCCATGGTCGGCAGCCTCATCAGCGTCGTGGTCACCACGCTGAACGAGGCGAAGCACCTTCGCGACCTCCTCGAGAGCCTCGCCATGCAGGAGCCGCCCTTCGAGGTGCTCATCGTCGACGCAGGCAGCGCCGATGGGACGGTCGAGATCGCGAAGCGCTTCGGCGCCGAGTTCCCGAACTTCCACGTCCTTCACCGGCCAGGAAGCCGCGGGGAGAGCCGCAACCATGCCGTCGAGCGGGCCCAGGGCGAGTACGTCGCGTTCATCGACGGCGACTGCATCGCGAACGCCTTCTGGCTCCGGACGCTCCGAAAGCACCTCGGCCCGCGACGCGTCCTCGCCGGCCGAAGCATGCAGATCGGGTACTGGGCGTTCGAACGCCTCGAGCGGGTCGAGCTCATCCGCCGCGGCTACGACATCACCCACCCGAGCAGCAACCTCGTCTACCCGCGCCCGGAATTCCTGCGCCTTCAAGGGTTCGACCCGCGCTTCGTCACCGCGGAGGACATCGACCTCAATTTCCGCGCGGTCGAGGACGGCCTCGAAATCCAGTACCTCCACGACGCGGTCGTGTACCACCGCGCCCGCGACTCGATACGCGGCTTCCTCAAGCAGGCCTTCTGGAACGGGTACGGCCGGAAGCAGCTCACGCTCAAGCACGGCCGGCTGTGGAGCGAGTACAGCTTCCGACGGATGCTCACCCGCCAGTTCGGGCTCTGGGGCTTCCTCCGGCTCGCCAGCGCCGTGCTCGGGTACTTCCGCTGCAAGATCCGCGAGGCGCCCGGCGAATGGCGCAAGGCGCAGCATCCGCTCGCTCGGGGCGTGACGACGTGAAGCTCGTGACCGGCGGCGCGGGCTTCATCGGCAGCCACCTGGTCGACGGGCTGGTCGCGCACGGGGAGGACGTCGTCGTCGTGGACGACCTCTCGACCGGCAACAAGGCGTTCCTCAAGGGCGCCCTCGCGTCGAAACGCGTCCGGTTCGTCAAGGGCGACTGTGGGAACGCGGCCGACATGAAGCGGGCGCTAAGGGACGTCGACGAGGTCTGGCACATGGCGGCCGACCCGGACGTCCGGGCGGGGGCCACGAAACCTTGGTCGAATTTCCGGGACGGGGCGGTCCTAACGTTCCGCGTCCTCGACGCGATGCGCCGCGCCGACGTGTCCAGGTTCGTGTACGCTTCCTCCTCCACTGTGTACGGGGAGGCGACGGTCCGGCCCACCCCGGAGGACTACGGCCCGCTCGTGCCCATCTCCATGTACGGGGCCTCGAAGCTCGCCGGTGAGGCGGTCGTCGGGGCCTTCGTGGGCACGTTCGGGATGCAGGGCTGGGTGTTCCGGTTCGGTAACGTCGTCGGCCCGCGCCTCACCCACGGCGTGATCTTCGACTTCCACGGACGCCTGCGCACGGATCCGAAACGGCTCGCGATCCTCGGGAACGGGAAGCAGGACAAGGCCTACCTCTCCACGCAGGACTGCATCGAGGGCATGATGCACGGTCGCGCGCGCGGCGAGCAGCCCTACAACGTGTTCAACCTCGCCTCCGACGCGACCATCAACGTCGTCCGGATCGCCGAGCTCGTCGTGGAGTCGATGGGCCTTCGCGGCGTCCGGTTCGAGTTCACGGGGGGCGACCGGGGCTGGAAAGGCGACGTGCCGATCATGGCCCTCGATATCGAAAAGATGCGGGCCCTCGGCTGGTCGCCTCGGCACACGAGCGAGGACGCGATCCGCCTCGCCTCGGACTCCGTGGCGTCGGCGCGCCGAGCGAGACCCCGGCCCGGCCGCTAGCCTCCGGCCCGCGAGCGACGAACCATGCCCTTGACTATTGCGGCAACCCCGTGTAGCCCGCGGGCGGGGCGTCGACGTAGAAATGCGTGGTGTAGAGGTGGATCCGCTGTTGCAGCGTCACCTGGACGAGAGACTCGGGCGGGCTGCTTGCGCAGTCGGCCGGCGTCGCGGGCTCGAGGGGAACCATCATCGTGAACGGGGAGCGTCCCGCGGACGCGTTCTTGAAGAACGTCTTCTCGAAGGTGGCGTTGGCCTCGAGGAGGACGCGCTTCACGCCGACGGCCGTGTCCGATTTCCATTCGACGGAGCCCACGTAGGCCACCAACGCCACGTCGGTCGCATGGACAAAGCGCGTCTTGTCGGGGAAGGCACCGGGCGCGTACGTCTGCGTGTTCGCCGTGCTTCCACCGTAGTAGAACGCGGCCGTGAAGGCCAGGGTGATGGAGGCCTCGTCGATGAACTGGTTGGAATGCGGTTCGCGGACGGTGATCGGAGCGAGGACAAACCTTGCATCGGCGACTTCACCGGCGCGGACATCGAGTCGGCGCGCGACGGCCTGGTAACCAAGCGCCGAGACGCGCAGCGCATAATTGCCGGGACTTAGGCGTTGGAACTCGAACGCGCCGGACGCGTCTGTCGTGGCCGCGAGTTGGATCGGCGAAACGACACCTACGTCAGCCTCGGGGATGGGCTTGGCCTCGTCGGAGAGAACAAGGCCGCGGATCGTGCCCGTTTCGCGTGGGTCCGCCGTGGCGCCCTCGGAAGGCGTGACGACGCTCGAAGCTTTGGGCGTCGGCTCGTCGGTCCGTTCCACTCGGCCGCCGTGGGCCGTGCAACCCGCAAGAAGGGCCGAGACGGTAACCAGAACAAGCAGCCGGCGGGGCGGAAATCGGCGCACAGCCGCCAGGGGCGAACCGCAGCTATTTAAGATTGGCGTCAACACGGAAGGCGTTTCGCGACCGACGGGCCTGCGCCCCGTTGAAGCCTTCGACGCCGCGCGGTCGGCCCCGGTTTCGTTCAGCAGATTGGGCGTTCCACGACCTGCTCCGACCCACCCCACGTTTCGCGGGGCCCACCACACGCGGACCGACGCGAGGTGTCGGCCCGACGGGGCCCGCCAGAACCATTAAGAATCCGCAAGGGTCGTCGGGTCCATGGCCGGCCGCGCCCTTCTTGTGGCTTCAATTTGCCTGCTCATGGTCCCCGCCGCCTCGGCGCACACGTCCCTCAAGGCCAAGGAGAACGAGGTCCACATCCTCAGCGACTTCGCGGACGACGTCTCCTACGAGGTCGGAAGCTGGGACCTGTGGGACATCTACGTGGGCGAGGCGTCCCTCCCCGGGGTCGGCGACGGGTTCTACTTCCACCTCATCCTCTTCGGGGACTACGCGCGGCGCCTTCCGGGCGAGACGGAATTCCGGGCGAAGTTCACGTTCCAATCGCCCGCGGGCCCGGTGACGAGGTCCTTGGGCACGAAGGACGGCAACACGCTCACGGGCGACTTCGACGTCCTCGAGGCGAAGAAGGTCGGCTCCGACTTCGAGGTCGTGCGCGCGTTCATGTCCTTCGCCAAGGCCGGGCTCGCCCCCGGCATGGAACTCAAGGGCTGGAAGGTCGAGACGTTCGTCGACGCCGACCTTCGCGACGTCGCCCCGGGCGGCTACTTCGCCCCCAAGTCCGGAGGCAAGGCCGAGAAGCCGGAGCCGTCCACCGTGAAGGCGGCCTCGTATACGCTCGGGGGAGCCGGCGGGCGACGTCGAGCGGCGCCGGCGGTGTCTTCACGTTCGCCGTCAAGAACCTATTCAAGGACACCTCCCAACTCGTGAAACTCGAGCGCGCGAAGACGCCCTCATGGGACATCGAGGCCGTCGGCCAGGACGCCCAGCTTCCCGGCGGGAAGGCGAGCATCCTCGAGGCGAGGCTGACGCCGCGCCCGGACGCGGGGGGCCTTGTCGCCCCCGCCCTCTTCAACCTCACCAGCGACGTCGGCGGACGAGTCGGGCTCGTGGCCCACCTCGTGAACGGCGTCCCCGCCGTCGCGGCCGAAGGCGCGGCCGTCTCGGCCGGCAAGGTGGCGTCGGCGCCCGCCGAAGCCCCGGGACCGGCGTTCGTTTGGGTCGCGGTTGCCCTCCTCGGCCTCGGCCTCGCCCTCGCGCGCCACCGACCATAAGCCGGACGCTCCGCAACCCTTCTGTAGGTAGTCGAGCTTCGCGCGAAAACCCCATGCGGATCACGTTCGTCATCCCGTCCCTCAACGAGCGGGATGGCATCGCGCGCACGCTCGACCTCGTGCCCCGCGCCACGCTCGAGGAGAAGGGCCACGCGGTCGACGTGATTGTGGTCGACGGGGACTCGAAGGACGGGACCCCCGACGTGGCACGCGCAGCCGGCGCGACGGTCATCAACGAGAAGCGCCTCGGCTACGGCCGCGCCTACAAGACCGGCTTCCAGGCGGCCACGGGAGACGTCATCGTGACCGGGGACGCTGACGGTTCGTACCCGCTCGAGGACGCGATTCCGCTCCTCGAGATGCTGGAAACGAAGGGGCTCGACTTCATCACGTCCAATCGGTACGCGCAGATGCATCCTGGGGCGATGAGCGGGATGCATAGGGTCGGCAACTGGGCCCTCAACGTCACGTCCCGGGCCCTCTTCGGCATCCGGATCCACGACACGCAGAGCGGGATGTGGGTCTTCCGGCGGCGCGTCCTCGACCTCCTCCCGTACGGGCGCTTCTCCGACAAGATGCCGTTCTCCGAGGAGCTCAAGATCCGCGCGTTCCAGCATCCCAAGATCAAGGCCGCCGAGGTGGACGGCCGCTACCTTCCGAGGACGGGGGAGAAGAAGCTCTCGAGCTGGCGGGACGGCTACCGGAACCTGCGGCACCTTTTCCGCCTCCGGTTCCAGCGGACGCCGCCCGCCGCGTAGTCGGGCCGGCGCCCGTTCCCCTTAAATGCCCCACGACTTTGGCCGCACGAAATGCAGGAACTTCCGGACGTCCAGGCCCTCGCGCCCGACACCAAGTTCAAGCTCACGCGCGTCGGCATCTCGGGCGTCCGCAAGCTCGTCCGGGTCCGTCGGCCGAAGCAGAAGACGGACTTCGTCCTCACAACGACGTTCGACGTGGCCGTCGACCTTCCTCCCACGATGAAGGGAAGCCACATGAGCCGAAACGTCGAATCGATCAGCGAGATCCTCGAGAAGTCCACGACGGACCCCGTCGCGAGCCTCGAGGACCTGTGCCTCCAGATCTCGAAGGACCTCCTGCGCCGCCACGACTACGCGACGGAGGCCCAGGTGAAGGCCTCCGCGGATTACTTCCTTGAACGCAAGACCCCGTTCGGGACGATGTCGACGGAGTGGTACACGCTCCTTGCCGAGGCGCTCGCGAAGCGCGGCGACGGCAGCCGCAAACTCGTGGGCGTGAAGGTGACGGGGACGAGCGCGTGCCCCTGCGCCATGGAGACGGCGAAATCGTTGCGCAACGACGCGACGACGGGGCCCGGCCTCACGCACAACCAACGCAACCTCGTCACCCTCCTCGTCGAGGTCCCGGAGGCCGAGGTCGTCGAGGCCGACCGGCTCATCGACCTCGTGGAGGCGAGCCAGTCGGCGCCCACGGTCGAGCTCCTCAAACGCCGCAACGAGGGCGAGCTCGTCCTGCGGGCGCACGAACACCCCAAGTTCGT
This sequence comes from Methanobacteriota archaeon, assembly GCA_016180755.1. Taxonomy (GTDB): domain Archaea; phylum Thermoplasmatota; class E2; order JACPAO01; family JACPAO01; genus JACPAO01. The sequence goes on from JACPAO010000147.1 coordinate 14,030, forward strand.
GGAGGACGTCGTGCGGGGCGTCCTGAGCGGGATCCTCGAGGCGTACCCGAAGCTTCCCGACGAGTCCATCATCTTTGTCCGAAGCGTCAGCGAAGAGTCTATCCACAAACACGACGCTTATGCCGAGCGTGAGACAACCGTCCGCGAGCTTCGTCGCCGTTCGACGTAGGGTCGGGGCGGTCGCGGTCGTCGTCGCGGCGTTCGTCGCGGGCTGCTCCGCACCCCGCATCCCCGAGGATTCCGGCTGCGAAGGGGTGTCGCTCGACGCGCTCAATTCCCCTTACCCGGCCAATAGCCCCGCGGCGCGCAACGGCACGAGCGAGTTCCTCCTCGAACCGGACCCGCCGGTGCTCACGCCCGGTGCGCCGAACCGGTTCCACCTTCGGTTCGTGAACGAGGACTGCCGGCCCTTCGTCTACCGGCAGCCGATGTGGATCTGCGGCGGTCCGCTCGTCTCGATCGGCGAAGCGCCCCTCCTCTTTGCGGGCGCGGGGCAAACCGAGAACCTTAGCCTCCATCCCCTCAACTTCCACAGCTGCGGGTTCGCGATGGGCGCCAAGTACGAACAGGTCGAGTCGGGCGACGCCTACGAACGCACCGTCCTTTGGGACGGCGGCATCGACGTCTTCGACCATGCGGACGCCGAGAACGGCGTCGCGTGGGAGAAGCGGCGCTACTACCTCGGCGCCGGCCCGTGGCCGTTCGAGTACGGATTCAGCTGGGGCACCTCGTACCCGGTCGCGAAGTCGACGACCATCGACGTCGCCGAGAACGATCTCAACCGCGACAGTCCACTCGAGCGCGGCGCCTGCGGTGTCCTCCGCGCCGTCGCGGGCGCCTCCGTCGAGGGGACGGTCGAGACCTCCCGCGCGTCCGCGCCGATCGGGACGCCCGTCGACGTGTGGGCGAACTACACCCTTCACCTGCCAGAGCCCGGGTGCTACATGTTCGAGGGTGAGCCCAACGTGGCCGTCGCGCCCGCTTCGGGCAACAGCTGGGTCCGGCATAGCCTGGGGGAAAGGTGCGTGGGAAGCTACGCGTCCGACAACCCGTTCCTCGGCGTCGTCGACGCGCGGTCGACGCAGGTCGACGGCCGCCTGCACTTTGTCATGGACGGCGGCCCCGACCCGACGTCTCGGTGCCGGCCCGCGCTCGAGCCAGGCCGGTACAACGTGACGTTCGAGTTCGGCGGGGGACTGTACTGGTCCGCGCCCGGGTCCAACCCGGTGGCCGTCTTTGACTGGCTTTGAACGCGTCCGTCGCAAACCAACAGCCACATAAGTCGCCGGACCGCTCGACGGAGAAGGGATGCACCATGGACGTGCTTGACGCCGGCGTCTACCTTTACAAGTTCGTCGCACCCGTGCCGAAATCGATCAAGGTGGTCCTTTGGGGCCCGCTCCAGGCGAAGGAGCTCGGCCTCGGCGACTGGTCCTACCAGGACGGAGGCGAGACTGGCTTCATCTACCACTCCGAGGCCCGCGCCGTGAAGCTCGGGTCCGCCGCGGCCTCCCTCATCGTCGTCCGCCGCCTCGGCCGCGCGTACCTCACACTCTACCTCGCCGGCTACCCGAGCGACGCCGCCCGCGAGCAGCGGCTCATCGACGTGCGCGGATTCGTCACCGAGGCCGAACTCTTCCTGACGCGCCTCGCCGGGGAGACCGTGAAGTTCGAGCTCGCCGACGAGAAGGCCGTCGTCGACCACTCGCAGGCCGCAAACGACGAACCACCCGCGAAGGCCCCCGGCGCCCGCAACGTGGGCCGGCTCATCCGGTCGCCGAGCCGCGGCGTCTCGTTCGAGGTCTGAGCCTCCCCGGGACGCGGTAGGTTTTTACCCCACGAGGGTTCCTCCGCGGCCCCTACGATGGCACAGGAGACCCCACGGCACGAGAACCGGCCCCCCGGCCAGGGCCCGCAACAGGCCCGGCCCCGCGACGAGCGCCGGCCGGACCGGCGGCCGCCCCGTATGCCGCAGGACCGCAACACCGTCTTCATCGGGAACAAGCCGCCCATGAACTACGTGCTTGCCG
>JACPAO010000147.1:16072-18748 GCA_016180755.1 Methanobacteriota archaeon
GGCGTTACGCAGTTCAACAGCGGCAACGCGGACGTCGTCATCCGCGCCCGCGGCCAGGCGATCAGCCAGGCCGTCGACGTCGCCGAGATCGTGCGGAACAAGTTCTTCCAGAAGGCGGCCGTGCAGGACGTCAAGATCGCCACCGAGGTCGTCACGAGCGAGGACGGCCGCCGCCGGCACGTCAGCGCCATCGCCATTACGCTCCACAACACCGACGCGGGCGGCGCGCCGGCCGCCAGGCCCGCCGTTCCCGCCGCCGAGACGCCGAAGGCCGCCCCGGCCGCGGCCCCGCCGAAGGCGGGCGCCCCCAGCCAGCCTTAAGGCTTCGGCGACAACGCTTAAAGGAGCCGCCCCAACTCGCCCGACGATGCGCTTCCTAGCCATGGCGTTCGGTGCAGCCCTGCTCGTCTCCGGATGCGTCTCCGGACCCAAGGACGTCGGCGACGGCTCCAAGATCGACCCCGTCGACCCCGCAAGCCTCGACCGATGGGTCCACAAGGCCGGCGCCCTCCTCAACGGATCCCTCGACGCCGCGGCCTTGACGTCCGAATGGCTCCCGGTGGGCGGCTACGACGGCCGCGAACCGACCGTCGGCGTCGACTCGAAAGGCGCGCTCTACTACGCCGCGCGCGACTACTCGGGCGGCAAGACCCCGCCCGTGTCGTCGACCCAGACGCCCATCATGAAGAGCGTCGACGGCGGCAAGACGTGGAAGGACGTCTCGCCCCGCCTTCCCACGGGCGACCGCGAGCCGCCGCGCTCCGGCGACCCCATGGTCGTCGTGGACCCGTGGACCGACCGCATCTTCCAGATCGAGCTCTACGACCTCGTGTGCAACTGGGTCGTCTTCAGCGACGACGCCGGCGCCTCCTGGAAGGGGAACCCCAAGGCGTGCTCCAGCCTCGTCGTCGACCACCAGACCATCGGCGCGGGGCCGCCCGCCGCGCCCGTGCCCAAGCTCGTCCTCTACCCCAACATGGTGTACGTGTGCGTGAACCAGATCGCCGACAGCCACTGCAGCCGGAGCCTCGACGGGGGCCTCACGTTCGAATCGTTCCACCTCGTGTACCCGGGCGCGCGCGCCGACAAGGGCGGCGATGTCTGCGGCGGCATCCACGGGCACGTCCTCGTCGCTCCCGACGGCGCCGTGTACCTTCCCCGCGAGTACTGCGGGGACGCCTTCGTCGCCGTGAGCCGCGACAACGGGATGACGTGGGAACTCAAGGACGTCGACGCGGGGCTCGGCGAGTACGGCAACGATCCCAACATGGCCTTCGACGCGGCCGGGACGGTCTACTACTCGTTTACGAGCGCGAAGGACCAAGCGATCTACCTCACGTGGTCGAAGGACGCGGGCCGCACCTGGTCGAAGCCCGTGCGCGCCAGCCCGCCCCACTTCACGTTCGCGAACCACCCGAGCCTCACGGCGGGCGACGAGGGCCGCATCGGCCTCGTGTTCCTCGGCACGGCCGACGAGCTCGGTGAGGACCGGACCCGCTGGACGTGGCACAGCTACATGACGACGAGCCACGACGCCAAGGCCGAGGAGCCCACCTTCGCGACGCTTCGCGTGAACGCCGCCGACGACCTCGTGTTCCGCGGGGACTGCCGGGCCATCCGCTGCGGGTACATCCGAGAGTTCCTCGACGCCTCGATCGCCCCGGACGGAAGCTTCTGGGGCGCCTTCATCGACGCGTGCCTTGCGCCGGACGAGGCGAAGTACGAGCCCAAGACCGACTGCAACAAGGAGGCCGCGAACTACGGCCAGGGCAACGGGCACCTCGCCTACGTCGGCCGCCTCGATGCGCACCTCTTCGCGGGGGAACGCAAGGTTTCGGGCGGCGGGTAAAGCACCGGTGGCGCGCCGTATTCGATTTTAAATAGAGGGAGCCAGTAACTCTGCCCTGCGACATGACGACGACTCCCGTGGCGGCCAACTCCTTGCGCCTCGCGAGCGTCGAGCATCATTATAGGTAGGGTCGGGACCCAGGCGCCTTGGCGACTTCCCGGCCCCCGCATTCTTCGTGGCCCGTTAATACTCTTGGACGGTATCGTCATTTATTCTCGGGCGGGGGAAGGTTCGGAAACTGGGATTGGGGGTTTCCGTTTCTGGTTCACGTTCTATCGGCCTCTTTGCAGGGACCACACACCCGCAAGGGGTGTGTGAGAGTCCATGCGAGAGAGGACGAGAGAGAGCGTGTGCCGGAGGCGGAAGCACGCAGGTGCAGGAGCCGAGGACGTTCGCTCGCGTAAAATTGAGCGACGATTGCCGGCCGTCTGTATTGTGAATCTTAATCTCTAGCGCTCCGTCGCTCCGCAGCTCAGGCACCTAAGGCGGGGTCGGATGTCCCCGTCAAGGGCCGGCGAGTCCTCCGGCAGAACCACAGCGCTTCCGCTGCCGCATCGGCTGCACACGTGATCCACGTGCGGGAACGAGTCTCGCATGAGCCGGAAACTTTCGTCGAGGAGCAACGGCCCCTCGTCGAGAAACGTGTCGCGCGGTGAAAGCACGCGAGTGCCGCGCGCCCCAATCGCCTGGTCACCGCATTTGCTGCAATAGAAATCGCCCTCTCTCGGGTAGAGAATGCTTCGGCAACGATCACAGAAGTACACGAAGACCACAACTTCGTGCTTCTGCTATTTATCCCCCTACGTTGCTAAAGAAGGTTTGCCTTG
>JACPAO010000147.1:18756-21819 GCA_016180755.1 Methanobacteriota archaeon
TTTTCCTTGGTGGCTCGGCGCCGTGAACTGCGCGCGGGGTGGGCCGGGCCTCGAAGGAAACATCCCTCTCGTCGATTGAAACATCGGCGAGATAATCGTAGTCGCCACACACCGAAGGGGCAGGGGCGCGTGATCTATCCGAGTCTGTCGTAGCAGTCTTGAACGCTGTAGACCCGATTCCCGAGGAAGCCGAAATCCTCCACGTTGTCAGTCACCAGGATAACGGGGGCCGTGTGGGCATGTGAGGCGATCACGTGGTCGCGCCAGTCTTTCACCCAGTCGAAGACTTCCCCTTCTTGGGCGAAGCCGATACTGGCAACAGCTCGGTGGCCCAAATCAAGTCCCAGGTCTTCAATGTACAGACCGGCGGCGCGAATGAAGCCCATGATTTGGGCCATGCTTCGTTTGGGCTGGAGAAGAGCCGCGAACTCGACGAACGCGACGACGGGGAGTTTCTTGACGCCGCGGTACTTCTGAAGCCAGTAACGGAAATCCGACTTCATAAGGGCACAGGTGTCAACGACGAGCGGCGGACGCAGCTTTCCCCCTCCGTTTGACCCGCATGGCTTGGAAATACTTGCTAGCGGTTTTTAGGTCCTCCTCGAAATCCTGCAGGATGGCGACGTCTTCCTCCTGCTGTCGTTCCGCCTGCTTCACGAGAATCCTCAGCTCGGGCTCTTCGACGTCTCCTGCGAATCTGCCCGCAGCTTCGAGGAGGAGCCCGTTGAATGCGCGATCAAAGTGCTCCATGTCGAACGGAAGACGTCGGTGCCACTGGTCGAGGGTTTCGCGCTTGATGTTCGCGTGGGCGGCTTCATGCAGTCGGAGGTGGTAGCAAAAGGCGAACCAGAAGGTTTCACTGGTTTCGATTGCTAGCTTGGTTCCCTCGTGTTCTTGGTCGATAAGGGAGTTCATGAGAAGCCGGAAGGGAGGAACCTTGTGCCGGAAGTCCGGGAATTCGGTCGCGGGGAACGCGTCGAGGGCGTTCGTCAAGATCGGCCTGATGGCAGCATCATGAATCCCTTCGATGGGCCGAAGGTTGCCCTTGAGGTCAAGGTAGCTTTCGCGCACTTCCCGGAAAAGGATCTGGAAGCGGAATGGCGCATATTCGTAGACCTTTCCAATTAGTTCACTCAGGTGTTCTTCGCCGGTGTACCGCTGGTTTAGCTGGTCCACGATCATTTTCGCTTGCTGGAATACCGGATCGTCATCCTGGGGCTCCGGCGGCGCACCGTCCCATTTGACCCGCGCGGAGGGCGGTTCAGTATGGTCCCAGCGAAGCTGCGCGGCGACTTGGCTGCGCGAGACCTCGTCGCCCCATCGGTACCACATGTGTGGCAACCGCAGAGGGCTTGCAGGTCCGCCCGTTTGCTCGTTGATCAGCGAAATGTACTTGTTAAAATGGAAACCGGTGGGCGATTCGCCGGCCTTCGCTTCGTAAGTGTGCACGATAAGGTGGCAAACTGCGTCGAGCAGCGGATTTTCGGGGCGGCTAGGCTGGGTCAACAAATCACCTCAAAAAGCGGCCTGAACAAAATCACCTACTGCCGGTATCGGCGCGGGTGAAAAACGTTCAGGCCTTGGCGGTTTTCTAGGTCTCCGTGGCCACGACAGGAGGTCGCGGTTAGCGTCCTATGATACACCTTCAATTATGACTCTTTCGGAACTTTCGATTTTCCCGGCTTCCCAGGACATGTTCTGCGTTATAAAGCGTGGTTGAGCCTTTTCAGGGCCATTCCTTCCGTCGGCCCATACGATGACCATTTCGGTAACCGCGCTTGCGGGCCCCCGCATCAGGGTGCCCGCGACGGGGGCGACAGGGGGCGCATTAAGGATTCCCGTTAGGTGGGGGGCCGGCGATCGCGATAGGCTTGGCGAGCCCCCCGGAAAACTTCCTTTTGGGCCGGGAAAGCTACGGCTGGGCGTTGTAGCCTTTTCTTCATCTTGCGGGCGGCCGTGCCGCGTACTGGTCGCGTTGGCTCAGGAAGGGACGTGGAATTCACGCGCCGGGGCGTCCCTAGACGTTTGCGGCTCTTTAAGAAGGTGCTTCGCCAGCGATTTCATAGAACTGCGAATGCCAGATTTCGGTCAAAACGGCACCCTCGGGACGTAGAGATCACACACCCGTAAGGGGTGTGTGAGCGTCGAGTCCCGAGGGCTGCCAGCCACGCGTTTTGGTCACGAACTCCAAGTACCCGAATTCGCCAGTTTCCGTCCACCGTCGATCGGTGGATGGATTCCATGTTTGGAGGATTCGAGGTTCCGAGTTGTCTGACCTGCGAAGGCTGGGGACGAGAGACGACCGGCTGGTTCCAGGGGCACGCGAACCGCCGGATCTGTCGCTGCTGCCGTGGCCGCAGACGGTGGCACTGCCCGGACGCCAGAGCGGTGAGCGTCGAGCCCTCGTGGGCAGCTGAGGCCGTCAGCTCCGCCACCAAGCACATGGGCTTTGTGAGCGCCGTGCGGAAGCTTCGCAATCCGTCCTTGGCGGACCTTGGCATCGCGTTGGTCAAGCAACGCGTCTTCGGGTCGAAGCTACCTCCGTCAAAGTACCTCGTCCTGCAGGAGCTCCTGTACGAGCTTACGCGCAATCCTGACTTCATCGGGGACCTCGAACGGCTCGTGGGCCAGCCGGCGACGCGCGAGACCGTGGCGTTCGCTTTGTGGTGGAAGGAACACCGCTTGCCGCGGGGTGGTGGTCGTAACGACGGATAAGGATTGGGCGTCCATGGCTCGCCATATGGCGCGAGAGCGGCGCGAAAGGACGCGAAACGTGTGGGACCGGCACCCATCGGTCCAGCGCTTGCTTCACGACTGGTTCCCGGATGAGTGGGAACGGATCCGGACATGCCGGCTGAATTTCCGGGTTTACCGGTCGAAGGAGGACCGTCGGCGTGCGAAGGTGACGCCTTTGTCGTGCAACCGCATCCCCTTCTGCATACCTTGCACGAAGGCGCAGCGGTATCGTCAGATCCAGCGCGCGTTCGACAAGTTCTCGCGGGCGACGCCCAAGGGCAAGCCGAAGCGGTTCGTCCACATCGTGATGACGGCGCCGCTCACGGA
>JACPAO010000147.1:21829-24995 GCA_016180755.1 Methanobacteriota archaeon
GGAGGAAGGGGAGGGTTGGGGTCTTGCGGCGTCGCAGGACGTCCCGCGGTTCGCGGCCGTAGTCCGGCGAAGTCTTGAGGAGATGTACGCGCCCGGCATCGGCGGCGTCATGTCCTACCAGGATTTTGGCGAGCGGCACTTCAAGAAGCGTCATCCCCACATGGACCTGACCTTGAACGGTTGGATCCTCACGGACACAGGCCCGGCCGCGCTTCCGGAGCTTGACCTTCGGGGGACGGGACGAGCGCGGGTGGACGAGATCACTCGCAAGTTCGCCCAGACCTTCCAGCTCGGCGCGCACGCCAGCAACGTCAAGGTCCAGCGCTCCGTCGAGGGAATCCAGGCCTATTATCGCGTCCTGAAGTATCAGATGCGCGAAATGGTCGACTTCGCGAACCTCGAATACGACGCGTCGGCGCAGACCGTCGATTGGCGCAGCTACAAGGGCTCCGGGACGCGGTATTCGGCTGCCGAATTCCTCCAGGGCCAGTGCGAGGGCTTCGTGGATCGGTTGCGCTGGGGCATCTGAAGTAATCCTTGTGCCGCTGGACAAGCTTTTGCGGGGTCCCTCGGAGTATCCAGCGTCCCGCCGCAGCTGCGCTTGAAGGTCTTCGTGCGTCACGTGAACATAGATTCCGGCCATGCGACTTCCGGGATACCAGCCCATGTAGCGGTTGATGAGCTCATTGTTCCAGTTCTTCGGTGCAAGTTCGGTCGCCTTGGTGTGCCGATGCGTGTGCGCAGTGATTCGTTTCTGGACCCCCGCGTTCTGACGAGCCTTCCTAATGTGTCCATTGAAGTGGTGCGCATCGAGGCGCTCCCCCCTGTTCCGGTCGGAGTAGCTAATGAATAGCGGCGCATCCGGTGGCGCCTCGGGCCTCTCAGCAATCAGCGCCCGCAGAATCCGCACGCATGGCCCGTCCATGACTGGGACCGTCCGAGCGCCGCTCTTCAACCGAGGCGCATCCGGCGGCATCTCAATGTCGCATCCGTCCGGCCGCCACTTGATGCTTCCAATGCTGAGGCTCGCCAATTCGCTTATCCGGAACCCGGTTTCCCGTAGGAGCCAGAACATGGCCTTGTCGCGATTGAGATCGCATGCTTGTACGAGCTTCGCGAACTCTTCATCCGTCACCAAGATTTCGCGCGGCCTGCCACCCCGCACTCGGAACGCCTCCCGGAAGCTCCGGGGCATGACAACGTCCCCGTACTGCCAATTGTAGAAGCCAATCAGGAGTGTCGCGATTCCTTTCAGGGAGGCCGGCGTGTAACGGCTCCGACCGTCCGCGATGAAGGAGGACACGTCCTCCGCCTTCGCCGATTTGTACGCACGACCCTTCAAATGGGTGGAGAATATGCGAAGGGCGTGCGCGTTGTTCGCGATGGTCCCGACCTTGCACCCCTTCGCTCTTCGAGTCGTGACGAACCGGCGCGCCGTCGTCCGGCTCTCGACGCCTTCGATCCGCTCCAACGTCCGCTCGGCCCACGCGGCCTGCTGCTCCTCGATGCTCCGCTTCGGCATACCGATACCTTTTTGGTAGGCCGCCACTGCCCAGGGGCTGGTCCCCGTGCATAGTCCCTAATGGCCTTCGACGGTCCTCTACCGTCCAAGAGTATTCTCTATGGCCCGAGTGGTGTAGCTTGGTAACATATGGGACTGTGGATCCCTTGTGTCGGGTTCAAATCCCGACTCGGGCCTTTTTCACAAAAAAGAAATCGACTTGGATGTTGTGGATATTAGCTTTTGAAGGCGGCCACGTGGCGCCTTCCCGAAAACATGATTGGGCCCTAATTTGGACCCAAGCTTGGCTTGCCCCAACGTCCTGGTCGGTGACAACCCTGTTGGCCCCATCGACGCCGAAGTCAGCAGTCGTGGCTCCCGGTGAACCTGCTGAATTAGTAGCCATTAGACGTAGCGCTTAAGAGGGAGGCAGACCAACCGAAGGTTGAACATGCGCCAACGGTCCAACGCCCCCGCAACCAGCCGAGACCTGCCGCGAGTAACACTTCGTGGCGAACGACTGCGGTTTGTACGCGAAACCGTCGAGGCTTTTGCCTCCCTCCCCGATTAGATTACTTGCTGGCCTTAAGCCAGGCAACCCATTCGTGCAACGTCGTGTCGCCGTCGGCCCGTAACTGCGCGCGAACCGGATCCGTAGCCACCTCCTTGAGTGTTCGACGGCATAACGCTTCGTGGCGTTCACGGACCTCGTCGGGACTCAAGCCAAGGTCGGTGGGAACGATCTCTGCGTCGGTGCCTGAGCCGATATGCAGGTGAGTAAAACCCTCCTCGTGTGCGACCCGCACGAGGTCCGTGTGACGCAGAAGTTGGAGTAGGTACTTGCTCTGCCGGAAAAAATCGTGCGTGGCCCGGTGAAGGCGCTTTTGCCCCCGCCCTTTCATGCTATAGCCCGGCCAATCCACGCCCATGAACTCGAGGTAAAGGCGCGACATGACCAAGGAGGTTCGATGGTTCGCGTTTGGAAACGGATGCGTGAGGATCGTCGAGGACAAGATGCTGCCGGCGACATCCACGAGTCGCCCCTTCAACGGGTAACGCGCTACGGTCTTTCGGAGCGCCTCTAGGTCCAACCGTTTGTACCAGCGGACTGGACCTTTTCCTTTCCGAGAGGCCTGCACGATCAGGCGAAACATGCGAACCGCGTACGCCGTCGCCACCCAATCGGCGGTCTTCTCGTGGGGCATACCCGCGCGGTACTGGGGCGGCAGATCGTGACGGGCCACCACGAAGTGGAGTAAGGTCCCTCGCGGACTCGGGATGGTGCCGGACACCAGCTTTCATGCCGACCCCGAATGCGCCCGCAGGCAAGCGACCGCATGGTCGTTTCGACCGGCAGAAGGGAAAGGGTCCATAGGAAAACCGGCTTGCCCCGCGAAGCTCCGCTCAGGAGCGGAGTGGGGGAGGTTTGCCTATGCTGTATTTGCGCCCGGAGGGATTCGAACCCCCAAGAGCAGCTCCGAAGGCTGCCGTGATATCCATTTCACCACGGGCGCATGGCGCGCCGGAGCGCGCGAACCTACACCCACCCCTTCGCCTTGAGTGCATTTTCTGCGGCATCCATCTGCGCCTCCTGCTTGGATGATCCCCCGCCGCTCGCCACGAGATCGCGGCCCAGGAAGATGCCGACCGTGAATCGCTTTGCAT
>JACPAO010000148.1:0-10682 GCA_016180755.1 Methanobacteriota archaeon
CTGACCGTTGCGCTTCTTGCTAGCGATCAGGGAGAGCCGGTCACGAAGCATGGCAGCTCTCCATCTCGATGGCCCTCATATATAGTTTCAGTAAAGCCGATGGTACAACTTGCTCCGTGACAACGCTGAACATTGTCGTGGGCAATGGTCCAGGCCAGCGAACGATTCCACTCAAAATCGTGCAAACCTCCAGAGGGAAAGATTATAATGAATTATAATCAATGCCCGGGAACGGTGCTCGAGGCCAAAGTCCGTCGGATCGGCTCCAGTCTGGGCGTCCTTTTGCCCAAGCAACGCCTCGACGACCTCGGCGTCAAGGAGGGCGACCTCCTCCGGATTCCGCGGCTCGCGCCGCTGTCTCGACGGGAACTCTACGGCGTGTGGCGCGACCGCCCGGTCCGCCAGGAATTCCAGGAGGAATAATCCGCGGCCGGCATTTGCCTCGACACCTCCGCGTGGCTCGAGTACCTCAACGACGGGCCCCACGGGCCGCGGGTCAAGCAACTGCTCGACCGGCCCCGCGAGGCCTACACGCCGGCCGTCGTCGTCGCCGAGATCATCGAAGCCGCGCGACGCCGCAAGAACAACACCAAGGTCTTCCTCGAGTTCCTCCTCGCGAAGACCCGGTTCCTGCCCGTCACGCCGGCCATCGCCCGCCGCGCCGGTCGGCTCAACGCCGAGCGGGCCGACGGGGAGGGCGCCTGGACCCTACTCGAGAGCCTCGTCCTCGCGACCGCACGACAGCACAAGCTCCGGCTCGTCACCCGCGACCCCATCTACGAGGCCCTCGACGACGTCGAGTTCCTCGCGAGCCCTAGGCGTGCGGCCGTACGTGATGCGAGCGCATGAGGAACAGGAACCCCTCGTGGACCCGGACGCGCACCGGGTTGCGCACGACCTCGTTGTGGATCCCGAGCGGGCTGAAGGGAAGGTCGTGGTCCCGCAGGGGGAACCGGAGGCCGCTCGTCGTCACGCCGCGGGCAAGCGTCGGCGCGACGAGCGACACCATCGTTCCCTTCGGCGCGCGGAACGTTGCCTCCTTGTCGACGACCGTCGTGGCGAAGTGCTCGTCGACGACCTCGAGGTCGATGCGCGCACGCCAGGCGGCGAGGATCGCCAAGGTCCCCAGGGTATGGTCGAGCCGGCCGCCCGTCACGCCGACAAGCTTCGCCGCCTTCACCTTGCGACGCGCGACGAACGCGAGCGCCTTCTCGAGGTCGGTGCGGTCCGGGTCGTTGTCCCGACGGACACGCTTCGGGGAGATCGAAGAGAGCACGTTCGGGAGGATGCCGTCGAGGTCGCCTACGACCCAGTCCACGGGGATCCCCGCGTCGAAGGCGCGGTTCGCGCCGCCGTCCGCGGCGACGGTGAGCGTCGAGCCCGCGACGAGCGGGTCGAGGATGGGGCGGGGCGGCAGGTCGAAGTCGCCGATGACGAGGGCGTGGCCCACGTGGGTGCCCAAGTTGGGGCCGATTGAAAGCCCTGCCGGGCGCGTCTGGCTTAAGAGCCGCGGCGCTTTCGCGGACCGCCCATGGCCGACGTGACGACCGAGCTCCTGTACCTAGGCAGCATGGACGCCGCGTACCGGAAGGAGTTCGACGCGAGCATCGCGCGCCGCGGCGAGAACTACCTCGTCCTCGACAAGACCCTCTTCTACCCCGAGGGCGGCGGCCAGGAGCACGACACGGGCATCCTCCGCCACGCCCACGGGGACACCAAGGTCCTGCGCGTAGAAAAAAAAGGCATCGTCAAGCACATCGTCGACGCCCTTCCCCCCGCCGACACCGTCCACGTCCACGGCCTCCTCGACTGGGACCGCCGCTTCGCGAACATGCGCATGCACACGGCGCAGCATCTCGTCTCGGGGATCGCCTACGACCTCTTCGGCGGCGCGCGGACCGTCGGGAACCAACTGCATCCCGACCGCAGCCGCATCGACTTTCGGCCCGCGAAGTTCTCCGACGCCGACCTCCACCAACTCGAGACCGAGACGAACCGCATCCTGGCCAAGGGCCTTCCCGTCGACCTCAAGTTCGAGAGCCGCACCTCGCTCGAGCGGCGCGTCAAGCCCGACCGGGCCAACCTCGACCTCCTACCCAAGCACATCAACGAACTCCGGGTCGTGGAGATCGGCGACGTCGACGCGTGCCCCTGCGGGGGCACGCACGTCCGGAACCTCGGCGAGATCGGTAAGGTCCGCATCCTAGGGAAGTCGAGCAAAGGCGCGGAGACGGTCCGCGTCGAGTACGAACTGGCGGCGCCCTAGGCGTACTCGACGAGCAGCGTGTAGTCCGCTTGTGCGACCGTGTAGGGACGCACCTCGAACTCCCACTCGCCGCCCAGGCTTTCGCCCTCGCCGGCGGCCTTGTAGCCGAACTCCGTCACGGCGAAGCCCCCCGAGTTGAACTCCGCCTTGCCGGCGCGCGTCGCATAGAGGTCGAAGTCGTTCACGGTCTTGCCGTTCTTGTGCTTGATGGTGCCCGTCGACGCGGGCGGCTCGTTCGCTGCGCCCTGAGCGGAGCCCTTGAACGTGGTCGACACCGGCAGGCCGGCCCACACGATGGTGTCGAGCGTCCACGCGACCCCCGCTGGCACGGCGTAGGCCTCGACCTCCGCCTTCCACGTGCCCTCGACCAGTTTGGTCGGGTCGCTCAACCGGATGTACTCGTGGTTGAGGAGGATCGTGAGTGCCGTCGCGATGGCCGTGCCCTTCGGGTCATAGACGCGAAGGTCCAGGTCGCCCGTGAGCGACGTGCGGACCCCGCTCTGGGTCCAGAAAAGCGAGACGGTGAGGCCCTGCGCGCCCGCCGGCACGTCGAAGGTCTTCGCGACGCGGGCGGTACCGGCGGCCGGGTACGACGACCCGGCCGCAAACGAACCGGTGAAGCGCGTCGCGATCGCCCCGGTCGGGCCCACCGAAGGCCCCGCCTCGTCGCCCACGGCGACGACCGCCAGGGTCTCGTCGTCCCGCGCCGAACCGTCGTCGACGACGACCGTGACCGTGTGGTTGCCCGCGGCGAGGGTCGCGTTCTGGTCGGCGGCCGCCAAGCCGGTCGCGTTTCCGTCGATGGTCCAGGAGAAGGTGAGGTTCGCGCCCTCTGGGTCCGTCGAGCCGCGTGCCGAGAAGGTGACGTCCGTGTCGGCGGGGACCGTCGCCGTGCCGTTCACAAGCTCGACCGCGGTGCCGTTCACCAAGACGGTGAGCGCGGCCACGGGCGGCTGGTTCTCAGGAGCCGTCGTGCCGTTGGTCCCCGCAGCCGACGTACCCGTGGGCGAGGGCGACGCGTCATTTGCCGTCGATGGCGTCCCTTCGTCCCCGCCCAGGCAGCCGGAAACCGCCGAGATCAGGAACAGTCCGGCCAAGGCCACGCTCAACGCACGCACGAAGGAACCCCGAACCCTGCGTCATGTAGGCACGGAAAAAGGTTCGGGTCCCCTTGTCCAAGCCCGGTCGGGGGCCTTTATCAACCCGCCCGGGCGCGGGGCCCTACGCGTACAGGACGGTTAGGACGTACGTGGTCCCGACCGCCTTCGGTTCGGCTGCGACTGTGAAGGTCCACTTCCCGCCGTCCGAGAGCGCCTGGCCGGCGTCCTTGTCCTCGAGGATGTCTTCGCACGACGCCGGGTCGTCCGAACTGTAGTCCTTGCCCGGCGTGCTGGAGGGCGCGGCGACGACGGAAAGGGGCGAGGCGAGGGCGTCGGCGGGCTGGCAGGCGATGGTTCCGTCGTCGGGGCCGTCCCACGCGAGCTGCGCGAAGAGCGTTGCCACGCGGCCCGGCGTCACGAGCTCGTGGGCGACGGCCGCGGGGGAGTCCTGGTCCTTGAACTCGCCGCGGAACGTCGCCGTGAGCGGCTCGACGGTCCAGGCGAGGACGTCGACGCGGTAGCTCGTCGCGGGCGCCCGCAAGGGGGTGAGCTCGAGCCGCCAATAGCCGGGAACCAGGGCCGTGGCGGCCGTGATCGTGGCGTGAATCGGGCCTGGCCCGTGTGCGTTCACGACGCGGCCGCCGGTCACGTTGAAGACGCCAAGCTCGACGTCGGTGACGCTCGCCTCGTCGCCGTGGGCGGGTCCCACGTCCCACGTCACGCGGATGTCGAGTCGCTTGGTGCCGAAGGGCAGCGGGAATTCATGGGACACGATAAGCGGCTGCTGCGTCGTTGGGTCGAGGTGCGCGCTCCAGCTTCCCGTGAAGCCTTTTCGGACGACGATGTCGCCCTCGGGCGCCACCGGGGGAGCCGCGTGAAGGAAGAGCTCCGTCGACGCGTTGCGGCCGAGCGTGTCCGTGACCCGCAGCGTCACCGTGTAGTCCCCGAACAAGAGGTACGTCGCCTCGACCTTCCTCCCCGCGCCGGTGCGGCCGTCGCCGAGGTCCCACGCGTAGCCCAGGGCTTCGCCCGTCGACGCCCCCCCATCCAGGACCAGCGGGCTCTTCACCTCGAAGTAGACGTCGCTTTCGTACTGCGCGAAGCTGGACGAGGGGGACGTCACGCTCGCGGTCGCGACCGGCGCCGGAGGCGCGGGTGGCGCCTCGGGCTCCGTCTCGTTCTCGGGATCGGCTGGCGGTTCCGGTTCGGGGCTTTCCGAGGGCGGCGCTTCGGACGCGACGGGTTCGGCGGAGGGCGGCGCCTCGTCCGTCTCGGTGGGCGGCGGGCTCGACGACGCGGCCCGCGTCTGGGCGCCCTTGTTGTCGAGGCAGCCGGCGAAGGTCACGAGGGCGACGAACAGGAGGACGACGGGTTTGGACCGGGCCATGAGGGGCACCGGTCCCTACCAGAATCACGTATCGTGTTAAAGGAGCTTGGAGGGGGTGTGTAAGGCCCTACTTCACCCACGCGAGGCGGACGTACGTGGGCCGAGGCGCCCCGGGCGAGGCGAGAAGAAACGTCTTGCGCACGCCGTGGGCGAGCCGAACGGCCCGCGCGACCTGCGGCCACTCGAGGGCCGCGTCCCCCTCGTGTACGTGGATGAGGTACGGCGCGTGGGTCGACTCGGGGCTCGACTCGTACGCGCGGAAGTGGGCGCCGAACTTGTAGCCGGTCTTCACGACGAGCCCGCGCACCTTGAGGTCGTCGAAGACGTGGCGGCGGGCCTCGATGCCGGGCTCGACCTTCTTGGCGGCCCGAAGGAGCGCCGCGTCGGAGAGCGGCTTGCCGGTGGCGCCGTCGCGGACACGAAGCGCCTTGCGGTCCGACAGGTGGAGGGCCTCGACGAGCGAGAGGTGGAGGCTTCCCGCGACGGGCTTGCCGAAGAACTCCCGCTCGTGGAGCTTGCCTGCGGCGCCCGGCTCCCATAGGACGACGCGGTCGACGACGAAGTCGGCCTCGGCGTCGACGCGCGTGTCCGCGGGGGTCGCGCCTTTGGGCTCGTCGAGCCGGACCTCGTACGTCGTGACCTCCGACTCCTCGTCGACGACGGCGATCCGTCCGGCGACCTTGTCCGCCTCGCAGCGCCGGGCGAAGCCGACGAGGTCGTCCACGTGGAGGGCGGAGCGTTCGCTGCGGGCGTGGACGTAGACGGAGGGGCCCTTGGGTGTCGTGGCCCCGGGGCGCGGGAGCAGGAAGTCGATGGCCTTCGCCCGCTGCGACGGCGACGCGACCTGGGCCGACACGCCGCGTTCGCGCAGCTCGCGGTAGACGAGGTAGCGCATCTCGAAGTCGGGGTCCCGGCCGGCCGCCGCCGTGAAGAAGCGGGGCCGCTCGGGCGGGCCGGAGCCGCCGTCGAGCCGGAGCCGGCCCGCGTCGAGCAGGTACGCGGCCTCGACGAGGTCCAGTTCGAGGCTGCCGCCGCTCTTGGGCCGTCCGAACCAGCCCTTGTTGTAGAGGCGGTTCGCCTCCGACTGTTCCCGGACGACGACGCGGTCGTCGACGAGTTCCCCCGGCACAGGTCCGCCGTTACGGGGCGTGGGACTTAGAATTTCCGCTCGAGGTGCTCGACGGCGCTCTCGAAGACGGCCCGGCCGTCCCCAACGTCGTCGCCGCGGACGTTGAGCCCGGTCCGCGTCCAATCCGGGTGC
Source organism: Methanobacteriota archaeon (assembly GCA_016180755.1). Lineage (GTDB taxonomy): Archaea > Thermoplasmatota > E2 > JACPAO01 > JACPAO01 > JACPAO01. The sequence goes on from JACPAO010000148.1 coordinate 6,015, forward strand.
GTGTGCCGGTAGAAGACGCGTTCCGGGTGTGGCATCATCCCGAACACGTTTCCGTCCCGGTTGCAGACGCCCGCGACGTTCATCGGGCCGCCGTTGGGGTTCCACGGATACCCGGCGTAGTTCCCCTTGGGGTCCACGTACCGGAAGACGAGCTGGTCGTTCGCCTCGAGGTCCTTGAGGATCCGCGACTCCTCTTTGCGCTCCACGAGGAACTTCCCCTCGCCGTGGGCCGATTGGATCACGCGCATCTCGTTCTCGGGAATCTTGCGCGTGAAGGCGTTGCGGCCGCGGTTCACGTGCTTGAGGTACACGGGCCGGCACTCGTAATGGGCCGAGTCGTTCGTGAAGAGGCACGCCTCCGGCAGCTCCGACATCGTGCCGGAGAGGTTCGGAAGGAGCCCCGCCTCGGTGATGATCTGGAACCCGTTGCAGACCCCCATGACGAGCCGGCCCGACCTCACGTACTCGCCGAGCTCCTTGCCGAGCCCGGACTTGAGGCGGGCCGCGAAGATCGCCCCGGCCCGGACGTAGTCGCCCGCGCTGAAGCCGCCCGGGAAGAAGAGGACGTGGTAGTCCATGAGCTTGCGCTCCTCGCCCTTCCAGGTGTCGATGCCAAGAAGCTGCTTGAGGTGGACGAGTTCCGCCTGGCAGCCGAGCCGCCGGAAGCAGCGCGCCGACTCCTCCTCCGAGTTGGTGCCCTCGATCCTGAGGACCCCGACCTTGATGTCGGCCCGCTTCATCCCATCACCCGCCGCAAGGGAGCGTCCCAGGCCTCGCGCGCCGCCTTCACGGGGACCCGGAGGACCCGCGCCGCGCGGCGCTCGATGACCTCGATGTCCATCCCGCCGACGCGGCCGACCTCGGCCACGGGCACGCGATGACGGATGCAGTGTTCACGGAACCCCTCGGCCGCAGCCGGTGTGACCTCGACGAGCCAACGCGTGTTCGTCTCGCTGAAGAGCTTGTGGTCGTTGCGCAGGCCCGGCCCCACCTTCTCGAGGTTGAGCTGGGCCCCGACGTCCCCGCCAAGGCACATCTCGGCGAGGGCCACCGCGATCCCGCCCTCCGACACGTCGTGGGCGGCGGCGACAAGCCGCGACTCGATGGCCGTCACGAGGCATTCGGCCGCGCGGCCCGTGAACGCGGCGTCGACGCGGGGCACCGTCTCGCCGGTGGCGTGCCCGAGCATCCGCAGGTACTCGCTGCCGCCGAGCTCGCGCTGCGTCTCCTGGCCGAGGAGGAACACGTGGTTCCCGGCGGCCTTGAAGTCGGTCGTGACGCACGTGCGCACGTCCTCGACGATGCCGATGGAGAAGAGCGTCGGCGTGGGCGGCACCCGTGGGGGCTGTCGTTGTAGAGGCTCACGTTCCCGCTCGAGAAGGGGATCTGGAGTTCGCGGGCGACGTAGGCGAGCCCGCGCGTCGCCTCCTGGAGCTGGCCCATAACCAGCGGGTCCTCGGGGTTCCCGAAGTTGAGGTTGTCCGTGATCGCCCGGCACCGGGCGCCCACCGCCGCGAGGTTCCGGATGCTCTCGTCGACGGCGCTCGCCGCGCCCCAGTAGGGGTTGACCTGGCAGAGGCTCGGGTTCACGTCCGTCGTCACGGCGAGTCCCTTGAAGCTCGTCTCGAGCGGCTTGAGCACCGACGCGTCCCCGTGGCTCTGCGAGCCGATGACGCCCTGGAAGGGCTGGAGCACCGTGTTCGCGCGCACGACGTGGTCGTACTGGCGGACGATCCATTCCTTGCTGCACACGTTCCAGCGGCCGAGCAACGCGAGAAGCGCCGCACCGTAGTCCTTGGGCTCCGGGAACTCGACGGGGTCCTCCTCGGTCTTGGCCGGTAGCGCGATCGGGCGGTCGTAGACGGGCCCGCCGGTGCTGAAGGCGAGGTCGAGCTCGATGACGAGTTCCCCTCCGTAGCGCGCCCGGACGACGGTCTCCTTGATGACGCGGCCGCACTCGACCGCCGTGACGTCCCATTTCCGGAAGATGTGGAGGACCTCCTTCACGCTCTTCGGCTCGACCACGAGCATCATCCGCTCTTGGGATTCGCTCACCCAGATCTCCCACGGGGCAAGACCCGCCTCCTTGAGAGGGATCTTCTCGAGGTCGACCTCGGCCCCGAGGCCGCCGTCATGGGCGAGCTCGCTCGCGACGCAGCTGAGGCCTCCGCCGCCGAAGTCCTTCATGCCCACGACGAGGCGCTTCTCCACGCACTCGAGCACGGCGTGGATGAGGGGTTCCTTCGTGATCGGGTCGCCCACCTGGACGGCCGGGCGCGACGACTCCTCGGAGCCCTCGTGGAGCTCGGCCGACGCGAACGTCACCCCGTGGATCCCGTCGCGGCCCGTGTGACCCCCCGCGTAGATGTACACGTTCCCCGGCGCCTTCGCCCGGTTGGGGACGTGGTTCTTCTTGGGTAGGATCCCGATGCAGCCGGCGTTCACGAGGCAGTTCCACGTGAAGCCCTCGTGGAAGTACACTTGGCCGGCGATCGTGGGGATGCCGATCCGGTTGCCGTAGTCTCGGATCCCCTCGACGACGCCCTGGAACAGGTACCGCGGATGCTTCACACCCTTGGGGAGGCTCGCCTGCGGCTTGTCGAGCGGGCCGAAGAAAAGGGGATCCACGTACGCGAGCGGTTGCCCCCCGCAGCACAGGACGTCACGAAGGATGCCGCCAACGCCCGTCGCGGCGCCTCCGTACGGCTCGATGGCGCTCGGATGGTTGTGGCTCTCGATCTTCGCGATGAAGTAGTGGTCCTTGTCGAACTCGAGCCCGCCCGCGTCGCCCCGGAACGCGATCTTGTCCTCGGCAATCCCGTAGACGTTGCGCTTCAGGATGGGCTTGCTCGACTTGTAGCAGCAGTGCTCGCTCCAGGCCTGGCCGAGCATCTCGAGCTCCGCGTCCGTCGGGTCCCGCTTCTTCCCCCGAAAGTAGTCGCGGACGCGCTTCATCTCATCGACGCTCAACCCGATGCCCATCTCCTTGCTGATGGCAGCGAGGTCGGCGTCCGAGGCGTCGCCGAGGCGGATCTGGTAGAGGGGGAAGGGGGTCCGGGCGCGCACGTAACGCGAGGCAACCGCGCTCTGCAGGCCACGGCTCAACCGGACGCCTCCACTTCGATCCGGTAGTCGTGGATGATCGGGTTCGTGAGGAGGCGTCGGCACGCCCGCTCCGCTTCGGCCAGGGCGTCCTCCTTCTTCGCGGCCTTCAAGCGGAGCTCGACGATGCGTTCGGTGTGGACGCCCTCGATGCTCGTGAACCCGAGAAGGTGCAGCGCCTTGAGGGTGTTGTTCCCCTCCGGGTCCGACACGCCCGCCTTCAGGCCGATCTTGATCTTGGCAACGTACATCGCGCTCACGCCGGGCGCGGTCAGAGCCGACGTCGATTTAAGCCCGCGTGCCGAACCGTTCCCCTTCCTCGCCGCCATCCTCTTGCCTCGGTCGGCGCACGCGCACGCCCCTCTTCAAGGCGAGCCTGCATTAGTGCAGCATCAGGCCAGGCCAAGATGGGCCCGGGCGAGCTTGGCGGTGACCCGTCGCAGGGCGGCGCTCACCGCGCTGGCCGACCGGCCCAAGCCGGCGCCCACCTGGGCGGCGGACGCGCGCCGAGGCACCTCGAAGTACCCCGCGGCGAGCGCGCCGGCCAGGAGCTTCTCCTCCCGGGTCGAAAGCCGGGAGAGGCCCCTTGAGCGCGGGGGACCCAGGTAGGCCAGGTCCACGCGGAATTCGGGGGCAGCGCGCCTGCGGACCCGAGCGAGGAAGGCGCGCAGGTCTTTTCCGGCTCGCGACAGGATGCGGATCTCCAATTCGCCTGCCCGCGCCACATCGGTGATGACCGTGTCGCGACCAAGGGCCCGAAACGCGAGGGCCGTGTTCGAGAAGCCGCGCGTCCCCCGCGCCGAGTACTTGTACCAGAGGATGGCCCCGTGCCTCGTGCGGCCGAGGACCTGCTTCTCGACGAGGCCGGTGGCTCGGTAGGCCATGAACCGTTCCAGGGCCGACGAGACCTCGGCGGGCTCTCCGCGCGCGCCCAGGATTCGCCAGATCGCCCCCTTCCCGTCGAGGTGTGCGACGGTCGTCTCGACCGTGAGGCCTTGCATGCCGTGGCACAGGAGGAGGGGCAGCTGTCGCGGCGGGCCGGGGCCCGTTGGCCGGAGCCGGTACACGAGTTCGCGAAAGCGGGCGATTCGGCCTTGGGACGCGCCCATTCCCCCGGTGCCTAGGCCACGCCCTTGCGGCGGACCTTCAGCCAGATGACGACCGACGACAAGAAGAGAATCCCGCTGAAGACGAAAAGAACCTGGTTGCCGACGAGGAGCGGGTTCTCGATCTCCACCGCGACGGTTTTCTCCTCGAGGTTGTCCCACGTGTCGACGGCGCGGACCGTCGCCTGGGCAGGACCCCCGGTGGCCAGCAAGGGAAGCTGCCCCGAAAAAAGGCCGTCGGATCCCGCTACGGGCTCCATGGGCAGTTCGACGGCCTGGGTGCCCACCCGGAAGAGCAGGAGGACCTGCCGAACCATGGCGTTGTCACCGACCACGGCGAGCACGTAGGGCCGTGCTCCTTCGGTGAGCCGCACCGGGGGCTTCGACGGGAGGACGTCGGTCCCGTTGGCGTCCTGCGCGAAAAAGACGGCTCCAATGAGCGGCGGTTCCACGTCCGAGA
>JACPAO010000148.1:10696-22676 GCA_016180755.1 Methanobacteriota archaeon
CGTCCGAGAAGGAGATCTGGAGCGTCGAGTCGCCGGGCGGCAGGTTCACGTTGGCGACGACGACCCGGAGGTGCGGCACGCGCAAGGATTCGGTCACGACCCGGTCGCGCACGTCGGCGGGGATGAGGGGATTCCCGTTGAGGAGCAGGGTCTGGACCGTAACGTTGGTGACCTCGAGGTCGAGTTGGAGGCTCGCCAGTTCGATGGGCACCGTGGCCCGGTTGGCGAGGGTGACGACGATCGCCTTCTGCACGTCGGAGCCCTGCAGCACGGTGGGCGACGGTCCATCGAGGGTGAAGAAGGCCGGCGTCGGGCCGAGTTGGGAGGTGAAGCGAAGGAGTGGCGTGCGTCCCGGGACGAGGACCGGAGCCTCGAGTTCCGGCCGAGGCTGGCCACCAATGATGCGGGAAAGCCGCAGCGCCTGGGAGGAGTCGACCTCGAACGGGGCCAGTTCGCGCGGGGCGATGAGGACCGTCTTGTCGGCAAGGTCGGGTCCCGACGCGAGGGCGAACCGCACGGTGAGTAGGTTGTTCGTGATGACGCCCGGGCCGCCGTGGGTCCGAACGACGAGCGCGACATGGCCTGGGTTCCGCGTCACCGAGAATAGGCGCGGTCCCGTCGTGAGGACGACGGCCAGGCAATTGTCCTCAAACGTAACCAGGCGCGCCGCGCTCACGAACCCGCCCCGCGCGGCGTCCCAGTAAGTCCGGTAGAAGGCCTCGAGGAGGCGACCCGCAAGGCCCGGAACCACTTTGTCTGGCTGCTCGCGGCCATACGCCTCGACGGCCGCCGCGCTCCATAGCATCTCAATTCCAGATCCCGGAATGGCGTTCGGAGAAGGCGAGCCCACCTGCAGGTCGACCGGGACGGCGATTTCGCCTTGGTCCTGGATCAACACCGTCATGAGGAACTCCGCAAGGTCGTCTCGGGTCGCTCGGAGGGCGCTGTCGTTCTCCGCCCGAACCTGATCCGTGATCGCGATAAGCAGTTGAGCGTTCGGCGCGGTCCGGTAGGTCCCGTCCTTCTCGTCCTTCGAAAGGAACGCCTTGTCCCGGAGGTTTCGGCCCATGACCGTCTTGAGCTCGTTCCGGACGACGGGGTCCAAGCTGGCGTCGGCGGCCGCGTCGCGCCACGCCATGAGCCCGAGAAGGGCGACGGGTCGCTGGTCGAAGGGGACGGCGCCTTCGTCTGCCAAGCACGGCCCTTTTCCGCGGTGGCTGCCGGCCGCCAGAAGGTCCTGGAGCATGGCGCGCAGTTCGTTTCCAATCGTGTCGAGGGCCGCGTCGCTGGGAGCCTCGGACCGGAGCGAGGCCGTGGCGAGAAGGGCCCAGCCATTCGTCTCCGCCTCGATGCACACCTGCTGGTCGGGTGGCGGCAGGGAAACCGCGAAGAAGCCATACTGCGCGTCAAAGGCCTGCATCGACCGGTTCCACAGGTCGCGCGCATGCGCGCGAAGCGCCGGACCGTCGTCGGGCCTGGCCCGCGCCATGTCCAGGGCCGCCAGGACCGCCATCATCTGATGTTCGACGCGCGTCAACGTCCCGTCTTCGAGTTCCACGTAGGTCGGGCCCACACGGAGGCGGGACTGCAGGGCCGACCAGGCGGCGGCGTTCGGCGCCGCGGCCCCCTGAGGTTCGGCGGGCTCGAGGGCCGCGGTCCCCGAAGCGCTAAAAAAAATTGGTGCGACAAGCAAAGGAATCAGAAGAAGTCGCGGGCGCACCAGCCCGCGAAGCCTGATAAGCCCATTTAATAATTGCCAGGCGTGCTTGTCGCACTCGAAGGCATCGACGGCAGCGGCAAGACGACGGTCGCGCGCAAGCTCGCCGCCGAGCTTCGTCGCCGGGGCCACCGCGTCCGCCTCACGCGGGAGCCGACGCCGACCTGGCTCGGGCGAGCCGTACGGCGCGGGATCCGCTCGGGCGTCGACCCGCTCGCCCTCGCGTGCCTGTTCCTCGCGGACCGCGCCACGCACGTCGGGACGTGGTCGCGGGCGCCGCGAGGCGAGGTCGTGATCACGGACCGGTACCGCGACTCGACGAGCGCGTACCAGGCCGTGGCGCTCCGGGGAAGGGTCGAGGACCCGCTTCGTTTTTTTTCTACGCTCCAGGACCGTTGGTTCCCCGCGCCGGACCTCGCGTTCCTCCTCGACGTGCCCGTCCGCGTGGGCCTCGCGCGGATCCGCGGGAGGACGGTCAGGGAACCTTTCGAGAAAATCCGCTTCCTCGCCGGCGTCCGAAGGAACTACCTTCGCCTGGCGCGCGAGGGCCGGCTGATCGTCCTCGACGCCGACCGGCCGCCCGAACAAGTGGCGAAGGACGCGGCGGAACGCATCCAAAAGCGGCTGGGTCCGCGGCCAAGAAGTAAATAATCGACCCCCGTCGAGAGCGTCCATGATCCCGCGGGCCCGCAACCGAACCTCCGACTACCTCGTCGAGCCCGTGCGCTGGGCCGACCTTCAAACCGTCCTTCGCCTCGCCTGGCGGACCACGCAGCCGCTCTACCCGGCCCCGTTCTTCGAAGCGGTCGCGCGCACGCAGCCCGAATACTTCCGCGTCGTGCGGGAGAACACGACGGGGAAGGTCCGCGGCTTCGTGATCGCCGCGCGGCCGCCGGGGCTCAAGGACCGCCTTCTCCTCCTGGCCGTCGAGCCCGGCCTGGTCGGCCAAGGTCTTCGACGCCGTCTCCTCGAAACCGTCCAAGCCGTCCTTCGCGACGAAGGGATCCGCAGCCTGGAGGTCGGCGTCCCCGTCGCGGACGAATCGGCGCTCGAATTCTACCGACGCGAAGGGTTCCACGTGGTCGGAGTCGATCCCGCGCCGTCGCTCAACGAGCCCGACCGGGCCATTCTTCTCAAGTCGCTCTGAGGCGCGCCGCTTGGGGGCGGGTCGGTTAAATATCAAAAGGGGCTAGCGGCGCGTCCGCCTCGCCCAGACAGCCCAGCCCCGTAGTCTAGTGGTCAAGGATGCGGGACTTTGGATCCTGCGACCCCGGTTCGAATCCGGGCGGGGCTATCGCCCAAAGATTCCGCACTTCGTTTCGAACCGCGATAATGCGGGTTCGAAGACGTCCGTTCCTGGTTCGAAAACGCAACGGGCGACCTTTGCGTGGAGCCTCGGGGCGGTCGGTTCGCGGCGCTTATCAGGGTGACCTGCGTTTGCCCCAGAGGATAGCATGGTTGACTGGCAAATGCTGGAAGGCATCGGAGGCGTGGCGACGGCGGCGGCCGTCGTTTTCGCCGTGGTTTTCGGCGTGGTCCAGTACCGGCAGTTCGAAAGGCAGCGGCGGCAGGCGGCGGCCAACGCCTACGTTGCCAACTTCATGATGCCGGACGTCGTGAGTGCCATCCAACGCATCATGCGCCTGCCCGACGACGCCCCGCCGGAGCAGGTTGCGCCGGACGCGCAGCTCAGCCATGACGTGGTGAGCCTCGGGTTCGCAATCGAAGGCGTCGGATCCTTCGTGCACGCGCGCACCGTGGACCTGCACGACGTAGACCGGATGGCCGGGGGCTTGATCCGGAGCGGGTGGCGCAAGATCCGCCCCTTCGCGGAACAGCAGCGCGCAACTTGGCCCAACTTCTGCGAGTGGTGGCAATGGCTCGTTGAACGCATGGAGGAGGACCCCGCGGCCGGCAAGCAGGAGGGTGCCCACGTGGCGTTTCGCTCCTGGCGGCGATGAGGTCCGCTCGGCCGGGTTTGCAACGACGGCGCAAACGATGCCTGTCGAGCCGGAACTGGATCAAGCCGGCCCCCGGAGCGCCCGGTCGGTCCGCCCGACCCATGCCCCGGATGACGAGAAACGGATCAGCGCGGCCTGGTCGCTCATGCCGGGCCCCTCCGTGGATGATGACGGGGGTTCGACGGGCGTGCCGTCCATGCCGCCGGAAACGATCACGAACAGGCCCAGCACGACAATCCAATCCTTCACCCCTCCACCGACCCCGTTCGAATCGAAGTCCGGAAGGACCGCAATGACCTTTGCCGTAGCGAGGGCGCGCCGAACCGCCGTCCGGCCCCAGTCGTCAACCCGGTTGGTCGCGACCGCCACATATAAGTCTCGGGCGTCTTCCGCCCCCGACCGCGCCTACGCCGCCGGACCACGAGCCCGACCCGGTCGGGTCCCAAGGGACCTGGGCGGCCCGACCCGGCTCGGCGGCTTCCACGCTCCCATAGTCTAGCGGCCAAGGATAGGGGCCTTTCGAGCCTCAGACCCGGGTTCGAATCCCGGTGGGAGCATGAAACGGATGGGACCCGTCCCGGCCTGCTGGGTCCGCGCTGGGACGAGAGGGGACGACGAGAAAGGCTTAGTAGCCCTTCGTTGACTGCGAACCGCCCTTACGAGGGAGGTCGGTTCCTACGAGATTCGCAGTTCTAGCCGCAGCAGTGCTCATGATTTCGGCCTCGGGATGCCTCGAAGAGACGCCCGCCGCGAAGGACACGGACACCGGCGCCGGCGGCCTGGTCGGCAACGTGACGGCGACCCTGGCCGTGAAGTACGCGGGAAACCTCGGCCGGCGCGTTTGCGCGACGACCCCGACGATGTGCCAGCCCGGCGGTGGCGGCGGCCCGGGCGGCGGAACGGGGATGCTCACGGGTTCGAGCCAGAACCCGCACACGGAGGTCGTGAACGGGACGCCTCAATCCGTTTCACTCAAGATCGAATGGTCGGCCGCCCCCGGCGGCAACATGCAGCTCGAGGCCGTCGTGAGCGCGGTCCAAGGTGCGAGCGGTAGCGGCGGCGGAGGCGGCGGTGGCGGAACGGCCCCGCGCGAGATTATCCGCAAGACCGGCGCCTCGCCCCTTACCATCGAGGTCCCCGACGCCAAGTGGGACGCCAAGGAAGGAAGGCTGCGGGTCATGCTCTACATGACGAGCCGAGCGCCCGGCGGCGCCCCCTTCGTCGGCGTGAGCGCCGATCAACCGTTCTCCGTTTCGGGCACGTACACGACGCTCGTGCCCGCGCCTGCCGCGGCCAACGCGACGGCGCCGAAGTAGGATCCTGCAAGAACCAGAAAGCTGGAGGAGAAGGATGAAGGGAATCGCGGGGCTCATCGCGGCCGCCCTCATGGTCGGGGCCGTGCCGGTCGTCATGGGACAGGATGCCCCGGCGCCGCCCCTCATCGACAACACGATCGTGATCCCGGACGGGACGTCCGACGTCACCATCCAGGCGGCGCAACGCGTCGGGGGGCCGCAGCAGAACGCGTCGCAGCTCTTCGGCTCGAACTACGACCACCTCGACATCCTCAAGATCGTCTTCGGCGGCGAGACGGGCTCGGCGTTCCGGATCGAGCTCTACATGAAGGCGCTCGGCTCGGGCACGGGACCGGGCGTCCCGTCGCGCTCCGTCACCTTCAGCGTCGGCCGGAACAACTGGCGCGTCCTGCACGGCCAGTGCGGCGGCGCGTCGGTCACGACCGCTTGCCTGCAGTTCCAGGACCAGGGACGTGGCGGCTGGCGCACGGTGAAGCGTTTCACCGTCGACATCAAGGAAGACCTGAAGGCCTTCTTCTTCACGATCGACAAACAGGACGTCTTCAACGAGAACCGCGTCACGCTTCGGTTCGGCGACGTGTTCGCGAACCTCACGGCCTACGCCTCGCAGTCCCACATGCCTGGCTTTCCGGGCGGGGGCGGCGGGCCGGGCGGCGGCGGGGGCGGCGGCGACCTCACGGGCGGCGTGGTCGCCTTCGACCGCGCACCGAACGTCGGCTTCGGGCCGAACTTCATCCTGCAGAAGGGCAGCCACAACCGCGGCTACCTCGAGCTCTACGCTCCCGACCCGATCCGGGTGAGCAACGGCGAGGCGACGACGATCGTCTTCAAGGTCGTCGTGTCGAACAAGGCGGCGAGCCTCATCAGCACGCAGCTCGAGGCGCAGGACATCCCCAAGGACTGGAGCGTGCGCGTGCCGGCGCTACTCAACGTGCCGGCGAAGTCGAACCTCACCTTCCCCGTCATCCTCGCGATGCCCTTCACCCACGACCACGGGAAGACCGTGACGTTCAAGCTCGTCGCGCAGGCCTCGGAGGATCCGCATTCGGGCGCCGACATCGAGCTCGGCGTCTTCTGGACGGACGTGCCCCAGCCGTCGGGCCACCACGAAGGCAAACTTTGGGTCCACTCGGCCCCGTCCGAGAGCCCGCAGCTTCCCGACCAGCTCGAGCCCTACATGCCGACGGTCGCGGCGTGGATGAACGGGATCGACAAGGACCCGGACCCCCTTGCGACCGACGTAAACGTCCCCGGCGTCTCGAACCAGAACTTCCTTCCCGGCCCCGGCGGGGGCGGAGGCGGCCCCAACGCCAACTTCCTCACGAACTGGAACGTGACGTGGTTCTTCCCGCTCGGGCCGCAGCTCGAGATGGGGCTCGACTTCGACGTCGGGCGGCCGGCCCTTTTCCAGTTCGCGATCCTTCCGAAGCTCGCCGCGGCGCAGGCCCGGGTGACGGCGCGCGTCCATTACTGCGATCCGACGCCCACGACGCAGCAGCAGGGCGGCGGCGGGGGTGGCGGCGGCCAGGGCGGGTTCTCCACCTCGTGCGGCTCCTTTTCCCCCATTGTCGCCCAGGCCCAGGCGACGACCGCGCTTTCGCCGAACGTGGAATACGCGTCCGAGTTCCAGATGACGGTGAACGGCCGGTACGACCTCATCCCCTACAAGCACGGGGCGAACATCGGCCTCAGCGTATCCCTCGTGACGGACGTGCCCCAGAACTTCGCGGGCACGCTGCCGCGGCCCGAGTTCATCACGAAGAAGGCGCTCCTCACGTTGCCGCTCCTTGAGTACCACGACCCCATCGACCAGGCGTTCCAGAACGTGGGAAGCCTCAGCCTCGTCTCGACGAGCCCGTTCGAGAAGCTCGTGAACCCGGGCGAGACGACCCTCTTCACCTTCGACGTGAGCGCAAGCGGCGACGCCCTCCGGCAGAAGGTCTCGCTCGAGGTCCAAGGCGTCAACTACGAGTGGGCGCGGATCCTCGGGCGGGACGTCTTCGAGATGGATCCTGCGACCACGCGCAACATCACGCTCGCGGTCACGGCGCCCATCGACGCCGAACCGGAGGAAAGGTCGGAGCTGTTCCTCGTCGCGCAGAGCCTCAAGGACCCGTCCGTCGTGACGGCGGTCCGCCTCCGCGCGACGGTCACGACCGCTCAGGACATCCCGAACGAGGAAGACCAAGCCCAATCCCTCGAGGGGACCGAGGCCACGCCGGGCCCGGGCTTGGCGCTTGTGGCGCTTCTTGTCGTCGGTGCCGCGTGGATCGCGCGACGCCGGCGCGCCTAGGCTCCTTTGTCCGACTCAGAGCCGCAACGGGCGCGCTGAGGCGAAAACGGCCGAGGGGTCCGTCTTCCACCGCGCCGGCTGGACGTCGATGTAGAGTTCGATCTCGTTGCCGTCGGGGTCGAGGATGTACACGCTGTGCGTGACGCCGTGGTCCGTCGCGCCGACGACGGGAACGTTGTGGGCCTTGAGGGTCTCGATCGCTGCGCGCAGCTCGTCGTCGGTCTCGCCGACCTTGAGGCCGAAGTGGTACAGCCCCAGCCGACGCCCTTGCGGGACCGGCTGGGCGGAACGTCCGACTTCGATGAGGAGGAGCTCGTGGTGGGTCCGTCCGGACGTGAACATGGCGGCCCCGGGCATCGGGGAGGGGATTTCCTTCCAGCCGAGGACCTCACCGTAGAAACGTCGGCTCACGGCGACGTCGCGGACGTAGAGGACGATGTGGCCTAGCTCGTGCACGACCATGTCACGCCTTCTCCGTGGCCTTCGCCTTCCCCGCCTTGATGAAGGTCCCGGACCGGTATTCCGAGATCGCGGTCTCGAGTTCCCGGTTGTTGTTCATCACGATGGGCCCCCACCAGGCGATGGGTTCCCCGAGGGGCTTGCCGGCGACGAGGAGGAACCGGTGGGGCTTCGAATCCGCCTGCACCTTCACGAAGCCGCCGTCGTTGAGTAGGACCAGGTGCCCCTCGTCGATGGAGCCCTGGCGCTCGTCGTAGGTCCCGCGACCTTCGAGCAGGTACGCGAAGGCCCGGTGGCCCTCCGGCACCGCGTGCTGGAACGAAGCGCCGGGCGAAAGGCGGACGTCCAAGTATTGCGGCTCCACCATAAGGTCCCGGACAGGTCCCTTGACGCCCGCGACCTCGCCCGAGATCACGCCGACGTTGACGCCTTTGGACGCCTCGACCCGGGGGATCCGCGCCTCCTTCACCTCCTGGTAACGGGGCTCCATCATCTTGTGGGCCGCGGGGAGATTCACCCACAGTTGGAGGCCCCCCATGCGCCCGCCGGCCAGAGGCTTCGGCATCTCCTGGTGCACGATCCCGCTGCCCGCCGTCATCCACTGCACGTCCCCGGGCCCCACGATGCCCCGGTTGCCCATGCTGTCCTCGTGGTCGACGCGGCCGTCGAGCATGTACGTCACCGTCTCGATGCCTCGGTGCGGATGCCAGGGGAACCCCGCCTCGTACTCGAGGGGGTTGTCCGAGCGGAAGTCGTCAAGGAGAAGGAAAGGGTCGAGCCGCGGGACCTGCTGGTGCCCGAAGGCGCGGCGAAGGTGGACGCCGGCGCCCTCGATCGTGGGCCGGCTCGCAAGGACCTGCTCGACGGTGCGGAGTCGCGTCATGCGCGTGGTCCGAATCGTCGCAACGACTATTAGAGGCGCCGTAGCCGGGCCGCCACCTACTTCGTGACCGAAGAGTGGCCGGGGCGGGATTCACGGGTCGGGTCCCCCCGGGCGGCCTTCGCCTTCACGCCAGAACCTTTATCTTGGCAAGGGAAGGCTCTTGGCGCGCATGGGCTGGCATTTCTTCTGGGCCGCGGCCGCGCTCGTGCTCATGGCCGGCTGCATGGGCGGGGAGGCGAGCCTACAGCGGCTGCCCGTCATCACGCCCACGATCGACGCGCGGCCCACGGCCACCGAGGTCAACGAGGGCCCCGGAGCGATCGAGGGCCTCGTCGTGGACGACGAGTTCCGGCCCCTTCCCCAGTCGCTCGTCGAGGTGTTCCGACGCAAGTCCGACATCTTCCTCCAGCTCAAGCTCACCACCGACGAGGGCGGGAGGTTTGCCGCCCGAGGGCTGGCCGAAGGCCAGTACATCGTGTACGTGGGCCGCGTCGGCTACTACGACGACCGTCCCCGGCTCTTCGTCGTCGAAGACGGAAGATCGACGACCCACACGTGGACCCTCGAGCCGCTACCCGCGCCCGATCCCTTCCACAAGACGTTCAACCATCGGGCGGGCTTCACGGCGTTCGTCTGCGCGCAGGTCCTGGGCCAGAACGTCTCGGCCGCGTGCGACCCCCTGTCGTCGCGAAGCGCCCCGACGGGCCACGTCGTCGACGAGATCAACCAGACCGACCTCCATACGCTCGTCGTCGAGGCGAACTGGACCCCGGCCGCGCCGCTCGTGTGCAACGCCGGCGTCCTCACGCACGTGTTCGGGCCCGGCCACACGGGGACCCTCGACGACGCTGCGGCGTCCAACCCCAACCACTGGGACAACCTCCCCCGGGTCAAGGCCCCGACGCGGCTTTTTGTACCCCGCTATGGGGACGAGCCGGTCGCGATGCTCTCCGCCCACCGGCGCTCCCTCAACGGCGGCGAGAACGTCACGACGCACGGCCGATGGCAGTTCGTCATGGAGCCCTACGCCGCGGCGCAGCTCGGGACCGTCGTGGACGTGTCGTGCTTGGTTTTCCAGACCGTCGACGAGTACGCGACCGTGTTCCACGGCCGGGCGGCCGCGGTGGACTGGTCCGCGCTCACGTAGGCGCGGGCTCGACCCGGCCGACGAGCCTTTGGGCTTTGTTGTCGACGTCGACGAGGAGCATGGCGCTTCCCGGCGCGACGGCCATCGGGCCCTCGAGCTTGATGCGGGCCTTCGCCTTGAGGGGGGCGACGGGTTCGAAGGACTCGACGCGGGCGACGACGTCCTGCAAGGCGTGGAACAGATGGAGGACGGCGCCCGCGCGCGGCTGCCACTTCGCGAAGGGGCTCAGCGACACGTCGGCGGCGAAGGCCTGGTTCTCGGGAAGGACCTTGAGGGAGCCGGGGGGCGCGAGGACCTTGCCCCGGCCGACCTCGTCGGGTTCGGCGCCCTTCACCGCGAGCCCGACGCGGCTGCGGCCGCCGGCCGAGGGCAGGTCGACGTCGTGGACCTGGACGCTTCGCACGTCGAACGTCTTCGTCGTCGGGAAGGCCTGCAGGGTCTGGTGGGCCTTCACCTCCCCTTGCCGCACGAGGGCGAGGATGACCGTGCCGACGCCCTTGACGGGGAAGCTGTGGTCCACGGGGATGACGGGCGATCCCCCGGGCGCCGAGGGCTTCGCGCGTTCAAAGAGCCGCTCCCGGAACACGGGCTCCGGCTCGTCGGACGCCGTGAGGCCGCGAAGCGACGTCTTCGCCAGCAACTCCTTGATCTGCTCGATGGCGAGTTGGGGGCCCACGCGGAGGAACCCGGTGGTCCGGCCCAGGAGGTCGGCCGCGACGACGGTCTCGCCGAGGCTGCGGTCGAGCTGCTGGGGCCACAGGACGATTTCGTCCGCCATGTCGAGGGCGAGCAGGAGGCTCATGATCTTGTCGGGGAAGCGGGGCGCGGTGACGAGGTTGAGGTGCGCGTCGCCGTGCTTCGCGTTGTAGAGCGTGATGTCGGTCGCCGTGCCCTTCTTGCCGAACTTGGCGGCGAGCTCCTCCGGGCCGAGGAAGGCGTACGTGACGTTCCGCATCGGGGGCCGCCAAAGGAGCGTCGCATTTAGTCCCATCGACGCCGGGCGAAGCCTCAAGTGCGGCGGGCCCGTGCGGCCGCCGCGTGGGCGTCGACCTCGGAGGCCTCCTTCCCGCCGAACCCATCACCCTGGAGCAGCTCGCGGGGAAGGTCCTCGCCGTCGATGCGTACAACACCCTCTACCAGTTCCTCGCGATCATCCGGGGCCCGGACGGGACGCCGCTTCGCGACAGCCAAGGACGGGTCACGAGCCACCTCACCGGCCTCCTCAACCGAACCGCGAACGTCGCCGCCGCGGGCGTCGGCCTCGTCTTCGTGTTCGACGGTGCGCCGCACCCGCTCAAGGCGCAGGTCCTGCAGGCGCGCCACGAGGTCCGGGCGAAGGCCCAGCAGGACTACGAGGCGGCGGTCGCCGAGGGCGACCTCGAGCGCGCCCGCTCGAAGGCGCAGCAGACGAGCACCCTCTCGCGCGAGATGGTGGAGCAGGCGAAGCGGCTCATCGGCGCCTTCGGGTTCCCTGTCGTGCAGGCCCCGAGCGAAGGCGAGGCGCAGGCGTCGAACATGGCGCACGAGGGCCTCGTCTACGCCGCGGCCAGCCAGGATTTTGACAGCCTCCTCTACGGCGCGCCCCAGCTCGTGCGCAACCTCAACATCTCGGGACGCCGCAAGTTGCCGGGCCGCCAGGCCTTCGTCGACGTCTCCCCCGAGAAGATCGACCTTGAGGCCGGGCTCGGCGCGGCGCAGCTTTCTCGCAACCAGCTCATCGACGTCGCCATCCTCGTCGGGACCGACTACAATCCGGGCGTCTCGGGGATCGGGCCGAAGACGGCCGTGAAGTTGGTCAAGGACTTCGGCACGATCGAGGCCGCCGTCGAAGCCGCGCCCGGCATGAAGGGCGCCGCCGGGAAGAGACTCGTCGAGGGAAGGGACGGGCTGGGGGACGTCGCGACGATCCGGCGGCTCTTCCTCGAGCCGAGCGTCGAGAAGGACGTAAAGCTCCACTGGGGGCGCCTCGACCGCGACGGGGTCCTCAAGCTCATGGTCGACGAGCACGAGTTCAGCCGGGACCGCGTCTCGGCCGCCCTCGACAAGCTCGCGACCTCGCCCCTCTACAAGAAGCAGAAATCGATCCAGGAATGGTTCTAGGCTACCAGTACCGCTGCTCTTCCAGGTACTCGCCGCGCATGTGGTAGCCGCGCTCCTCCCAGTAGCCGGCCGTGTCCTCCTTGAGGAACTCGAGGCCGTCGGCG
>JACPAO010000148.1:22701-31547 GCA_016180755.1 Methanobacteriota archaeon
AGGAACTTGGCGCTCTTCCATCCGTAGAGCTTCGGGACGAGCAGCCGCACGGGCCCGCCGTGCTCGACGGGAAGCGGCTTGCCGAGGAGCGTGTCGGCGAGGATGACGTCGTCCTGGTCGAGGTCGGACAGGAGGACGTTCGTCGTGTAGCCCTCCGCGCAATGGGCCATGACGGCCTTGGCCCCGGGCCGCACCTGGGCGCGCTTCATGAACTCGCGGACGTGCACGCCCTCCCATTCGAGGTCGAGCCGGCTCCAACGCGTCACGCAGTGGAAGTCGGCAAGGAGCCCTACCCTTGGGAGCTCCTTGAACTCGTCCCAGGAGAGCTCGAACGGCTTCGCGACCTCGCCCGAGACCTTGAACCGCCACGTCTTCGGGTCGAAGGGCGGCTGCATGCCGAGGTCGAGGACGGGGAACTTCTCGGTGCGGTACTGGCCAGGGGGAATGCGCTGCTTGCGCTGCGTGGTCTCGCTCACGATCCGGGGCTGGGCCACGCGGGAAACACGTCCTTCCGCGTACAAAAAGAGGCTCCCAGATCCTGGGGAGTAACCTTGGCGCAACCCGCTCCGCGCGCCAGCCAGAAACCTTATATTCGACGCGCCCAGATGGGCACGGTAGTGGCCGACGCCAGCACGACTTCTGCTTCTTCCGCGGCCCCTCCGGCTCCCGTCGAGTTCACGTGGAAGGGCCGGCTTCTATCGAAGGACGAGATCCTGCGCGTCTACGTGTGGGGTTCGTTGCTCATGCTCGCCCTCGGCGTGGGCCTCAACTACGTCCTCACCGACGGGGCGTGGATCGTCCGGAGCCAGAGCCGGTACGACGAGGCGTACCTCCACTGGAACGCGTACGACGTCCTCTCCGGGACGGTTCTCGTCGTGAGCCTCGCGCTCCTGGGCTTCGGGTTCTTCTGGCGCGACCGGCGGCGCCACCTCGGACGCGCCTTCGGCTTCTCGGTCTTCGGTTTCTACTGGGCGACGCAGGCCATGAAGCTGTACGTCGCGGAGGAAGGGGACTTCGTGAACGCGCTCTTTGCCATGTTCGCGGTTTTCTTCTTCAACTATTTCGCGTACCACGAGCTCGTCAGCCTGAAGCGCAACGAGGACCCACGCGCCCTCGCCTGGCTCACGGGGACCGCCTTCATCACGACGGGCGTCTACTTCGTCACGCACAAGATCCAGCCGGTCGCCTACTGGCTCATCCTCCGGGTGTCGGAGGAGACGCAGTGGCTCCTGCAGGCCTTCGGCCAGCCGACGCTGCGCTGCGGCAGGGTCCCCGACGGGAGCATGATCTACTACCCCGAGTTCCCCGAACTCGGCTGCGCCGCGGGCGGCTTCTTCATCCCTTCGACCGCCACGGCTCGGCGACGGCGTGAGCGGGAAGCCGCAGCGCTTCGAGCGGCTTCGGCCCACGTACGGGTCGCGACGGTTCTGGGCGCTCATGCTCACGGTGCCCCTCATCTACGTGCTCAACCTGTTCCGAAACGTCATCATCATCTGGATGTCCGGCCAGGAAGAGGCCGTGTCGTTCCTCTGGTGGAAGACGCACGACGAGGTGTTCTGGTTCAGCCACAACATCATCGGAAAGGGCGGAAGCCTCGTCGCGCTCATCATCATCGCCTTCATCGTGTTCCAGATCCTGCCCGAACTCTACGACTCCATCATCGGCCTCCTCGACCTCAAGGAGCGCCGCGGACCCCTCGAGCAAGCCGTCTTCGGCGGCCGCGGACGCGGCGGCGTGCCCGCCCCGAAGGCGCCCGCCCTCGACGCGGCTCCCGTCCCCGCCCCCGCGCCGCCGCCTGAACCCCGGCCGGAGTGAGGGCGTCCATGTTCGCCCGCGGCTCCTCGCGCTACTTGTCCGTGGCCACGGTGCTCGCCGGCGTCTTCCTCGTCCTCGCCGCCGTGCGCGGCGGAGCCTGGTGGGTGCCGACCGTCGCCTTCGCGTTCGTGTACGGGTTCATCCTCTGGTTCTTCCGTGACCCGGAGCGTGCGATCGGCGAGGGCGTCGTGGCGCCGGCCGACGGCAAGGTCCTCTCGACCGAGTCAGGGACGGACCGCGCCCACCTCGTCATCTTCATGGCCCCCACGAGCGTGCACGTGAACCGGTCTCCTTTGGATGGACGGATCCTGAAGACGGAGTACCGGCAGGGCTCCCACGTGCCCGCATTCAAGAAGGAGTCCGAACGGAACGAGCGTTTCGACCTCGAGTTGTCGACAGGTGCCGGAACGGTAACGGTAGCCCTTATTGCCGGGACGGTCGCAAGGCGCATCCATCCATACGTGACGCCTGGCAATGCGGTTAAGAAGGGGGACAGAATCGGGCTGATTGCGTTCGGCTCTCGCTGCGAACTCACGCTACCCGGGGGGCACACGTGGACCGTGTCGCCGGGTCAATGGATCAAGGCCGGCGAGACGACGGTCGCCGTAAAGGGGTAGGGCACAGGTGTCATTGGACTTGAACGCCGAGGAACGCATCCCGATCCTAAGGATGCTCACGCTCGCGGACTACTTCACCATGTGGAACGGCCTCCTCGGCTTCTCGGCAATCGTCGCGACTTCCCTCCGCGAATTCCCCCTCGCCTTCTCCCTCCTCATGGTCGCGGTCCTCATGGATGGCGTCGATGGCGGCGTCGCACGCCTCGGCTACGGCGGCGGACGGCTCGGAGACAAGCTCGACACGCTCTCCGACCTCGTGAGCTTCTGCGTCGCGCCCGCGTTCCTGTTCTATTCGAGCTATTCGAACAAGGAGTTCTTCCCGAAGGTTCCCGTGCCCGCATGGCTGCACCCCGAAGAATGGGGACAGGCCACCCTCATCGCGGTGTGCGTCCTCTACCTGCTCCTTGGCATGCTCCGGCTCGCCCGCTTCGACTACCTCAAGGGCGGCGCCCGCCACGACTACTTCGTCGGCGTCACGACGCCGAGCGCGGCCGTCATCGCCGCGAGCGTGAGCGTCCTCGCGTGGGACGCGACGCCCGCCATCATTGTGCTCCTTGCCGCCGCCTTCCTCATGGTGAGCCGTATTCGCCTTCCGAAGGTGCGTCACAGCCTCATCGTTCCCTCCATCGCCATCCTCGTTTCGGCCGCCGTGCTCGGGGACCGGCTCAACAACGCGGCGCCCATCGCGCTCCTCGTGTTCTCGCTCGCGTACCTCGTGTTCGGGCCCGGCTACGTGCGCCGGCGCGAGGAAGAATCGCTCGAAGCCGTCGTCACTTGAACGTGCGTCAAGCGCATCCCCAAGTGCTTTTGTAGGACGCCTTCATATCGTGAGGTATCCCGACGCGTTTCGGCACCGACGAGGCCCCTAAGATTGGCATTACTGGTCTTCCCAGCGTAGGCAAGACCGCGACCCTCATCAAGATCGTCGAGAAACTCGAGGAGGACGAGTTCCGCGTCGGCGGAATGATCACGAAGAGCGTCTACGACGAGAAGACCGGCCGCAAGGTCGGGTTCAACATCGTCGACTGGAAGACGAAGAGCGAGGGCCTCTTCGCGCACGTCGACTTCGAGACGAAGTTCAAGGCCGAGACCGAGGACGGCGTGTTCTGGGTGGATGTGGAGGTCCTGGAGAAGATCGGCGTGGGCGCGATCGAGGGCGCGATGCGTGACGCTCTGATGAACTGTTACAACGGTTAGCCTGAGCAGCCAGACGCGCTTGAGGCAGCGTGCGAACGATGAGCCATGACCTGAAGCGGCGCAGCCGTGCCATCACGGAGGGCCCCAGCCGGGCGCCCGCCCGGCAACGGTCAGCAGGTGCCGGGCCGCATTCGCCTCCTGGAGCGCCGGCAGGGAAGGCTCAAGAGGACCACCCGACGTCGCGCCCCCCTGAAGCATGGCCGAAGTGGAGTCGATGGAGGTCACCGAGGGGACGACCGTCCTTGACGTCCCGGCCACGACGCACGCCCTGGGCCCGAAGAAGAAGGAAGGGGGCCCCTTCTACAACCCCGCCATGCGCGTCGCGCGCGACATAAGCGTCCTTGTGCTGCGCGCGCTGTCCGAGGGATCGGGCCGCAGGTGGAGCGTCGTCGACGCGATGGCGGCCACCGGCGCCCGCGGGCTCCGCCTCGCCCACGAGGTCCCGGGCGTGAAGGTCCAGCTCAACGACGCGAATCCGGAAAGCATCCAACTCGCGCAGCGGAACGCGAAACGGCTCGGCCTCACGAACGTCGATTTCCGGTGGGGCCGCCTCGAGGCGCATCTCGCCGCCGAGACGTACGACTGGGTCGACATCGACCCGTACGGGACGCCGGCCCCCTACCTCGACGTCGCGATGCTCTCGGTGCTCGATGGGGGTGTCCTCGCCGTCACCGCGACGGATACCGCAACCTTGAGCGGCGTCTACCCGGATGCCTGCCGGCGCCGATACAATGCGCAGCCGCTGCGCGGCCAGTGCATGCCGGAGCTCGCGACGCGGATCCTCGTCGGCGCCGTCGTCCGCGCCGCCGGCCGCCGCGACCGGGCCGCGACGCCCCTTCTTGCCTACGCGACGCAGCACTTCGTCCGCGCGTATTGCCGGATCGCCGACGGCGCGACCGAGGCCGACACGTGCCAGGACCGGCTCGGCCACGCCGTCTTCCATGCCGACGGGAACCGGGGGTTCGCGGCCTCGCCTCCGGCGATGTCGGCTTCCGCTGGCCCGCTGTGGACCGGGCCCCTTTTCGACGCGGCCCTAATAAAAAAAATAGCGGCCTCGGCCCCCTCGATGGAAGGGATATCGAAGGAGGCCCTGCGCCTCGTCGAGCGATGGAACGAGGAGGCCGCCGCCCCGGGGCTTTATTTCGACGTCGACGATTTCACCAGGGACCGGCAGCTCGAGTCGCCCCGGCTCGAGCGGTGGCTCGAAGGCATCCGCGAGCGGGGCTTCGTCGCGACGCGGACGCACTTCACGCCCCGAGGCATGAAGACGGACGCGCGCTACGACGACGTCCTTGGGGTCCTCACGTCGCTGCAGCACCGGAAGGGGTCGTCGGACGGGCGGGCTTGAAGCCGGTGGCGACGAGGTAGATCTCGCTCGACTGTTTGCGCGAGGCCGGCGGGTTGTAGGGCTTCACGGTGTGGAACGACTTCTTGAGGTCGTCGCGGAACTCGGGATAGTCCTCGCCCTCGAAGACCTTGACAAGGAGCCGTCCACCGGCGTCGAGGACCTTGCGCGCGAAGGCGACAGCGTGCTGGCACAGGAAGACGCTGTTCGCCTGGTCCATCGTGTAGTTCCCCGTGATCTGCGGGGACATGTCGCTGATCACGGCGTCGACGCGCGTGCCCTTGGCGCCCTTCGCAAGGAGCCGCAGCACCTCGTCCATCGTCTCCTGCTTGGTCATGTCGCCGCGGACGAACTGGACGCCCTCCATCGGGGCGATGTTCGCAAGGTCGACACCGATGACGCGTCCGGCCGGGCCGACGAGCTCCTTCGCGACCTGGCTCCAGCCGCCCGGGGCGGCCCCGAGGTCGATGACGGTGTCCCCGGTCCGCAGGATCTCGTGCCGTTCCTGGATCTGCTGGAGCTTGAACGCGCTTCGCGCCCGGTACCCCTCGCGCTTCGCCTTCCGGTACCACGGCTCCTTCTTCTTCTCGAGGAACCAGTTCTTGCCCATCGTTTGCCTTACGAATCAACAGACCCTTAAATACCGAGGCTTTCGCGGAGGTCCGGATGCCCCACCTCAGCGTGGTCGTGCCGACCTACAACGAGGCGGCAAGCATCGAGGAGGTCCTTCGCCAGATCGGGGACGCCTGCGCCGGGGTCGACTACGAGATTGTCGTCGTCGACGACAACTCGCCCGACGGCACCTCGCAGCTCGTCGAGGAATCATCCCGGAAGGACCCACGGGTCCGGCTCGTCCTGCGCACGAGGGAGCGTGGGCTCGCGACCGCCGTCATCGAAGGCATCCGCCGCGCGACCGGCACCTTCGTCGTTGTGATGGACTCGGACTTCCAGCACCCTCCCACCACCATCCCGAAGCTCCTTTCGGCGGCACAGGACCAACGCGCCGACCTCGTCGTCGCCTCGCGGTACGCCAAAGGGGGAAGCGTATCCGGGTTCCCCTTCTCGCGCCGTGTCATCTCGTGGGGCGCGAAGACGCTCTCGGTGTTCGCGCTCTCCCGCGTGCGGCACTTCCGGATCACGGACCCCATGTCCGGGTTCTTCCTCGTCCGACGCGACGTGGTCGACCCGGACGAGCTTCGGCCCCGCGGCTACAAGATCCTCATCGAGGTCCTCGTCCGGGGCCGCATTGAGCGCGCCACGGAGGTCGGGTTCCCCTTCGAGACGCGCCGCGGCGGCGAGTCCAAGCTCCGGCTCAAGACCCAGTACGACTACTTCCTCCACGTCCTCGGGCTGGGGTTCGCCGACCGCGAAAACCGGCGCTTCCTCCTCTTCGCGATGATCGGAATCACGGGGATCGTCGTCAACGGGGGCCTCTTCGAAATCCTCAAGCGTACGCCGCCTTACTACAGCCTGCAGAACGCGCTCGATGTCACCGAAGCGACCCTCCTCCTCATCCCGGCGAGCCTCGCGCGCGAAGCGAGCATCCTCTGGAACTTCTGGTGGAACGACCTCGTCACGTTCCGCGACCTCCGGACCCACGCGCACGCAGGGTTCTGGCACCGGGTCCTCAGGTTCAACCTCGTCAGCGTCTTCGCGTGGGCGGCGTACCTCGGCATCTTCTACCTCCTCGTCAGCTTCGGGCTCGGCCACCTCACCTCGCTCCTCGTCGCCATCCTCCTCACCTTCCCGCTCAACTGCGGCGGCAACCGCCGCTGGACGTACGAGGGCCGCCGGGAGAAAGCGGATGCCTGAGCCGGAGCCGGCGCCGGTCGCGCCGCCTCCCGCCGCGGAGCCGACGCCGCCTGCGCCGCCCCCGCCATCGAGCCCGTGGCGGCCCCCGCCCCGGCCGATCGAGCGCACGATGCCCCGGTGGATCCGCGCCGGCGTCCCCGTCCTCATCTTCGTCGCGGCGTTCGGCTTCTACCAGTTCCAGGTCGACCAGCCGCCCATCATCGTCTTCGACGAGGCGCACTACGTCAAGGTCGCCCGCAACTACACGCGCGGCGTCCTCGTCGACCCCGCCTGGGGTGACCCGCGGCCGCAGAACTTCGAGCATCCGCCCCTTGCGAAGTACCTCATCGCGGCCGGCATCTACGTCAACGGCAAGCCCCACGACGATTGGGAGAACCAGCAGTACATCACCAAGCTCTGCGGCCACGACAACGAGGAGTGCCGCCCCGACGCGTGGGGGTGGCGCCTCGCGAGCACCGTCGTGGGCGCCAGCGGCATCGCGGCCGCGTACCTCCTCGGGCTGCGGCTCTTCAACCGCGTGTCGGCGGGCCTCTTCGTCGCGGGCCTCCTCGCGCTTGACGGACTCTACTACATGCATTCGCGTCTCGCGATGCTGGACATCTTCCCGACGGCGTTCACGATCTGGGGGTTCGCGCTCACGCTTGCCCCGTGGAGGCGAGGGCCGTGGCTCGGGGGAATCCTGTACGGGTTCGCGCTCGCGTCGAAGGGCTACGCGCTCTTCATGCTCCCCGCTTTCGTCCTCGTCCAGTTCATCCGCGCGGGGGCGCCGCGGTGGCGGGAGCCCCCGGCCACGGCGCCCGCCGCCGACCCCGTCACAGGGCAGGCGACGAACCGCCTCGACCTCTACGAGACGCTCGCCGCGGCGTGGCGGCCGTTCCGACCGTGGGTCGTCCGCTTCGGCAAGACGATCCTCCTCTCGATGGTCATCCCGTTCGTCGCGCTCCTGGCCACCTACGCGCCCTACCTCGTGCTGTGGACCCAGATGAAGGGTCCCGGCTACGCCGTCGAGGAGTGGATCTTCGTCCAGCTCGCCGCGTTCCGGTGGGACTTCGCGGGGAAGGCGACGCACCCCTTCTCCAGCGGTCCCGCGACGTGGATCCCCATGATCCGGCCCGTGTTCTACTACACGTTCGACTATCCAAGCGGCCTCGTCGGGAAGATGTACAGCCTCGGCAACCCGTTCCTATGGTGGACGGCCGTCCTCGGCGCCATCGCCGTGCCGGTCCTCATCGCCGTGCGGTTCTTCCGCACCGGACGGCACTTCCTGCGGCTCCACTTCTTCGACCACTTCGTCTGGTACCCGTTCGCCCTTCGGCGGGACCTGCACATGTTCGTCGCGGCGCTCTTCGTCTTCAGCGCGTACGTCCCCTGGTTCCTCATCCAGCGCATCACGTTCATCTTCTACATGACGCCCGTCACGCCCACGTTCGCGATTCTCGCGGGGGGGCTCTTGGGCGAGCAGTGGGACCGGGGCAGTTTTCCGCGGGTGCTCACGATCCTGTACGGGGCCGTGGCGCTCGCGACGTTCGGGATCTTCTTCCCTATCTACTCCGGTACACCGATTCCTCGCGAGCACTTCGACTGGATCATGAGCCTCATCCCGTGGATGGCTTGGCGGTAGGCCCTTTCACATCTCGAGCCCGAAGTCCGCCATGAAGCCGCGGATTCGTTGGACCTCGGCGAGGAACCGGTGGCCCTTGTCGGTGAGCGTGAAGGCTTTCTTCGGGGACGCTTCGGCCTCGGCGATGAGCCCCTTGGTGCGAAGCTCGCCGAGGTAGTCCATGAGCCGTTCGTGGCTCAGGTTGCTCAGGAACAGGAGCCGCGTGGTCCCAATCCCGTCCTCTTGGTTGATGGCGTGGAGGATGTCGTGGATGATCGCGATGCGGCCGCGGTACTCCTTAGGCATGGGGCTCCGTCCGCGGCCGGGCGAGGGCGTAGTAAAGGACGACGACGCCGACGAGGCCGACGAGCTCGCCGAACCAGACGCGGGGGAGGATGGGCGAGTAATTCGCGAGATGCAGCGTGTGGGCCGTGAACAGGAAGAAGAACCCAAGCGCGAC
>JACPAO010000149.1 GCA_016180755.1 Methanobacteriota archaeon
CGTCGGCGTCCCGTGCGCCTCGTCATGCAGGTTCCCGCCGGGGACGACGCCGAACATGGGGGCGGCCCAGTGGAGTTCGGCCGGCGGGATCGCGCGCTCGAGTTCCTCCCACGTCCACGCGTAGAACTTCCCCTCGACGCCCTCGCTGTCGGCGTCCTCGGCGGAGTGGAACCCGCCCTCCGGGGCGGCGAGGTCGCGCAGGACGTACTCGATCACCTCTGCGGCCGTGGCCCTGAACTCGTCGTCGCCGCTTCGAAGGTACGCCTCGACGTAAGCCTTCACAAGGAGCGCCTGGTCGTAGAGCATCTTCTCGAAATGGGGCAGGAACCATTCCCGGTCGGTCGCGTAGCGGTGGAACCCGAACCCGATGTGGTCGAAGATGCCACCCTTGCGCATGGCGCGTAGCGTGTGGTACACGCGCTCCGCGGTCTCGGCGTCTCTCGTGCGGTCGCCGTGCCGGAGGAGGAAGACCAGTTGGTGCGGGGTCGGGAACTTCGGGGGTCCCCCGAAGCCGCCGTGGACCGGGTCGTAGGTCGAGGCGAGCTGCTCGGCGGCGGCGTCGAGCACGGCCGCATCGAGGCTGCCCCCGGTTCGGCGCGGCGCGGCGTCCTGGAGGTGCCGCGTGATCTCGGACGCCGACTCGACGAGGCGGCCCCGCTCGTTCGCCCAGAGCGCCTGGACGCGCGGGACGAGGTCCAAAAGGCCCGGCCGTCCGAACCGTTCCTCCTTCGGGATATACGTGGCCGCGAAGAACGGCTTCGCCTCGGGCGTGAGGAGGATGGTGAGAGGCCAGCCGCCGGAACCCGTGATCATCTGGCAGACCCGCATGTAGGTCTGGTCGACGTCCGGGCGCTCCTCGCGGTCGACCTTGACGCACACGAACGCAGCGTTGAGGCGCCTTGCGACCTCCGGGTCCTCGAACGATTCGTGCTCCATGACGTGGCACCAGTGGCACGTCGCGTACCCGATCGAAAGGAAGATGGGTTTGTCCTCGCGACGGGCCTTCGCGAAGGCCTCTTCGCCCCACGGGTACCAGTCGACGGGGTTGTCCTTGTGTTGCAGCAGGTACGGGCTCTTCTCCCGGGCGAGGCGGTTGGGCTTGTCGGCGATGTGCGGGCTCCCCCGCGGCGTGCGAGGCCCCGGACCCTTATCCGGTTTTTCGAACCGCTTAGAAGGTCCCGATCGGCTGGCGTCCCGCGAACCCTGCCTCGAGCGAATGCCAGAACTCGATGCGGGGCTCCCCGCGTTTCCAGCACAGGTAGACGACGTCGTCGCGGCGCTTGGCGTAGAAGTCGACGAGCCCCTGGTCTGGGTCCTTGACCTCGCATCCGAGGTCGCGGACGGCGCGCAACCGGTCGGCCATCTCGGCCTCGAGGTGGATGAACCGGTCCCGGTATCCGACGTATTCGGCGTGGTCGGGGCAGGAGGGTTGGTCGACGGCGTCCCCCCAGACGATCCGCAGGTCGGCGAGCTGGTCCCGGACGTCCCGCAGTTCGTCAAGGAGGCCCTTGGCAGCGTCGAGCCCTTGCGCGACCTGGGGGATCAGGGCGTTCGCCTCCGACAGCGAGAAGGTTCGGACGTCCACCGGCGCGCCTCGATGGGGGTCCGTTAATAATGGTTTGGCGCATCGGGCGCGACGTGGCGCGACGCGTGGCGCTCGTGACGGGCGCGTCCCGCGGGATCGGGAAGTCGACGGCCGAAGCGTTGGCGCTGCAAGGCCTCAACGTGGCCGTGCATTACCACCGGCAGAAGGCCGGCGCGGCCGACACCGCCCGACGCGTGGAGGCCGTCGGCCGCGAGGCCGTCGTCGTGAAAGCCGACCTCTCGAGCTGGACCCAGGCGCGCGCCATGTTCGGAACGCTACACCGTCGCTTCGGCAGCGTGGACGTTCTCGTGAACAACGCGGGCGTCTACCCGCGCAAGACCCTGGAAGCCATCACGATCCCGGAATGGCGCCGGACCCTTGACACCAACCTGTCGAGCTACTTCTACTGCGCCAAGCTCGCCGTCCCCCACATGCGCGAACGCGGGTGGGGCCGGATCGTCAACCTTTCCTCCATCCTCGGGCAGAAAGGGTCCCGGCATGGCGCGCACTACGCATCCTCGAAGGCGGGCATCCTCGGCTTGACGCGGTCGCTCGCCTTGGAGCTTGCCGCCCATAACATCACGGTGAACGCGGTCGCCCCTGGCGCCATCGAGACGGACATCCTCAAGGGCGACACGCCCGAGGTGCGGGCAAGGCGCCTCAAGGACATCCCCATGGGACGCGTGGGCACGCCCGACGAGATCGCCCAGGTCGTGGCGTTCCT
The DNA here is from genome assembly GCA_016180755.1 of Methanobacteriota archaeon. Classification (GTDB taxonomy): domain Archaea; phylum Thermoplasmatota; class E2; order JACPAO01; family JACPAO01; genus JACPAO01. The sequence goes on from JACPAO010000149.1 coordinate 2,310, forward strand.
CGCAAGCGACGCCGCGAGCTACGTGACGGGGCAGGTGCTCGGCGTCAACGGCGGGCTGCTTACGGCTTGATCTCCTAGCCCTTTTGGTAGGCGGTCACGTCGCCCCATTGGCCGATCACGTTCCAGCCCTCGAGGAACGACGTGTCGTGGACGGCCTTGGGGTCTACGTGGCGGTCCATGAGGACGACGAGGTCGGGGTGTTTTCGGAGCTCGATGTTCCGGACGTTCTCGTCGTTGAAGAAGTCGGGCCAGTAGACGGCGTCGCGTCCGGTCATGCCGCGGTAGCCGGCGCGTGCCTGCCAGCTCCCCGTCATCACGAGCGGGGTGCCGCGCTCGTCGAGGGCGGTCCAGGCCTGTTCGTCGTCGGCGTCGTAGAGGCGGTACCAGGGTTCGGTCGCCAGGGCCTGCGGGCCCATGACAATCGCGATGAGGGATATCGCCCCGACGATGACGGGGACCCGGGTCTTGGCCGGCGTGGATTCGAGGGCGCGCGCGATCTCGGACATGGTGACCCCGCCGAGGATGGCGACGCCGAAGGCGAGGTACACGACGGTCCGGTGCGGCAGGTACCAGACGTCGAACCAGTCGACGACCACGAGCGGAAGGAGGAGCAGGGTCCAGAACAGGATGAGCAGGTTGAAGCGGGTGTGCCGCAGGGCCGCCAGGAGGACCCCCACGCCGCCGAGCACCATGACGGGCCAGGTGAGCATCCATTCGAAGTTGACGTAGAGGGGAAGGTTGAGCAGGAGGCTAGGCTGCTCGACGATGGCGGTGAGCTTGGGCAGGACGGTGCTGCTCAACCCGCCGGTCGGTTGCCATTGCTTGAAGGCGCCGAAGAGACCGACGACGCAGACCGCCCCGGCGATGCTTCCCGTGGCGACGACGGCCTTCCGTTCGCGGCGCCGGAGGAGCTCGACCGCACCGAAGAGCAAGAGTGGGCACGGCCCAGCGGCGGCCCTCCGCGAGCTTCATGACAACGAGGAAGAAGAACGGCAGGATCGCGAGGTCGAGGGCCGTCGGGAACAGGAGGTCGGTCCGCCGGATGTGCTCCGGGATCGTCCCGAGCAGAAGGCTCGCCGTGAGCGCGCCCGACGGATGCATGTAGGGCCGGCAGAGGAAGAAGGTGAGCACGACGGCGGCCATGCCGAGGACGGGAGGTCCGAAGCGGGCGGCGTTGTAGAATGCGTCGGGTCCGAGCAGCGCGAACGGGGCGAGCAGGATCATGAAGCCGATGGGGTAGTCGCGGACTCCGTCACCGTGGATGAGCTGGTACGTACGCTCCATGTGGAGGTACGGATCCTCGGCCCCGATGATGGTCGACGAGAGGGGATCCAGCAACCGAAGGTACAGCGAAAGGAGGGCGACGCCCGCGAGGCCGAGGTAGAACGCCCAATGGGTCCGGACCTTGGGCGGGACGACAAGGACCGGGCCGCTCGGCGTCGGCGTGGGGGGCGGTTGCGGGGCGGCGGTCGGCGTCTCCGTGGCGGGAGTCGTGGACCCGAGCGGGCGTCCCACCTGCGCGGACGGCGTGCGACCCGCCTCCCGTTCGTCGCTGAAAATCGAGCTTCCGGGCTGGCTTTGCGTTTCGTTCATATGGGGACCCCTTGGACGGTGGTGACCGTGTTGACGCTCGGCGTCGGCTTGAACGTGACAAACGACTTGTAGGCGTAGACGGGGGCCGCCAGGAAGACGAGGCTGTACATCAGGATCCAAAACAGCAGGAACACCCGCGGGATGACGACGCCCTCGGGTCCGTCGAAGGTGAGGAGGATCTTCGCGAAGAGGCCCAGGCCCGTGACGAGGAGGAGGGCCGCCATCGTGGATTCGAACCGCGCGATGCGGATGGCGTGGCGCAGCGCCTGCCGGCCGGAGAGCCGGTCGGAAGGCGCCTTGGGTGTCCGCACGAAGGGGATGGAGAACCCGACGAACGCCTTGAGGGCCCCGAAGGCGTTGCTGAACTTCACCGAGAACCACATGCCGAGGACGCCGATGGTTCCGCCCATGCCCAGGCGCAGGGTGCGCCGAAGGACCATGTGGAGCCGCGTAAGGCCGTCGACGAGGAGGAACATCGGCACGAGGCCGATGAGCATGATCTCTTCGGCGTGGTGGGTCGCGACGCGGAACCCCAAGAGGTCGCCCACCCCCATGGCAAGCACGGAGCTCGCGATGATGAGGATGAAGAGGCCCTCGAACCAGTGGACGTTGCCGAGTAGGTAGTCGTACCATTGGCGGCCGGTGAAGCGCCCGAAGACGAACTCGGCGAGGTGGCCGCGCAGGATGCGGCCGCCTCCGAACGCCCAGCGGTAGTGTTGTTTCTTGTACCCTTCGAAGGTGGCCGGGATGAGTCCGCGTCCGTAGGTCTTGTTGATGTAGAGGCTCCCCCAGCCGTTGTTTACGAGGCGGATGGAGAGTTCGGCGTCCTCGGTGATGTAGGACTCGCCCCACCCGCCCACGTCTTCGAGGGCGCGTCGCCGAAGGATGCCCATCGTGCCGCAGAAGATGATGCTGTTCTCTTCGTTGCGCGACGGGAGGACGCTTCGATAGAAGTAGGCGTCCGCGACGTAGTACTGCTCCGTGAGGAAAGACTGGTGCCGGTTCCGGTAGTCCTGGGGGGTCTGGACCCATCCAAGGTTCGGGTTGACGAAGAACCCGACGACTTCGCGCAGGAACTCCGGGACCACTTGGTAGTCGGCGTCGATGATGGCGATGAGTTCGACGTCGGGTGGACACAGCTTGAGAGCGTGGTTGAGCGCGCCGGCCTTGTACCCGGTGCGCTGGGGGCGACGGAGGTAGGCGATGCCGCGCGCTTCGCAGAACTCCCGAAGCGGTCCTGCGGAGGCGGGGTCGGTGGAATCGTCGACGACCTGGATGAGGAAGCGATCCTGCGGATAGTCGACGCGGAGGAGGGCGTTGAGGGTGCCGAGCACGAGCTCCGGCGGCTCGTTGAAGGTGGGGACCTGGAACGCGACCTTCGGCATGAAGTAGGGGGAATGGTGCGCGGCCGTGGGCGTCCGCTTCCAATGCTTGCGGGTGGCGACGTCGATCGTGTAGAAGCTGTAGAGGACGACCATGATGAGGCTGAACGTCTCGGCGACGAACAGGATGAGGCTCGGGATCCGCTGCCCCGGGGGAAGGCTGGGGAACGTCACGGACGTCGTGTACATGAGGTACCCCAGGACGACGCTAACGAGGGAGATGAGCGTGAAGATCCCGTAGAGCCTCCACGAGTAGCGGGCCATCATGAGCCCGACGCCGACGCCGAGGAGCACGAAGAGGTACTCGACGGGGTCGAAGGCGTAGATGGCTTCGGCGAAATGGATCATGTACGACGAGGAGCTGGGGATCGTGGGGTAGTAGGTGAGGACGTACGCGATGCTGTACATGACGAGGCCGGCCAGCCCGCCGAGCGTCGCGCCGGTGACGTTGCGGGCCGCGGAACGCATGAGCGTGGAGCCGATGAGGAACAGGGTGGCCGCGAGGCCGGAGATCGCGCCGGCCAGAAGGAGCGCGAAGAGGAGGCGGTTCTGGGTGGCGATGGCGTCGCCCATCTCGGTGGCGACGGCGACGATGCTTCGCGCTTCGTGCCCGTACGCCCATAGAAGGACGTAGGATACGCAACCCACGCCAGCGCCGACGAGGCCCCCGACGGCTAGGAGCACGAGCCGCGAAGACGCCCGGAGGACGATGAGCGTGAACGGGTTCTCAAGGATGATTCCCACGACGAGAAACGCTACGAAGGCTCCGAGTGAGATCGCCGCCTGGAAGGCGGGAGAGGTGGGCGCTTCGGACAGGAGGAACTGCGTGGGGTCGGCCGGAGATTCGGGATGGCTTTCGGTCCAAGCGGCGAAGTGGATGGACGCCCCGGCGGCACCGCCCAGGCCAGCGGCGAGCGCGACGAGCGTAGCCGAGACGGCGTTGGCGGTGCCGCGGTTCAAGGCCGCACCTCGAACTCGCAGTACGCCGCGCCGCGCAGTCGGCACGATGGCTCCTCGACGGCCGGGGTCGGGCCGAGGCGGGCGAAGGCGCCTTCGAAGAATCCCCGTTCGTGGCGGCACTCGGGCTCCATGCCCTTTCGCTGGGGGGTGAAAAGGGGTTCGCAGCTTCCGCAGCCGTAGAGCCGGAGTCGGACGAGCGTGTCGTCGACGTGGAGAAGGCGCGGTTCGCCGATGCCGCGAAGGATGGCCTGGTCGAGGACGCCGTCCAGGTCTGCGGCGCGGGCGTAGCTTGCTTCTCGGCGTCCCGTGTCGAGGGTGCCCCCTCCGTAGGGCCTTGGGAGGTTCGCGCGAGGCCGGATGGCGCGGAGCTGTCGGTCCACGGGGCGCTCGTCGGCCGGGGCGGGGACGAGCGCCCGCGATGGGACAAAGCTCTGGAGGACCACGAGGAAGACGATCAGGGACAGGATTGACAGACCGCCGACGATGAGGAACAGTGCCGCGTTGCCGGGAAGGGCCCGGACCGCGTCGCTGCCAAGCCACTCCCGGAGGGCGTCGATGAGCGGTCCAAGCCAATCCCACGGCTGGCCGACCAGGAGCAGCGAGAGGGACGCCGTCGGCCTCGGCGCGGTGGTGCCGCCGGGGGGATTCGTCGGAAGGAGTGCAGTCGGCCCCATGGGGCTCTTCCTCCACCAGTCGCATCCCTCTCTTCGACCGTTGTGGGTCAAATCTCGAAGGCCGTCCGTTTGGATGTCGTTCCAGCGCCACGCGGGAGCGGCCAAAGGGCCGCGGCCTAGCGAGAGCTTGCCGGCCGAGCGGCGTCGGGAGCGTGGATCGCCAACGCGCCATCGGATGTTCGATAATCCCGACGACGGCGTCCCCACGACCGCCGTCCGAGAAGCCCTAAGGCATCCGGCGCCAGCAAGCCCTGGATGCCTCGCAAGCGCCGCGTCGGGAGACCGCCCGGCGCGGTCGTCCGGCTCGTGGGGCCATGATGCTCCAAGAGGTGAGGGTCGCTGCGCGTTCGCCGTCGACGTTCAGGCCGTACGCGAATCCCGGATTGCTTCGACGCCTCGAGGCGGTGGCGAGCCGTCTTCAAGGGGCGCGGGTTCTCCACATCAACAGCGCTCGAAGCGGGGGCGGCGTGGCCGAGCTGCTTCGAGGCCATGTTGCCCTTCTTCGCGGGCTGGGAATCGATGCGCATTGGCAGGTCCTCCGGGCGGACGGCGCGTTCTTTGACGCTACGAAGCGGATCCACAATGCCCTGCAGGGGGCCCGCGTCGAACCTACCGTCGGCCAATGGGCCGCCTTCGACCAGGTGAATCGACGAGTCGCTCGGGCCATGGACGCCCGACGCTGGGACTTCGTCGTCGTCCACGACCCGCAGCCCGGGGCCGTCCTCCTTCAGGGCGCCCGCCGCGGCCGCGCCAAGTGGGTTTGGCGCTGCCACATCGACAGCGAACGCCCGCATCGACCGGTCCTCCGGCGGATTCAACCGGCCCTGCGACTGTTCGATGGTTGCGTGTTCAGCCGGCGCGCATACGCCTTTTCCTTGCCGGAACCGAAGCGCGCCATCATGGCGCCCGCGATCGACCCGACGGCCCCCAAGAACATGCCCATGGGCTTGGCCGAGGCCCGTCGAACCGTCGCGCGGTTCGACGTCGACCCCGACCGGCCCCTTCTCCTGCAGGTCTCCCGGTTTGACCCGTGGAAGGACCAGGCCGGCACAGTGCAGGCGTGGCGGGCCGCCCGGCGCCGCGTCCCCGGGCTCCAACTGGCGCTCGTTGGGTGCTCGGCCGACGACGATCCGGAAGCGGCTTCCGTCGTGGCGCAAGTCGAACGCCAAGTCCGCGGCCTGGCCGGCGCGTTCGTCCTCCAGGACTGCGTCGATGACCGGGCCTTGAAGGCCTTCCTCGATTGTGCGTCCGTCGTCATGCAGAAGTCGATCCGCGAGGGGTTCGGGCTCACCGTCGCCGAAGCCCTCTGGGCCGGTCGACCCGTGGTCGGCGGCCGCGTCGGTGGCATCCCCCTTCAGGTCCGCGATGGCCGTGAGGGGTTCCTCGTCAAGGACCCTGCCGAGGCCGCCAGCCGCGTCGTCCGCCTCCTGCGTGATCCGGCCTTGGCCGCGCGACTGGGACGCGCCGGGCGCGCCCACGTCAAGCGCCGTTTCCTCCTCCCTCGGTTGGTCTTGGACGAATTGAGGTTCCTGGCCGCGCTTGGAGACGCCCCGGCGGCGCGGCGCGCCACCCGAGTGGCCCGGCGCCCCCGCAGGCGGAGTCGAAGCCAGGATCACCCGACGGTCGTATCGCTGCCTTGACCCAACGGCTTCGACGCGAAACGCCCGCGAACAGGTTTATATCGTACCCTGGTTCCCGAGCGTGCCGCGGCCCTTAGGACGTTCGAGGCCCTTCAGGACCTGTTCCGGCCGTGTCGCGGGATGCATTCCATGAACACGGTGGTGCTGGTCAAGGGTGTTCCAGATTTCCGGGAGGGGAAGGTCTCCTTCAAGGAAGACAACACCCTTAATCGTGGCGCCACGCCGACGGTGCTCAATCCCAACGACCGGCTCGCGCTCGCGGCCGCGCTCGAGCTCAAGGTCAAGCACGGCGGATCGGTCCGCCTCGTCTCCATGGGGCCCCCCAATTACAAGACGATCCTGCGCGAGGCGATGGAAGTCTGCGGCGACGAGGCCTACCTCCTCTCGGACCGCATGATGGGAGGCGCAGACACCCTCGCGACGGCGGAGACGATCGCCGCCGGCATCCGAAAGATCGGGCTCCCCGACCTGGTGATCGCGGGCTTCAAGTCGGCCGACGGCGAGACGGGGCAGACGGGCCCGCAGACCGCGTGGGTCCTCGACTTCCCCATCATCACGCACGTCGTCTCCCTGGAGGTCGACGAGAAGGCCCGGCTCGTCCGCGCGCGCCGGACGGCCGGCGACGACATCGAGGAGATCGAGGCCCCGCTTCCCTGCTTCATCGTGACCGACCCCGGCTTCACGGCCGTGTTTCGCTCCGCGACGAACCGGCTACGTCTCCTTCGGCTGGGCGAGGAGACGGTCGCCCGCGCGAGCAAAATCGACTCGGTGTTCAAGATGTGGGGCGTCGCTGACCTCGGCGTCGACCCCAAGAAGATCGGCCTCAAGGGGTCGCCCACGATCGTCAACAAGGTCGAGCCCATCCCCGTCGCGGCCAAGGAGCGGACGGCGCAGGTCGTGGACGCGAAGGACGCGGGGCAGCTCGACGAGGTCGCCCGGCGTATCGTGCAGCTCGTGAGGGGATGAGCGTGGCGAGCACGTGGACGCCCAAAGGCAACTACCGCGACATGTGGGTGTACTGCGAGCAGAACCACGGCAAGTTCGTGACCTGCTCCTTGGAGATGCTCGGCGAGGCGCGCCGGCTCATGGACAAGTACAACGTCGACTACAAGGCCGATGAGAAGGTCGTCGCCGTCGTGTTCGGCCACAAGGTCGACGGGCTCGTGCAGGAGGCGTTCGAGCACGGCGCCGACGTAGTCTACGCCTGCGACCATCCTGCCTTGGAGAACTTCATCCTCGAACCCCAGACCAAGCTGCTTGCGGCCGCGGCGCGCGGGAAGGACCACTACAAGTCGTACGACGAGCCGCGCTACTTCCTCTTCCCGGCGACGAACAACGGTCGGGACATCAGCGCGACGGCGATGGCCGCGCTGGAATCCGGTCTCGCGTCGGACTGCAACGTCCTCTACATCAGCGACGAACCGATCAAGCACCCGGTGAAGACGCGCCGCAACGAGGTGATCGAGGAGATCGTGTATCCGCGGATCCTGCACATGAAGCGGCCGGACTTTTCGGGATTCGAGTGGTCGACGATCCTGTGCATCGACGATCCCGACAAGGACTTCCACCCACAGTCGTGCAGCGTCATCCCGGGCTCGTTCAAGCCCCTTGAGCGGGCGGCCGGGCGCAAGGGCGTGCGGGTCAACGTCGCCTTCAACCTCGGCGAGAAGGACCAGCGCGTCAAGATCGTGAAGCGCGAGCGGCTCCCCATCGAGGTCGACCTCACGAAGCGGGAGGTCATCGTGGCGATCGGGCGCGGCATCGGTTCGAACCCGACCCAGGGCATCAAGCTCGGCGTGGAGCTCGCGCAGGCGCTCGGAGCCGACGTGGGGATCTCGCGTGGTGTCGTGACGGCGAAGTACCCGGTCGATGCGTCCGTGCAGCAATACACGAAGGAGATCCGGCAGATCGGCGAGACGGGCCAGATGGTGAAGCCCAAGGTGTACATCGCGCTCGGCATCAGCGGCGCGATCCAGCACAAGAAGGGGATGGACAAGAGCAAGACCATCATCACCGTGAACTCCGAGCCGTCGGCCCCCATCAAGGAGTTCTCGGATGTCTACATCCACGGCGACCTCTTCGAGGTCGTCCCGAAGCTCAAGGAAGCGATCCAACGGGCGCTGGGAGGCAAGAATGGCGGAAAAGTTTGAGGCGGTCGTCGTCGGCGCGGGCCCGGCCGGCCTCGCGGCGGCGTATGAGCTTGCCCGCAACGGCACCCAGGTGCTCGTCCTCGAGCGCGGGAAGTTCCCCGGCGCGAAAAACGTGACGGGAGGGATCCTGTACGGGCAGTCCAATTCTCCGTTCAACCTCGACTACCTGTTCCCGGACTTCGAGAAGAAGGCCCCGCTCGAGCGCGACATCAAGTCCTACGTGATGCACAACATCGCGGGCGACAAGGTCAAGTCGATGGACATCACGCGCCTGCACGACCACAAGACGAGCTACGCGTGGTCCGTGCTGCGGGTCCCGTTCGACAAGTGGTTCGGGGAGCGCGTCCACAGGGAGGCCGAAAAGCACGGCGGCGGCATCCTCACGAATGTCCGCGCGAAGGCTCCCCTCGAGGATGGGAACCGGATCGTCGGCGTGGTCACAGACGAGCTCGACCCGATCAAGGCCGACGTCGTCATCGCGGCCGACGGCGCCACGAGCGACCTCGTGCGCACCGCGGGCCTGCGCGGATGGGGCCCGGAGGAGCACTGGTTCCAGGGCGTCAAGGTCGTCGCCCGGATGCCTCGCACGCTCCTCGAGCAGCGCTTCAACGTCTCGGGCCGCGAGGGAAGCGGGCACCTGTTCGCGGGCGACCTTTTCGGGGGATGCCGCGGCGGCGGCTTCCTGTACACCAACAAGGACACCCTCTCGGTCGGCACCGTGTTCCACCTCGACTCGATCACGGCGAAGAAGACGGAGCCGCACAAGTACCTCGACCGGCTCATCAAGCACCCGTTCTTCACGAACCTCACGGGCGGCCACTACGACGAGGCCGAGTACAGCGCGAAGCTCATCCCGGACGGCAAGAAGAACGCCCTACGGTTCCCGTACCGGGACAACCTCCTCGCGGTGGGTGACGCGGCGGGCCAGATGAAGGCCGCGGGGCCCATCATCAAGGGCATGAACCTCGGGATCACGGCCGGGATCCTCGCCGCCCAGGCGTTCCTCACGGCGAAGCGCCAACGCCGCCTCCACCACATGGGGCCTTTGTACGGGTCGTACCTCGCGAACAGCTACGTCGGGTCCGAGCTCTTTGGCAAGCGACTCCTGCGGTGGCTTGCCGGATGGAGACTCCCGAACAAGATGCTAGAGGGGTTCGTGACGCGACCGCGCTTCATCCGCTCGAAGTTCGGCCAGAAGCGGATCCAGAGGATGGTCTCGAGCTACCGCTTGGCGTCCATCGCCCCGGACAACGACTTCGTGTACGTGGGGCTCCCCACGGCGGTCGGGCGCGCGATCGGCGACCGCGTCGAGTCGGAGCTTCCCGCGGCGAAGACGCGGCCCATCGACGACCGGATCGCGGCGCTGACCTACGACACGGACATCGGTCGCGAGCACATCGTCGTGAGGGACGCCTCGGTCGCCGCCTCAGGACTCGCCGTCATGACGTGCCCGGTGTCAAGCCCGGATTCCAGCCGCGGCTGCTACCGACTCGAGAAGGCGCGCGACGCCTCCGGTCGAGAGTCGCGACGCGTCGTCCTTGACACGCAGCCTTGCGTCGAGTGCGGGACCTGCGCCATCGTGGCGGCGACCGACTGGAACACGCCGCGCGGCGGCAAGGGCGTCCAGTACCAGCTCGGCTAGGCGCCGAACTCCTCGGGCTTCAACGTGGGAAGTGGTTCCGCCGTGAAGCGGAACCACAGCCACCCGAGGACGGCGGCCAGCAGGTAGAACGGGGTCACGACGGGCCAGACGAGCGCGAACCCGACGAGGAGGCCGAGGACGCCGCCGGCGGTCATGATGAAGCGGAGCTCTTCGCTGACGCCGCCCGTGAGCATGCGTTCCAGCTCCGCCTCGTCCATGCGGTCGAGCTGTCCCTTGATCGTGTCCTTGATGTCGAGTTGTCGGAGCCCGGCCACGATGAGGTCGGTGAGGCGGTTCTCGATGTTGCCGGCGTTCGCCGCGAACTTGGCCGGCGCGTCGTTGATGAGCTCCACGATGTGGTCGACGAGGCCTTCGAGGGCCCCAGGCACCGATGGCATGACGAGCTCGATCTCCTTGCGCAGCGTGGGAAGCCAGATGTTCTTGGTGATGGAGGCGACGACCTTGGCGACGCCTGGGTCCTTCGTCCATCGGACGGCGATGCGCTCGACGCCCTCGCCCACGCGCTCGATCGTCTCCGGCTCGTGGACGAAATCGTAGATGATGCCGTAGAGGAACCCCTTCACCTGGGAGCGGACCTCGGGTTGGGAGAGCGCCCGTTCGGACGCCTCGCAAACGCGCTTCACGAGGTCCTTGACGATCCCGTGCTCCTGGATGTATTTCAGGATGATCTCCGGTGAAATGAGGCGTTGAAGGATGGCGTTCGACATGATCTCGACGAGCTCGTCTCGGCGCTCGGGGATGACGCCGCGGTAAAGCTTGTTGCGGCGGCGCGGGTAGAACAGCATCTTGATGGCGATCCAGTTCGTCCAGAAGCCGACGACCGCTGCGCCTACGATCGCCACGAGGATGTCGACCGTGGGCTTAATCTCGGCGTACGTGGCGGGCGCATATTCCTTGACGAAGACGGCGCTCGTGAGCCAAGCGAGGAGAACCGGGCCGCAGAAAAGAAACGGTTTCTCCAGAAGGTTGAATGTCTTCATGAGGCGCAGGGAGAATCCCTGGCGCCCCTTCTTCGCGGGCCTGGCGCCCTTGTCGGCCGCCTTGGCGGTCTTGCCAAGCTCGACGGCTAGCGCACCTCCAACGGTCCCGACCAGTTCGGCCCCTTCGACGCGGGTGAGGTGCTTCGGCCACGCAGCCTCTTTGGCCCGACGGGCCTCGCGGGCCGCCTTGCGTTTCTTGGCGGCCCGGCGTCCCGCGATCCAGGCGGAGAGGCTCGTTCCGACGCCCGTGATAATCGCGACGGTCAAGGGATCCAACGGCAGCCCACCAACCTCAGGCGAGCCGGTGGAGCGTTTTCATCTTTGCGAGAACGTTCAGGCGGGCGGGTGGCGGGTGCTCCGGTTCACCGACCAGCCGCCGTCGACGACGAGCGTGGCCCCCGTGACCCAGGAGGCTTCGCTCGAAGCGAGGAACATGGCGGCGTGCGCGACGTCCTCCGGCGCGCCGGGGGCCGCGCCCAGTTTACGCTTGGTGAGGTACTCCCGGCCGGGCTCGTACTTGTGGCTGATGGCGCCCGGCATGATGGCGTTCACGCGGATCCCTTTCTTGAGGAGGTCGGCTGCGAGGCTCCGGCTGAGGCCCGAGACGCCGGCCTTGGCGGCGTTGTACAGCGTGCTTCCGAAGGCCGCCTCCTGGCCGCCGACCACGCTCGAGAAGTTCACGATGCAGGGGTCCTTTCCCTTGCCGAGGTAGGGGATGGCATAGCGGTTGACGAAGATGGCGCTCTTGAAGTAGAGGTTGAGGGACCGGTCGATCTCCTCGGCCGTCGCGTCCTCGAGCGTGCCCTCGTGCCAACCCCCCGCGAGGCAGAAGACGACGTCGACGGCGCCGCCGAGGTCCTTCGCGGCCTCTTCGAAGAACCGTTTGACGTCGGCCTCGACGGTGAAGTCGGCCACGTGGCTGGTGATCTTGCCGCCGGCCTTACGGACGATGGCAACCGTCTCGGCAAGGCGCTCGGGGGTCCTCGAGCCGACGACGACCTGGGCGCCCTCCAAGCCGAGCTGGTAGGCGAGGGCGCGTCCCGCGCCGGGGCCGGCGCCGGCCACGACGACCCGGCGGCCTTCGAAGCGTCGCATCCGTCCGCGGAGTGCGCGGACGCCTTGTAAACCCGATGCTTTCGACGCGATCCCTTGGACGGCGACCAATCCATTAATAACCGCGAAGCTTCGTGGGATTCGGATTGATGCCTCGCCCGCTGGGCCTTGCGGTCCTCGCCCTTCTTGCCGCCCTGGTTCCGTCGTCGGTCGCCGTCCACCAGACGGACGACGACCTCAACGCGCTCGACCTCAACGTCGTGCTCCATCACCCGTTTCCCGATGAGAAAGCGGACCCGTGGGGGTTCGCCGCCACCGACGTAAACGGGACCGGGCGGGACTGGCTGGGGGCCTACTACGGTTCGAGCGTGTACCCGACCGCGATCTTCGACGGGCTCATGATCGTCGAGAGCGTGCCGCAGAAGGAAGGGGCCGGGGCCTACAATGAGACCTACGAGGGGTACCGCCGGATCATGGAGGTGCGCCGGGAGGCCCCGAGCGCCCTCGCCCTCCACGTGATCGGATCCGTGGGCGGAACGGTCGAGGCGGAGGCGACGTTCGTCCCCGCCCGGGCCTGGACGGAGACCGGCCTCGTGCCTCGGTTTGTCCTGTACGAGGACGACGTTCCCTACAACGGCGGAAATGGCA
>JACPAO010000103.1 GCA_016180755.1 Methanobacteriota archaeon
GGACTCATCCGGTACTTCGATGCGGAAGAGAAGACCGCCTTCAAGATCGACCCCAAGGTCGTCATCATCCTCTCCCTGCTCCTGGCCGTCGGCGTGACCGCGGCCAAGATCATGTGGCCGGTAACAGGTTAAGCCCGGTCCCGCCCTTCCCACCGAACCCGACGCATGGCCGAGGCCGCCTTCCAGTTCCTGCATCCTGAGCTGCGGCGGCTCCTCTTGGAGCTCGAGTTCGCCGAGGCGACGGACGCGCAGCGACGCGCCCTTCCCGCCATCGGCAGCGGCCGCCACGCGCTTCTCATCGCGCCGACCGGCTACGGGAAGACCGAGGGCGCGCTCCTTCCGATCCTCGACAACTTGCTCAAGGCCCGCGACGCGTACCGCGAGAAAGGCAAAGCGCTTCCCCCAGGTATCAAGATCCTCTACGTCACGCCTCTTCGCGCGCTCAACCGGGACCTCCTCAAACGTCTGACCGAGTGGGCGAAACTCCTCGGATTCGAGATCGGGGTGCGGCACAGCGACACGACGCAGGCCGAGCGACGCCGGCAGGCCCTCCATCCACCCGACCTCCTCATCACCACGCCGGAGACGCTGCAGATCGCGTTCGCGGGAAGCCGCCTGCGCGCGAACCTCAAGACCGTCCGCTGGCTCGTCGTCGACGAGATCCACGAACTGGCGACCTCGGAGCGCGGCTACCAGCTCGCCGTCGCCCTCGAACGCCTCGAGGAGGTCGTCGCCCCCGAAGGAAAGGGCGTGCCGAGCGGGTTCCAACGGGTGGGGCTCTCGGCCACCGTGGGAAGCCCGGCGACGGTCGCGCGACTCCTCGGCGGGGTCGGCCGTGAGGTCGAGGTCGTCGAGGTGAAGGCCGACAAGAAGATCGAGCTGCGCGTCGAGCTCCCGCAGCCCACGAAGGAAGACGAGCCCGTCGCCGCCAAGATCCTCGCCGCCCCGCAGCAGGCGGCCCTGCTTCGGCGGCTGAGGACGCTCGTCGAAGGCTCGCGGTCGACGCTCGTGTTCTCGAACACGCGCGACGGCGCGGAGCTCCTTGCCTCCCGGATGCGCCTCCACGACGCCGAGTTCCCGATCGGCGTGCACCACGGGTCGCTCTCGCGCGACGCGCGGATCGAAGCCGAGGAAGCGTACAAGGACGGTGCGGTCCGCGCGCTCATCTGCACCTCGAGCCTCGAGCTCGGCATCGACGTGGGGACGACGGACCTCGTCGTCCAGGTCTCGTCGCCGCGCGGGATCGAACGCCTCCTTCAGCGCGTCGGCCGGTCCGGGCACGTCTCGGGCGCCGTGTCCCGAGGCGTCGTGCTCACCAACGGCGGAGAGGACGCCGCCGAGGCCGCCGTCATCGCTCGGCGCGCCCTGGACCGCAGCCTGGAGGACATCGAGATCCGACGGAACCCCCTGGCCGTCCTCGCGAACCAGCTCATCCACTTCACGGTCGAGCGCGGCGAGGTGGAGGTGGGATGGGCCGTGCGCGTGCTTCGGCGCGCCGCACCGTTTGCGGAGCTTACGGAGACGACGGTCCTGGACGTCCTGCGCCAGCTCCACGGCCAGGGAACGGTCACACTCGACGAGGCCGGGCGCCGTTTCACCCGTCGCGCGAGCGCGCGCCGCTACTTCATCGACAACGTTTCGATGATCCCCGACGAGAAGACGTACCGGGTCGTCGACTCCGTGACCCGTAGGACGGTGGGGACCCTCGACGAGGACTTTGTCCTCGGCTTCCTCGACGCCGGGGCCCAGTTCATCATGCGGGGCCGCACGTGGAGCGTCCTCGAGGTCCAGGAGGAGGCCGTGCTTGTGGCGGAGTCCGACACGCTGGGCGCGCTTCCCTCATGGCAGGGGGAGGACCTGCCCGTCCCGTGGAGCGTCGCGGTCGCGGTCGGCCGGCTGCGCCGGCTCGTCGCCGACGGACGCGTGGAGGAGGCTCGCCGCGAGTTCCCCATGGACGACGCCGCGTTCGCCGCGTTCCGCGCCGACATCGACGCGCAGCTTCGGAAGAAGATGGCCGTCCCAAGCGACGAGGTCGTCACGATCGAGTCCGGGCCGCGCCTCACGATCGTGAACACGTGCTTCGGAACCCGCACGAACGAGGCCCTCGCCCGCGCCCTCGGGGCGCTCCTCTCGCACCGAACGGGCGACGTCGTGGCGGGGACGAGCGACGCCTACCGCGTCTTCCTCGAGTCGCGGCGCGAGATCCCCTCGACCATGGTGCGCGAGGTACTGCTCTCGCTCGAGCCGAACACGCTCGAGAGCCTTCTCAAGCTCGTCCTCAAGAACTCCACGTTCGTGAAGTATCAGATGATCCACGTCGCCCGTAAGTTCGGGGCCCTGGGCCGGTCGGTCGACGCGCAGAGGTTCAGCATGCGCCGCCTCCTTGAGCTCTACCACTCGATGCCGCTCTTCGATGAGGCCATCGACCGGATCCTATGGGGCCGCATGGACCTCCCGCACCTCACGGCGGCACTCAAGTCCCTGCGCGAGGGGACCGTCACGATCCGCGAGCAGCGCCTCTCCCCGCTAGGGATGCTGGGCCGGGAGCGCGAGGCAAAGCAGCTGTCCGCCGAGCGCGCCGAGCCCTCCATCCTGGAGTCGCTCAAGAAGCGGCTCGAGGACCACAAGGTGTTCCTGAGCTGCGTCATGTGCGGCCGCGTCCGGGAGACGCGCACCGGCGACGTCCCGGGCCGGCCGGTGTGCGGCGCCTGCGGAAGCATCATGCTTGCCCCGCTGGGGCGCTACGAGAAGGACGTCGCCCGGCTCGTGAAGAAGCGGGATCGGACGGAGGACGAGGACCGCCTCGTCCAACGCATGACGAACGAGGCGCACCTCGTCGCGACCTACGGGAAGAAGGCGGTCCTGGCGCTCGCCGGGCGCGGCGTCGGGCCGGAGACGGCGGCGCGGATCCTCGCGAAGCTCCGCGACACGGAAGTGGATTTCCTGCGCGACGTGCTTGCGGCGGAGATCAACTACGCGCGGACGCGGAGCTTCTGGGACTAGGCGCGGCGTCCGAGGCGGGCGCCTCGCCCAGCGTCGCGGTCTCGGCCTCGGGAAGGCCTTCGAGGTAACGCCGGAGGCCGGCGAGGTAGCCGCGGAACGCAACGCTTCCCGCCTCCGTGATCTTCACCTGTAACTCGAAGCCGAGGCCAACGAGGACGCGGCCCTGCTTCACGTACCCGGCCGCCTCGAGCTTGAGGAGGTGGCTCGCGAGGTTTCCGTCCGTCATGCCGAGTTCGTCGCGGACCGTCGTCACGGCGAGCTTGCGGTTCCTGAAGAGGAGCCCCATGACGCGAAGGCGGCTCGATTGATGGATAATCGGGTCGAGCGGTGGGTCCGTCAACGGGGTTCAGCCCTTCATCGTGAGGTAGAATCCGCCCGCGAACCATCCGCCGCCGATCGTCACGACTCCCGCGATGGATTGGTACCAGTAGGCCTGCCAATCGACGCTGTAACTGACGGCGAAGGACAGGACGAGCGTCAACGCGATGGCGAGGATCCCGACGCCGATGCCGATCCGCTGGGCGGCCGGCGTCGACCGGTTGCGGCGAAGAACGGCCGCGCCCGCCGAGCACAGGCCCAGCACGATGGTGGCGATGCCCGGCTCCTTGAGGTCCCCCAGGCCGCCGGACATGGCATACAGCGTAAAGCCCGAGACGAACAGGACCGAGTAGAGAGTGAGGTAGAAGACCATCTCGCGCGCGCCATGTCCGCGGCTGGCCGGCATCTGGGCGGTGACGTGGGCGGAGCGCCACAAGGCCCACGTTGCAAGCATCCCCGCGGCGACCCACGGAGCCCACGCGAAGCTCGCCCAGGTCGGGAAGTTCTCCTCGAAGATCGCGCCGAACGCGGTGAACGTGAAGAAGATGCCCGCGTTCACGAGGCCCCACAGCATGAACGTGGCGCCTTCGGTGCGCTGGTAGAGCCCGATCTCGAGTCCTTCGAGCTTGCGCAGGGTGTCGAGGGCGCCCTTCACGGAGAGGGTCTCGGCGTTCGATGTTTCGGCCATGGTTCTGCTCCAGGCTCGGGATGGCGCGGGGGGAAGAAATAGCCCCATCGGTCTCTGCGGGGCAAAGGGTGGAGCTACCCTTGGGCCACGTCGCTGGGCCCGCCTGGCGGGGCGACGGCCGGCGGCACAACGGTTCCCGCCGCCGGGCGGAGCGCGAGGAACACGAGGAAGGCGACGACGGTGATTGCGGAAGCGAAGACCATCGTGCCGCGGAACCCGACGTGGAACGCGATGAGGCCGCCGAGGAGGGGCCCGGCGATGCTGCTCGCGTTCATGCTGGCGTTGAGCAGGCCGGTCGCCGTGGCGCGCTCGACGTTGTGCTCCATGACCTCCTTCATGCTTCCGAGCCACAGGCAGGCGAAGCTCACGCCCAGGGGCGCCTGGAGGGGAAGGAGTTGGTACGCGTTCTTGACAAGCGCGAAGCTCGCGAACGTGATCGCCGAGAGGACGAGCCCGATGGCGATCAGGACGGGCGCCGTCCCGATGCGCCGTAGGCTCTCGACGTTCCGGTAGACGAGGACCTGCGCGACCATGTTGACGACGTGGACCCATCCCACGAGCGCGAGGTCGCCGCCGAGCTCGACGATGTAGAGCGGGTAGATGATCCAGATGCTCGCCGCCCCGAGGTGGCGCACGAAGATGCTGAGGTAGACGTGGAGGTTCTTCGCGATGACGGCGCCGGGGAACAGGGGCACGTTGAGGCCGAGGCGCATGGGCCGCAGGCGCATGGCGAACGCGAAGGCGACGACGCAGAACACGGCGGCCGTGATGAAGACGAGCGGCACGGGGCCCCCGGCGGCCGCGAACCGTCCGGAGAGCCAGCGCGGGGCGGTCGCGCCGGCGGCGTGGCTCGCCCCGATGACAAGAAGCGACGCAAGGAGCCAGCCGAACGCGTTGTACGATGTGAACTTCCCGAGCGGCCGCTTCACGTCGTAGACGTACGCGGCGAGCGTCGGTGGGATCATGCCCATCGCGATGCCGAAGGCGAACCGAGCGGCAAGGAGCGTCTCGGGCGTGCGCGCGAGGAACTGGAGCGTCGCCGCGACGGCCCCCACGGCGAAGCCCAAGAGAAGGAGCGTACGGCGGTCCATTCGGTCGCCCGCGCGTCCGAAGACGGTGTTGCTCGCGAAGGACGCGAGCCCGTATGCGGCCCCGATGACGCCGATCGTCGTGGTGTCGGCGCCCAGTTCCTGGGCCCAGAGAGGCAGGACCAGCGCGGAGAGCGACAGGCTGGCGTAGGTGAGGAGCTGAATGAGGTTGTAGGGGGCCGTGCGGCGGGCACAGACGGGGCCCCATTAAGACGGTTCGGCTCGAAGCGCGGTTACGCGGCGGCCTCGGCCTCTTCGGTCTCGGCGAAGAGGCGCTTGACCATCCAGTCCGCGTCGAACGGGATCTGGTCGTTGTAGCCCTGGCCGATCCCGACGAAGAGGAGGGGCTTCCCGATCGTGTACGCGATGCTGAGGGCGGCGCCGCCCTTCGCATCGGCGTCGACCTTCGTGAGGATGACGCCGTCGACACCGACGACCTTGTTGAACTCGCGGGCCTGCTCGACGGCGTCGTTTCCCGCAAGCGAGTCCCCCACGAAGACCGTGAGGTCGGGGTGGGCGACGCGGCGGATCTTCGCCATCTCCGCCATGAGGTTCGTGTTGGTCTGCATGCGCCCGGCCGTGTCGAGGAGGACGACGTCCTTGTTCCGGCTCTTTGCGTGCTCGATGGCGTCGAACGCGACGGCGGCGGGGTCGCTTCCCGCGCTGTGCTTGATGACCTTGACGCCGAGGCGCTCGCCGTGGAGGGAAAGCTGCTCGATGGCGCCCGCGCGGAACGTGTCCCCCGCGGCCATGACGCAGCTCACCTTCGCCTCCTGGAGTCTGTGTGCGATCTTGGCGATGCTGGTGGTCTTCCCGGTGCCGTTCACGCCGACGAACATGATGACGACGGGCTTCTTCTCCTTCATCTTCGCGCGGACGAACTCGTCAAAGTTGAGGCGGCCCGTCTCGAGCACGCGCATGATGGCCGTGCGTAGGACGGTCTCGACGGCCTCGTGGGCGTTGCGGGCCGGCACGCCGGTCACGGTGAGCTGCTCCCGGACGCTCGACTTGATGGCCTCGATCACCGGGAGGGCGACGTCCGACTCGAGGAGGCCGAGCTCCAGGTCCCACAGGAGGTCCTCGAGCTTGTCGGCAGGCAGGAGGACGCGGGCCTCCTCGGCGCCGACGACCTTCTCGATGGCCTTCTGCTGCTCGACGGCCTGGCCGAGCTCCCGGGCGATCCTCTCCTCGATGGACTCCTTCTTGCGCTGGGCCTCTTCGAGGGCTCCGAGGCGCTTGGCTTCCTTGTAGCCGCTCGGGCTCTTCTCGGGGGACGGAATCGGAGTGGGCGCGGTCGGGGCAGGCGGGGCGGACTCGGGCGGCCTCGGCGCCGCGGGCGCGGGCGCCGTTGGTGCCGGCGTCGTAGGCGGCGTCGGCGGGGGCGAAGCCGCGGGCTCCGGCGGGGGAGCCTTCGCCTTGGCGCGCTCCTTCGCTAGCTCCTTCTCGATCTCCCCGCCCAAGGCCTCTTCGAGGTTCTTCTCGGTCTTCGAGAACAGTCGTTTGAGGGCCTTGAACATGAAGGGGACGGTCGGAGCCGGGACGGGACTTTAATCTTTCCCGGGCGCGCGCCGAAGCGGGCGCTTACCATTACATAGGGGGACCCGGCTAGGCGGACGCCCCGAAAATGTTCCTCCTACCCAACGTGCGATTGAGCGGTGGCGAATGCCTCGACACGATCCCCGACGAGTCGGGACGGATCCTTTCCGACGCCAAGGAGGTCGTGCTCCGGTTGCAGCGCCTCGGCGCGGTCGGGCTCAACGTCGTCGACGTCGACGCGGCGACGGGAGGACGCCCGAACGACGACGCTGTCGTGTCGATCCTCGACGCCGTCCACATCCCCGTCCAGATGGGCGGGGGCGTGACGAGCCTCCGGCGGATCCAGGAGCTACGCGACACGGGCGTCCACCGCGTCTTGGTCGGATCCATGGGCGTCCTCCATCCCGACTGGATGCGCGAGGCTGGCAAGGTCTTCCCGGAGGGCGTCGTCGCGACGCTCGACGAGAAGGACGGGAACGTGTGGGTGAATGGCCGGACGCAGGACACGGGACGCCGGTTCGTCGACGTCCTCAAGGAGTTCGACGGGTTCGGCTTCGAGGCCCTCCTCATCTCGTGCCTAAACGGCACTCCCCACGAGCGCCTGCGGGCGTGGGTGAAGGGCCTCGCGACGCCCGTCATGGTCTCGACGCACGTGAAGAACGTCGGCGAGATCCTCGCGCTCGGAGAGTCCGGCGTCCAAGGCGTCATCCTCGGCTCGGAGATCTACGACGGCACCATCGACCTCGCCGAGGCGACGAAGGTCTTCAAGGCCCTCTAGGGGTGTCCCGTCGTGGCGCGGGGGACGTGGATGGTGCTCGGCGCCGCGCTCCTGTGGGGAACGTCCTTTCCCATGGTCGAGGTCGGGCTCGCCGGAGGCCTGCGGCCGTACGCGTTCCTCTACTACCGGTACGTCGTCGCGACCCTCGCGCTCCTCGCCATCGCCATCGCGACGCGACGGGTACGATTCGACCTCTTCCGGGAGCCGCGGCTCCTTCTCCTCGGCGTCCTCAACCTCACCGGGTACGTGACCCAGTTCGTCGGCCAGGACCTCACGACCGCCTCGAAGGCGTCGCTTCTCGTGAACGTGAACGTGCTCCTTACCGCGCTCCTTGCCGTGTGGCTCCTGCGCGAGCGCCTCGGCCGCGGGCTTCTCGTCGGGTGCGGCCTCGGCCTCGTCGGCCTGTTCCTCCTCACGACGGGCGGAGACCTCAGTGCGCTTCGCTGGAGCAACAAGGAGGTCCTGGGCGACGCGCTCGCCTTCGTGACGGGCGTGTGCTGGACGATCTACATCCTCGTCGCCAAGAGGTTCCTCGACCGCAACGAGGCCCACGCCATCTCCTTCACGCTCGTCATCTTCGTCGTCACGACGGTCCTACTCCTTCCCATCACGCTCTTCACGGACGGGCTTGCCTACACCGGCCGGCCGTCGGCGGGTCTCGCAATCGTCTACCTCGGCCTGTTCGCGAGCGTCGGTGCCTTCCTGCTCTGGCAGCAGGGCCTCCAGGAGACCCCGGCGAGCGTCTCCTCCATCCTGCTCCTCTTCGAGGTCGTCGTCGCCCTCGCGATCTCGATCCCCCTTCTTGGCGAAGACCTGCGCGGGTGGTCGGCCGTCGGCGCCGCCCTGATCCTGACGTCGATCTACCTCGCAAGCCGCGCGCCTGCCACCCAGGCGGCCGCGCCGGCCCCTCCGCCCGCCCAGGCGCCGCCGTAGTCGCCGCGGAACCGTGAAGAGTCGGCCCCGGATGGAGCAAGGTGGCCCTGCTCGACCCCGAACTCTTCCGCCGTCAGCAGTACGGCGACGGGTTCTGGTACCTCATGGTGGGCTTCGCGCTCGTGTTCTTCGACGTGAACGTCGGTACGCTCGACTTCCTTCCGGACCCGCTCGGGTTCGCGGTCATCGCGTACGGTTCGGCGCTCCTTCGGCCCCTGCACGGGTGGGCCACCAACGCCTACGTCATCGCGATCGGCCTCGCGGTCGTCTCCGGGTTCCGGCTCCTTGCGGCTTTGAACGACGTCGCGTATTCGGACCACGTGCTCGGCCGTTTCATGGAGCTCGTCGAGGCGGGCGCCAACGTCGGCCTTATCTGGATCCTCTTCCAGATCGTCCTCGAGCTCGCGCAGCGGCTCAACGCGCCCTCGCTCGGCCACGAGGCCGCCACACACCGGTTCTTCCTCGTCGTGCTCATCGTCGGCGCGACCGCGCTGGGGGCGTACTTCGGAGGAGCGAACCTCGACCTGGAGGCGGGCCTCGACACCGGCGCCGCCGCCTTGGTCCTCTTCCTCATGTTCATCGTGGCGCTCGTGCTCGTGCTGAGGGTCTTCCTGCAGGCCTCCAACCTGTGCCGGTACGGCCGGCTGTGGCCGCCGGGCGAGCGGCGGCTCAAGTTCCCGTGACGCCTACTGCGTCTCGTTTCCGCCCGCGGGCTTGGGCGCGACCATGGCGGCCGGCGTGGGCACGATCTCGTCGGCGACCCACTTGAGCACGTGCATGCCCTGGGTCGTCTCGGTCGCGTAGATGTAGCCGTCCTTGTAGTAGGCGCCCCAGACGCTTGCGCTCTGGGCCCACGACTTGGGGTCCTTCGCGTCGCCGTGGGGGAAGTAGTAGCCGACGGCCTTCGGTTCCTTGAGGAGGGTCTCGTTGTGGATGTCGATGACCCAGATGCCGCCGTGGTTGTGGGCGAGGTAGATCCGGCCGTGGACGACCTGGAACACGTGGGGGCTGAACAGGAACCCGCCCTGGAAGCCGGGGACGCCGGGGAGCGTCCACGTGCCGAGCTGGACCGGCTTCGCGGGGTCGGTCGTGTCGAAGATGCGGAAGTGCCCGGTCTCGGCGACGGCGGCCTGGAGCTCAGGTCCCGTGACGGTGATGTGGCGACCGTCGATGAGCTCCTCGCTGACCTTGACGTCGTGGTACGCGTTGTACTTGCTGGGGGCCGCTTCGCGGAACTGGCTCACCTTGGCGGGCTTCGCGGGGTCGGAAATGTCAAGGACGATGAGGCCGGCGTCCCAGTACGCGGCGTAAAGGTACGTCTTCCCCGTGACGGGGTGTTGCTGGATGTAGGCGTCGTGGGGGAACCAGAGGTCGGTCGGCGTCGGCCGATCCTGGCTCCACATGCTTACCCGCTCCAAGACCATGCGTCCGCCGGGGGCCGCCTTCAGCTCCGTGATTTCGATGCGTTGGGTGTAGGGCGCGTTCGTGGGCGGGACTGGTGGAACGGGCGAAGGCAGGCCGGGCGGAACCCAGTCGTACGTCTGGATGGAGAGGAGCTGGCGGTTGCCCATCTTGTAGGGGACGGCCGTGTGGACGCCGTTCGTCGGCACAGGGTAGTAGGACTCGAATTGGGGGCTTGCCTTGTTCCGGACGTTCACGACGATGACGCCGCGCGGCAGATGGTCGGTCGGATCGGTGGAGCCCCGGTTCACAGGCTCGCCGTTGCGCTGCGTGAGCAGGAAGGCGAAGTTGCCGTCGGCGCTCACCTCGAAGTCCGCCGCCGGCTCGCCCAGGTACTTGCTCACGAACTTCGGCGAGGCCGGGTTGGAGACATCGAGGATGCAGAACCCGTTGCGGATCCCCACGAACGCATAGTTCGCCCAGAACGCGATGTCCGTCATCCCCACCCCGGCGCCGGGATACTTGCCGTCGGGGGTGCATGCGTGGTGCGCCACGAAGTCGACTTGGAAGTTGTCGACGTGCAGGCTGGGGTCGTTGTGGTTGTGGTCGAGTTCGAGGGGGAACTCGTCGGAGACGTAGGATAGGTACCCGAGGGCGTCGTCGAGGAGGTCCTTGTCCTTCCCGTCTCCGTCGTGGAGGCAGCCGGCAAGGAGAAGGGTTGTGGCGGTGAACGCGAAGAACATGCGCATGGGACAGGCCTGGGCCGTTCGTACTTGGGGCGCTTCATAAACGTTTTGCGGCAACGTCGCCGACCCTGCGCCTCTGATTTTTAGGGACGGACGTGCATCGAGCCGCAACGGCCGAGGTGCCACGATGGAATGGGGCAAGCGCGTCAAGTACACGTTCGGGCAGGACATGGGGCTCTTCGACCAGCGCCAGGCCTTCCTCGGTGTCGCCGTCTGCGCTGTGACCTCGGATGGGAACCTCGACGAGAAGGAGGTCTTGGGCCTCAACCAGAACGTCCTGCGGCTTAGGATCTACGACGGGATTGACAAGAAGGCGTTCGACTCCATGCTGCAGCGGATCGTCGACTACGCCCAGAAGCGAGGGCTCGAGACGCTCCTTCAGGCGAGCGTGCGGGCGATCCCGGACGACCTTCGCGAGTCCGCCTTCGCGCTGGGGGCCGACCTCGTCTTGTCGGACCGCAGGTTCGCGGCGCAGGAATCGGACTTCCTGGAGCGGCTTCGCGGCGTCCTAAACGTCGACCCGGACATCGCCCGCAAGGTCGTCGAGGTCGGCGCGATCCGGCACAAGGCGTAGACGTCACGCGTCGGGGAGGGCGCTGTAGCCTTCCGGGGCCCGCTCCCAGTAGAACACGCTGAACCAGATGTCGAAGTCCTGGTGCCACGCGAGCGCGAACGTGCCGAAATCGCCGCCCGTCGCCAGGTTCTGGGCGGGTCCCGTGTTGAGGAAGCTCCGAAGCTGCTGGCCCTTCGTGTAGGGGATCGTCTGGGGCTCCGCCGACGGGGTGTTCTGGCCGCCGCTCAGGCAGTCGCCCTCGGCCTTGTTGTCCTCGACGTCCTCGGCGCGCTCCCAATGCATCTGGATTGGGTTGAGGCCGACGTCGTCGCAGTACCAGTGGCTTGAGCTCCGCTTCTCGTAGGAGAACGTGACGCTCAGCTTGTCCCCGGTGGCGAGGCTCCCCTTCGCCCACGTAACGTCGTTGAACACCGAGACGACGCCGGGGCCGACGTCGTACACGAAGGCGCGGCGGTGGTTGTCGAAGTTCGACGAGATCTGCGTGACGTTCCCCACGACGGGGAAATAGCCGCACGGGCCGACCACGCCGGAGACGACGGCGGGCGGAACGATGCGCCAGGAGCAGTCGGGCGCGCGGTGGATTCGAAGCCGAGCCGCTGGGCAAAGAGTTGGTAGCCGCCGGGCGGGATCCGGGATAGCGTGAACGCGCCCATGGCGTCGGTGGTCGTGGTCTGCGTGTGGCCTTCGCCCGCGATGCCGACCTCGGCCCCGGCCACGGGGACGGCCTCGTCGTCCGTCACGACGCCGACAACGGCGCCCGTGGAGTCGTCGTATTGGGGTGGGGAGGCGGGCGCCACGGACGCTTCGGCGGGTGTGCCGGACGATGACGAGGCGCAGCCGGCGAGCGCCACAAACGCAACCATGACGGTGGAGAGAATCGCCTGGGGCCCCAACATGGGGCCGGTGGTGCCCGGGTGGGCTATTTGCGGTTTTGCGTGTTGTTGCGCAATTGTAGCAACGTCCCGAAATGCGGGACCCGGCGGGACGGGGCCCGGTCCGCTACTTGTCGGCGAGCGCGGTGAATCCCTCGGGCGCGGCTTGCCAGTAGAACACGCCGAAGTGGATCTCGAACGCTTGTTGGAACGAGATGGCGGCGGAGGTCCCCGGCAGGCTGCCGGAGCCCACGTTGACGCGGCTCGTGATGTTCTGGCCCTTGAAGGGGATCGTCTTCGGCTCCGAGCTGGGCAGCGAGGACGTGCCGGTCTCGCACGTGCCTTCCTTGTCCTTCTCGTCGCCGCGCTCCCACCGCAGGAGGACGGGCGGCGCGCCCTGGCCGTTGCAGTACCGGTGCGACGTCGTGCGCGTCGTGTAGGAGAGGAACACCTGGAGTTTCTCGCTCGTCCCGTAGCTCGCCTGGCGCCAGTCGAGTTCGTTCGTGACGGTGTAGACGCCTTCGCCCACGAGGTAGTCGAACTGACGCTTGTTGTTGGTCCACGGGTCGACGGGGACGGTGCTGCTCTGGCCCACGTATGGGAAGAAACACGGCCCGGTGCCACCGACGCCGGTCCACGAGCATTCGAAGTATCCCTGTTTCATCCAGATGTCGTGGACCCCTTCGCGGATCTCGATGGCGACGAGCACGAAGCGGATGTCGGTGATCTCGCCCTCGCGGACGTCGATGACGCGGGCGGCCGACTCGAAGCCGAGCCGCTGGGCGAAGAGCTGATACTTGCCGGGCGGCACGTTCGAGAGGGTGAACTTGCCGAGGTCGTCGGTGACGCCGCTCTGCTGGTGCGTGTCGCCCGCGATCCCCACGTCGGCGCCGACCACGGGCTGGGCCTCCTCGTCGGTCACCGTGCCCGCGACCGCGCCGGACGTGCTGTCGAAGTCGGGAGCTGGGGCGGGGCCCGGCCCCGTGGAGGCCGCGTCGGAGGGCGCCGCGCAGCCCGCCGAGAACGTACCGACGATCAAGACCAGAACCGGGAACACTTTCGCCAACACGCTAACGAACCCCCTTGACCCCGTCGATGGGTCAAGGCGGATGAACCGCTGGGACGTTATTACGGGTTTCGGCGGGTCGGACCTGCGGCGGCTCCCACGTTGG
>JACPAO010000104.1 GCA_016180755.1 Methanobacteriota archaeon
CTGGATGATCCGGTTGACCTGCGTCGTCTTCCCGGTGCCGGTCGGGGCGATGATGACGACGCCCTTGCCGTTCACTTCGGCCGCGGCGCCGTGGATGCTGTGCGTGTTGAACTGCTGCTCAAGGACGACCGCCGCCAGGCCGAGCGCCCAGCTCTTGCACTGGCCGTAGTACTCGGTGTTGAGGAACAGGGCCGTGTTCTTCTCGCGGCAGTAGAAGGCGTGAGGCTCCCGGTTCGGGACGCCGCTGATCGAGTAGAGGAACCCGTGGGGGTGGACCGTCCCGTCGTTGGGGCCGGGGTACCAGTTCTCGACCCAGAACTCGTACTGGTGGCGGCTGTTCGTGACGAGCCGGATGATCATGCCGTTGATGTTTGCGTCCCATTGGTAGGTCTCGTTGAACTTGAGGTGGGGCATGGCCTCGGCCATGAGTTTGTCGAGGTCGGCCGACTTGAGGTCCTTGGTGGAGCCGACGCGTCCCTGGCTCGCGGTGACGTAGTTGTCGAGCTTCGTCTTCTTGGTCATGGCCATTTTTGCTTCGGGCATTGGTCGGGCCTCCGGGCGAGAGCGTTCGAGAAATCCAGGTGATATATAACCGCTCGGGGCCACGACTCAAAGGCGGCGCGCGCCCGGGCCCATGCTGGCCTCAATGGGATCGCGCGCCGACGGGTCGCGAGCCTACACCTGCTTGAAGAGCTCGAACTTCCAGTCGATGGTGCCCTTCATCGAACCCCAGTTCTGGCCGTCGGGGCCGTCGAACCGCCAATGGAAGTCCCACGCGCTCGTCTTCACGTACGGCGAGTCCCATTGGTCGGGGCGGACCTCGATGGTGAAGGTGCGCTTGTTCGTGCCGTCCTGGGTCATGGGGGCCGGGATGTACTCGGCGCCGGTGCTCCAGCACGCGATCGCGCCCGGCGCGCAGTACTCGAGACCGAGCTTCGACGGGTAGGGTTCGCTGTTGGCCCACGTCATGTCGATGACGAGCTTGCCCGCTCCGATCGTGATCGTGTTGTTCGGCGGGAACTCGGGCACGGAACCGCAGGCGCCGGAGATCGCGGCCGGCGTCCGAAGGCAACTCGCGACCGCCTGCTTGCCCTCGAAGAGGACCTTGTTGGTCTTGTTCACCCAGAAATCGGGGTGGGGCGGGTCGAGCGGCAGGTCCCGGTTGAGGTCCTTCGAAATCGTCACGATCACGTGCATGGGACCCGTCCAGAGGCTCCGGGTGCCCGTCTGTTCGAGGCGGAAGACGTAGCCCGACGTCCGGAAGTGGGGCGGGTCGGTGTTGGCCTCGACGAGGTCGAGGGTGAACGTCTTCGAAGGCGCGTCGACGACGAGGCGGTTCTTGGCCCACGTGAAACCACCGGGGCCCGAGACGGCGACGACGAACGGCTGCACGACCTGGCCTACGGTGACGCGGATCTCCATCTTTCCGGCGCCCGGGAACACGATGTTCGGGCGCGTGTTCGGATCGGGGTCCGACTCGAACCGGATGAACTTGCCGCCTTCGGGCGCGCCCGCGCACGCGAACGTAAGCTCGCCGACGCAGACGCCGCCTGGCGCGAGGGGGATGTCCTTGTCCAAGATGCGGACCTCCGTGTCGGTCCCCCACCAGTCGTGCTTGTGCGCGCTTCCCTGGAACGTCGCGTTCGGGTCCACCTTCACGCGGCTCTCGGTCTGGTTCTTTCCCGGGGTCCCGGGCTCGACGAAGTCGTCGGTGGGGATGGGTTCCTGCGTCGTCGGCGACGTGGCGCTAGGTCCCGCTTCCGTCGTGAGGCAGCCGGAAAGCGACGCGCCGATCATTATGAACAAGAGGCCGAGCGGGAATCGCTTCATACGGGTCGAATCCGACGTGCGCGGCCGGCTCTTTAGGTTTTTGTAAGGGAGGGAAAAACATGCCCCACGTGACAATCGACGGCACGGACTCACGGCGGGTGCCGTTTATTCCACCCACGAATCATTTTGTCCAGGCGCGCCAAAAGAAGGTCGTTGAGGGCGTCCTCGAAGGCCTCCAGGCAGTCGTCCATCTCGGGGAACTCGTCATAGACGAGGATGTCCGTCCCCAGGCGAATGCCGAGGCCTTCCGGGACCTCCTCGACGGCGGGGTCCGCGACGTACTGGACGTCCAAGGGGGGGTCGATGCCGCGCCTTCGAAGGAGCTTGTGCGTGAGCCGAAGGATCTTCCCTTCGTCCAAGCCACGGTACGCGTCCGTGAGGAGGCGCTGCGCGGCCTCGCGCGGCATGCGGCGTGGGAACGAGAACGCGTCCGAGCTCAACGCGGCGCGGGAGGCAGGCGACGAGCATAGTCCTGCCGGCGCACCTTTTTCCGCCGCCGCTACTGTCGGGCCTCGTGGACGCGGCGCGGACGGCCCGGGACCTCGACGCGTGGTTCGCCGCGAACGCCCGCGACCTGCCCTGGCGACGCGACCACGACCCCTACCACGTGCTCCTGGCCGAATTCATCCTGCAGCAGACCCGCATGGAGACCGGCGTCCGCTACTTCCACGAACTGCTGCGTCGCTTCCCCACGCTTCGCGATCTCGCCGGCGCCAACGAACGGGACGTCCTCGCCGCGTGGAGCGGCCTCGGCTACTATCGACGCGCGCGGAACCTGCACGCGACCGCGCGTCGCATCGTCCGCGAACTAGGGGGGCGGATCCCCTCCGACGTGGACGCCCTCGAGGAACTCCCCGGCATCGGACCCTACACGGCGGGCGCCATCGCGAGCATTGCCTTCGACCGGCCAGCGACGAGCCTCGACGGAAACCAGATCCGCGTCCTTTCCCGCGTGCTGGGGCTTGGGCGGCCGTCCAACAAGCAGGGCGGACGGCAGGTCCGGGCGTTCGCCGAGCGGCTCGTCGCCACCGCGTCGCCCCGACGGGTGAACCAGGCCCTCATGGACCTCGGCTCGACGATCTGCCTGCCGGATCGGCCGCGGTGCCGCGCTTGCCCGCTTGCGGCTAGCTGCCGGAGCGCCGGACGCGCTTGGCCGCCGCGCAGGAAGGAAGGCCCGGCCCCCGGGGAGCGGTGGACGGCCGAGCTTTGGGCGCGAGGCGGTCGCGTGTGGCTGACGCCCCCGCGAGGCAAGGGTCTACTCGGGGACCTCTGGCTTCCCCCCATGCGCCCCGCGCGCGCGTCCGATCCGTCCGACGGGATCCGTCACGTGTTCAGCCACAAGAGGTGGCACGTTGCCACGTTGCGGAGGCACGGAACGCCGACCGGGAAAGGCCGTTGGGTCTCAATGGAGGCCCTGCGGGGGCTGCCGCATTCCGCCCTCACGAGGCGACTCATGGCTTGGGCCCTCGGCGGCGCGCCAGCGGGTCACGCGGTCTGGGTCACGCCGCGGCGCGCGACCGTCCGGCGGGCCGGGACCGGGACGGCGACGGGTTCGCGCTCGGCGCGCAGCAAGACGCGCTTGAGGTAGTGGCCGGTGTGCGTCCCCGACCGGGCCACGTCCTCGGGCGTGCCGGTCGCGACGACGCGACCGCCCTTGTCCCCGCCGTCGGGCCCGAGGTCGATGATCCAGTCGGCCGTCTTCACGACGTCGAGGTTGTGCTCGATCACGAGGACCGTGTTCCCCGTGTCGACAAGGCGGCCGAGGACGCCCAGAAGGGAACGGACGTCGTGGAAGTGGAGCCCCGTCGTCGGCTCGTCGAGGATGTAGAACGTCCGCCCCGTCGCCCGCTTGCTGAGCTCCGTGGCGAGCTTCACGCGCTGCGCCTCGCCGCCCGATAGGGTGGTGGCCGGCTGGCCGAGCTTGACGTAGCCGAGGCCGACGTCGAAGAGGGTCTGGAGCTTGTTGGGCCTTGATGTTCTTCCCGGCGTACTCGACGAGCAGGGTCTCATGGTTGTAGCGGGCGCCCTTGCAGACCTCGCACGGGACGTAGACGTCGGGGAGGAAATGCATCTCGATCTTCGTGACGCCGTCGCCCTCGCAGGCCTCGCAGCGGCCCCCGTGGACGTTGAAGCTGAACCGGCCCGCCTTGTAGCCTCGGCTGCGCGCCGCGGGCGTCATCGCCATGAGGTCCCGGATGGGCGTGAAGAGGCCCGTGTACGTCGCGGGGTTGCTGCGGGGCGTGCGGCCGATGGGGCTCTGGTCGATGATGATGACCTTGTCGATCTGCTCCGTGCCCTCGAGCCCGGCGAACTTGCCGGGCTTCTCGTGCGCGTCGTGGAAATGCTGCGCGAGGGCCCGGTAGAGGATGTCGTTCACGAGCGTGGACTTGCCGGAGCCGCTCACGCCGGTGACGCAGACGAGCTTGCCGAGGGGGATCGCGACGTCGACGTTCTGCAGGTTATTCTGGGCCGCGCCCCGCACCGTGAGTTTGTGGCCGTTGCCGGCGCGACGTTGCGCGGGAAGCGGGATGGAGAGGCGGCGGGAGAGGTACTGGCCCGTGATGGAGGCGGCCTCCTTCTTGACGTCGTCGGGCGTACCTTGCGCGACGAGGCGGCCGCCGTGCTCGCCCGCTCCGGGGCCGAGGTCGATGAGCCAGTCGGCGCTCTCCATGGTCTCCTCGTCGTGCTCGACCACGATGAGGGTGTTCCCGAGGTCGCGAAGCCGCTGAAGCGAATGGAGGAGTTTCGCGTTGTCCTTCTGGTGGAGCCCGATCGAGGGCTCGTCGAGGATGTAGAGGACGCCCACGAGGCCGCTGCCGATCTGCGTCGCGAGCCGGATCCGTTGGGCCTCCCCGCCCGAGAGCGTGCCGCTCGTGCGCGAGAGGCTCAGGTACTCGAGGCCCACGTTTCGCATGAAGGTCAGGCGCTCCCGGATCTCCTTCACGACCTCGTGCGCAATCTTCCGCTCGCGGGGGTTGAGCGCGCCGTCGAGCCGTTCGAACCACGCGAGGCATTCGCCCACGGGGAGCTCCGTGACGTCGATGATGCTCTTGCCCGCGATCGTGACGCCGAGGCTCGAGGGCCGCAGGCGCCGGCCGCCGCAGGCCGTGCAGGGCTTGCTCGAAAGGAACTGGGCGATCCGGTCCTTCACGGCGTCCGACTCGGATTCCTTGAAGAGCCGCTCGAGGCGCCCGGCGACGCCCTCGAAGTCCCAGTAGCCCGACCAGTTGTAGCTCGACTTCTCGGTCTCGCCCTTGAAGGTCATCTTGACCTTCTTGCCGCCGGTGCCGTAGAGAATGATCTCGCGGGCCTCCTTCGTGAGCTTGTTCCACGGGGTGTCGACGCTGAAGCCGTAGCTCTTGCCCACCTCGCGGATCGTGCTCACCATCCACGTGTTGAAGTGGCTCACGTCCCGGTGGAAGAGGCCGGTGCGCAGCGTGGCGTTCGTGTCCTTGATGATGAGGTCGGCGTCGATCTCGAGCTTGAACCCGAGGCCGTCGCAGGTCTCGCAGGCGCCCTGCGGGCTGTTGAAGCTGAACACCCTAGGCGCGAGCTCGGGCATGGTCGCCCCGTGCGTCGGGCACGCGAAGTTCTGGCTGAACGTCACGTCGTGGGGCTTTCCTTCCACCGGGACGACGTTCACGGTGACGAGGCCGTCGCCGAGCTTGAGCGCCTGCTCGATGGCCTCCGTGAGCCGCGAGGGCTCCGACTCGCCGGCGACGAGCCGGTCCACGACGGCCTCGATCGTCGTCTTCTCGTAACGACCGAGGCTCCACTTCTTGTCGACCTCGCCGACCTCGCCGTTCACGCGGACGCGGACGAAACCTTTCGCCTTGAGCTCCTGGAAGAGCTTCTTGTATTCGCCCTTCTTCTCGCGGACGACCGGCGCAAGCACCTGGAGCCGCGTCCCATTGGGTAGCCGCTGGACCTGGTGGACGATCTCCTCGGCCGACTGCTTCTGGATCTTCTCGCCGCACTCCGGGCAGTGCGGCACGCCGATGTGGGCGAAGAGCAGGCGGAGGTAGTCGTAGATCTCCGTGACCGTCCCGACCGTCGAGCGCGGGTTGCGGTGGACGGACTTCTGGTCGATGCTGATGGCAGGCGAAAGGCCCTCGATGTGCTCGACCTCGGGCTTCTTCATCTGCCCGAGGAACTGCCGCGCGTACGAGGAGAGGGACTCGACGTAGCGCCGCTGGCCCTCGGCGTAGATCGTATCGAAGGCGAGGCTCGACTTCCCTGACCCGGAGAGGCCCGTGATGACGACGAGCTTGTCCCGGGGGATCGTCACGTCGAGGTTCTTGAGGTTGTGCTCGCGGGCGCCGCGAACCACGATGTCGTTCGCCATGGGACGGTTCTTTTCGCGCGATGAGAGGCCGCGCTATAAAGGCCTTTAGGGGGGAAGAGAAACTGGCCCGACCAGGCCGCCGCCCTTGCGACGCCCCGACGGCCCAGATTTCATCTCCGCGCGCTAGGGCGAATGCCGGTGCGAAGGCTCCGGGTCGAGGGGGGCGCGTCCCGGCAGCGTCAATTGGCCGAAGAGGCTCGAGACCGTTGCGGCGTACATCGCGACCGGCACCTCGTTCGAGGTGCCGAGGATCTTGGCCGCGAAGGAGCCGGCGGGGACCTTGAGGGTGCCCGCGCCCGCGCGGCCGCTGATGCCAACGAACTTGCCCCACCATTGGGCCAGGCCGGCGCCGGTCGGCGTGAACTCGTGGAAGGTGGTGGCGTCCGCGTAGGGAGCGCCGACCGCCCCGTCGAAGAAAATCGTCCCGCCCGACCCCATCGTGGCGTGGCCTTGGAAGAGGGTGGCGTCGCCGCGTCGTTCGAACTTGATCACTTGGGCCGTGCCGTCGTGGGCGGGGACGCCGGATTCCCGCAAGGCGGCCCGAAGGCCCGGATCGTCGATGAGGACGTCCCATTTGATGAAGTGGAAGAACGCCGAGGCGTTTCGAAGTTTGGCAGGCGGCTCGACGAACGCGTAGTAGCTCGCGTAGGAAGCGTCGACCACCTCGCCATTGAGGCCGCGGCCGGAGCGGCACTCGAACATCTCGGCGCCGAAATTGGCCTCGTCGGCCACGGAGGGCGCTCCCAGGAGTTCGGACATAGCGACGGGCCGGAACCCGGCCGGAAGGTGCGGCACGATGCTCGACGCCGGCACGCGCGCGACGGCGACGATGGCCTTGCAGTCCTTGAAGCCCCACTCGAGGGTCTTGGGGAACTCGGGCGCCGCCTCGTCCGTCCCTTCGGGTCCTGTCAGGTTCGCCGGGTTCGACGGAGTCGCGCATCCGGCCGCAAGAAGGCCAACCACCAACGCAATCGCTGCTCGCAAGACGCCCACCAGGACCTACGAGGCCTGCGAGCGTATATGCGACGTTTGGAATGGCTGTTTGTTGGAAGGCTACGCGACCTCGAGGCCGGTCTCGGCGGGGGCCGAGGGCCGGGCCGCGACGTAGAAGCGAAGGTGCCGTCCGAGCTTGTCGGCCCCGATGAGGCCCACGCGGTGCAAACGGTCGAGGTGCCAGTCGGCGGCCTGGACCGTGAACTGCATGCGGTGCGCGATCTCGTCGCGGATCAGGCCCGGCTCGGTTTCCAGGAGTTCGAAGATGGCGCGGCTCTTCTCGTTTCGTAGGACCGCGAGGGCCGGCCGGCGGCCGTGGTCCACCTCCCCAACGGGGAAGAAATACTTGTGGCGACCGTCCACATGCGACGACACGAGCCGCTTCTTCTCCAAGACGGAAAGGTGGTACACGAGGGTGCTCCACGCGATCCCCAGCCCGCGTGCAAGTTCCGGCGGCTTCACGCCAGGGTTCGCCCGCACATGGTCCAGGATCCTTTGACGGTGCCCGTTCTCCAGGACGTCGTCGCGTCCAAGCCGCGCGTAGCCGAACGTCCAAAGCCACGCCTGGGTGCCGAGGAACTTGATGAGCGGCATGAAGTAGAGCAGCGCCGCGACCGCGAGCGCCGCCAGGGATCCCGTGATCGACGCCATGGGGACGCTCGCCGTCCGCGCGACGGATACGACGCCGACGTCCTTCGTGAGCGGGTCGCGGTTGACTTCGATGCCGGCGTTGAGGAGTTCCACGACCTTCTGGTCTACGAGGTTCGTGTGCAGGTAGATGCCTTGGAAGGCGTGCTGCGCGCCTAGCAGCTCGCCCGTCTCCACGTGGACGACGAGATAGGCCGACTGCACCTCCTTGGTCAGGGCCGCGCCCGCCGTCGCGTTTAGGACCGTGTGGTGCCGACGACCGACTAGGAGGACGCGGGTCGCGTCGAGCGGATCCGCGCGCTCGTAAGTACCCACGACGCGGCCCCATTCAATGAAGTTCACATCCATCTCCGCGAGCTCCGTGTAGGTCGTGCGTCGCCACAGCTTCTCGGCCCACGCCATCGTAATCCTGGGCGCGGGGAGCTTGGAGGTGTCGAAGGAGCGGCGCGCGTCGACGTCCGCGTCCTCCGCGCATTTTCGCTGGTACGCAGACGCGTTCTCCACGTAGGCGTAGCTCGCTTTCTTCTCGCTCGGCGGGGCGACCGAGTACCGACACTTGTGCCCGTCGCCCGTCCAATACTCGAATAGCCAGGCGCCAGGCGGCGCCCAGCAGTTGCCGATGGCGGTCGTCGGGTAGTTGATCGGATGCGTCGCGCTCCACGCCGCGTAGCCGGTCCCCTCGCCAGTTAAGGCCTGGTCGCGAAGGGCCTCCTCCATGCGGTAACAGATCGAGGTGCCTCCGTCACGCGGGATGGTCCCGACAGGCTGGGCCTCAAAAAGCGGCTGAGGCGGCACGAGGAGCGCCTCCCCGTCGCCCCGCCACGGGATGGCAATCCTTCCCTGGTCAAGGCCGACCAGCGCGAGGTCGCGGCGGACCTCCACGCCGCCCCGCTGCTTCAGCCGATCCTCCATCACAAGCGGATACGCGCTTTCGGATGTGAGCCACAGGACACGCGAGAACTCGTGCGGGACGCCCGCGGGAACGCGCCACCACAGGAAGACCGTTGTCGGGGAGTCCTCAGGATCCTGCTCGGGTTCCGTCCAGATGAATGCCCCCGATATGGTGAGGCGCAGCGCGGGGTCATTGCCGACCCGCCCAAGGCCGTCGATCTCGGCGGTGAAGTCCGAGACGGCCATCCCAGGCCTGGCAAGGCCCGAACCCAGCCAGAAGGTGGAGGCGGCCTCGTCGGGCAGTTCTTGGTTGAGCCGAAGCTCGACTCCCTGAAGGCCAAGGTACGTGAGATCCACCGGCGTCGAGGCCGGGGTGAGGGGGTTCCGCTTTTCCCATCGCTGGATCCAGTTGCCCTTGAAGGAAGGCCCGTATTCGGTGAGAATCATGGGATCACGGCGGGGGGCGTCCTCTCGCTCGACGAAATGGTCCCAGCGGACCGCGGCCCGGGAGTCGAGCGCGACCTGGAACCCGCCTGTCAGGTTCCGGTCGTCGCCCGCCTGCGCCTCGACGCGCAAGGTCGCGACCTCGGCCCCGGTCCTGTCGAAACTCTTGTCGACGCCGGCCAAGCGGATCGCCCAAGAGACGTCGAGGGCGGGCGTGGGCTGGCCAAGGACGCGTTCTTCGCCTTGCCAGCGGAATGCGTCGCCGAGGCGACCCAGCGGGAGCGTGACGCCGGTCCGCGCATCGACCTCGGCCTCGATCGCCCTGGCTCCAGAGCCGAGGCCGGCGCCGACGAGCGCGACGATGACGGCGAAGACTAGTTCGCGGGTGCCCACCACCCGAATCCAACCCAACCGACGACGTAACGAGGGGTTTAATCAAGCTTTGGAATGGCCGTTTGTTTGCGAGGCCGTCGCGGCCCACCGAACAAACAAGGATTCCAATCTACGTTTAACGTCGGGCCGGACTGCTTCGTTCGGCGGTGCCGGCCGACGCCGGTCCGAGTGGTGGTGGCGACCGATGAAAGAGCATGGGAATCCCTGGGCGACCGCAACGGCGGTGTTCTTGGTGGTGACCGCGACCATGGCGGCCGGGTGCGCCGGGAAGTCGCAGCCCCAGACGACGCCCGATGAGGCGAACGGACGAGACCCCTCCGCGGCCTGGACCGCCCCGTCGGACCCGACCTTCGCCGTGCAAGGCCGTTGGCTGAAGCCCATGGACGGAAACTTGAGTGCGATCCACGCCGCCCTCATGCCGGACGGACGCCTGGTCTACTGGTCGGGGCTCCACTTCCATGGCCCTCAGGGTTTCATCGAGGAGGGGTCCGGACGCGCCCAGACCCGCGTCCTCACGATCAACGGGACGGAGACCCTGGTCGAGAATGGGTCACCCGGCCATGGAGGCGGCAACGACCTGTTCTGCGCGGGTCAGGTCGTCCTCATGGACGGGACCGTGCTGGCGGCGGGCGGCGCCGTTTTCAGCGGGTGGCGGGGCTTCTGGTACGGCAGCAAGGACACGCGCCTCTTCAATCCGGCGACCAACGCGTGGACGATGGTCGGAAAGATGGAGTTCGCCCGATGGTACCCAAGCGTCCTCACGCTTCCCGACGGGAAGGCCCTCGTCGCGTCGGGAATCGAGTACGACCTCGTTCCCGGCACGATGGTCAAGCCGCTCGAGGTCTACGATCCCGCGAAGCGGGACTGGCAACGGCTTCCCGCCTCCGCCGACGCCAACCTCCCCATGTATCCGAGGCTGTTCGCCGTTCCCAGCGGGCCCCTCAAGGGCGACGTCTTTTACCAGCCGGGCGGCTGCCTCTGGTGCCCCGGCGGCGCGGAGGCCGAGGAGATCGCGTGGAACTACGGCGCCAGTCTCAACCTGTCGACCAACCGATGGACGCAGCATGCGGGCGCGGTCCTTGGCATGCGCCAGAACCCCATCACGGTCATGCTTCCGCTCGAGCCGCCCGCGTACAAGGCCGAGATCTTCACGGCGTCGGGGACCCTCAACCGGATGGGCCTTGCGACCGACACGACCGAGTTCACCGACCTCAGCGCGGACACGCCCCGGCATTACCTCGGGACACCCTTGCGCGACGGGCGATGGTTCGCGCAACATGTGCTCCTTCCGGACGGGCAGGTCCTCATCGCCGGGGGGTCGAAGACGGACGGCGTCCTTCTCCTCAACAGCGACTCGGAGCCTCCCGGCTTCAAGAACGAGGTGACACCCGTCATGCGCGCCGAACTCTACGATCCGGAGGGCCAAGGTGTCGACGCGCTTGGGCAACGCGTCCGCGGCGCCTCGAAACCGGCCGGCTCGATCGCCATGCCGCGCGTGTACCACGCGAGCGCCCTCCTACTTCCCGACGGGCGCGTCTTCCTGGGCGGCTCCTCCCCGCCGCTAGGCACGTTCGACACGTCCTTCGAGCTCTACGAACCGCCCTACCTGTTCTGGGGCCCTCGCCCCGCCATCGACGCGGCGCCCACGAACCTGACCTATGCCCAGACGTTCGACGTGCGCTCCAAGGAAGCGGACGAGGTCGTCCGCGCGGTCCTCGTGAAACCGGGCGCCGTGACGCACGTCTACAACCCGGAACAGCGGCTCGTGGAGCTTGCCATCCGATCGGGCGCCGGCGGCGTCCTCACGCTGGAAAGTCCCCCCGACGCCGCGGTCGCTCCGCCCGGAAACTGGATGCTCTTCATCCTCACCAAGACCGACAAGGGGCTCGTGCCGTCGGTGGCCCACATGGTTCACGTGGCGCCGTAGTCGGGAGGCGTCCGGCGTCGAACGGGCCCGCTATATGAAGGGGCCGGCCATAAGAACGGGGCAAACGACTCCTCGCGGGGCGTCGTCCTTCGTGCTGCTGGCCTCCCCTCGCCGCCTCGTTTGCCTTCTCGTCGTCGCCGCCGTAGCCACCTCCGGCTGCCTCTCCGGCGGCGCGTCGGAGAAGGACCAGGACCGCGTGTCCAAGCGGCGCGCCGCCGAGCGCGTCGACGTCTCCGACGCGTTGAGCAAGAACGCCATCTTTTCCCTTCAGGAGATCAAGCCCTTCGTCGCGACCGCGCGCGACGGGGTGAAACTCAAGGGCCACGTGTACCTGCCCAACGCGACGGGACCCGTCGCGACGGTCCTCGAGTACAGCCCCTACTTCAACATGCAGAACGATCCCAGCGACGGCCGCGTACAGAGCGTCAACGGGCGACGAACGATGACGGGCAACCACCAGCCCCTGCTCGACGCGGGCTTCGCCGTGGCGTTGATCAACCTGCGGGGCACCGGGATTAGCGGCGGATGCATCCAGTGGGGCACCAAGCAGGACCAAACGGACCTGGGCCTCGTCATCGACACCCTCGCGTCCCTGCCCTGGAGCAACGGAAACGTCGGCATGGTGGGCACGAGCTACCCCGGCTGGACCCAATACCTCGCCATGGCCGCGCATCCTCCCGCCCTCAAGGCCGTCGTCCCCGTGAGCGGACTCATCGACCTGCACAGTCTCCTAAGCCGCAACGGCGCCACCCTGTCCATCGGGCCGGTCGTAACGACCCAATGGCACGCACTCTACTCGATGGGCGAGATGACCTACGCCCCCATCGATTCGCGCGGTGGCGAGGCCAACCACATGGAGTGCGGGCCGAGGGTCGCCGAGGACGCGCGCGAGAGCGCCACGCTCTACGCGGTCGGCGACCGCAACGCGTACTGGGAGGAACGCGACCTTCGCGACGACATGCGGACGACGGACGTTCCCATCCTGTGGACGAACGGCCTCACCGACGGGGAGGGACACATCCTCCAGGTGGAAGGCCTGTGGGAGTCGATCCCTCACGCGAACAAACGGATGATCCTCGGCCAGTGGGGCCACGGCGGGACCGCCCATCCCTCCGGCGATTGGGCCCAGATGCGGGTCGCCTGGTTCGACCACTGGCTTCGCGGGGGGCCGCCCCTCCTCGAGACGGGCCTCGTCGAATACCAAGACGACCTGCGCGAATGGCACACGGCCGGAACGTGGCCGCCCCCGCACAACGACACGACCCTCTACCTCTCGGACCGCACCGTCGTCGCCTCGTCCGGCGAGGCGCGCGCGTCGACGCAGACCTTCCAGTCCACCTACTCCAACCCTTGCCCCGGACTCTGCACGAGCTACCTCGTGGGCACGCCGCACCAACCCGTGTGCGGACCCCACCAGGCCCTCTACGTGTCGCCGCCCCTGGTCGAGGACGTGCTGCTTGCCGGCAACTTCCACGTCAACCTCACCGTCACGAGCACCCTGCCCGACGGCAACTTCGCCGTCTTCCTTTACCGGACCAAGGGGGCCGGAACGTGCCCCGACGTGGGCTCCACGGAGATCCGCCGCGCCCTCACGGACCTGCGTCACGCGCGCGCGCCGGGGCACGCGGGGGCGGACTTTCCCGTCGCCAGCGCCACGACGGTCAGCCTCGTCAGCCATCCCTTCGCGTCGCCCATCAAGGCCGGCGAGCGGCTGGTCGTCGCGGTGGGCGGCGGAGCCATGGAGCTCACGCCCGACCCGAGGCTTCCCGTCCTCACCGTCACGACGGGCGCGGGCGCAGCGGGCCAGTTCACCGTCCCCGTCGTCGAGGGCACCCTCCGGTTCGCCTGACGACCCGCCGAAGGCCCGAAAACCGTGACATGTGGCCGTGCCCTATTTACGCGTGGATGCCGCGTAGACCCCTTGTGCGCGCTTCGTGGGTCATCGGGGGCCTGCTTGCTTTGGCGGTCGCCGGATGCCTCACCAACGACGACGGAGGGGCTGCACCACGGACGGCCTCCGGGCCCACCGGGTTCTCCCTGCCTCCCCGGCCGAGTACGGCGCCGTTGCCGCCTGGATGCTCGGCCAACCGGACCGCCGTCGCCCACGTCCCCGGCGCCGTGATCGTTGCGTCGGAGGTCGGAACGCTCCCCGTTCCGTGCGTGAGCAAGACGGGATCCGTGAGCCGCGAACCGACCATCGGCATCACCGCCAAGGGGACGGTTTTCCACTATCCCGCCATGGTGGGCGACAACACGAAGCCCAGCGGCGTCGCGGTCAGCACCGATCGCGGGGCGACCTGGAAGCGCGTTCTGCCTAACGTCGCCGGGCAACCCACCCACCTCGTGTCCACCGACCCCTACTTGTTCGTCGACCCCGTCACGAGCCGCGTCTTCGCCGACGACCTGAACGTGCCCAACTGTTCCATGTTCTCGTGGAGCGACGACGAGGGCGCTACCTGGTCCCACTCCTACTCCGGCTGCATGGAGACCGACCACCAGACAATCTTCACCGGCAGGCCGGTCACGAGCACGACCCAAGGCTACCCCAACATCGTGTACCGTTGCGCGATCAACGCGGTCGCCCTTGCCGGGGCGTCCACCATGTCGACGTGCCAACGGAGCCTCGACGGCGGACGCATCTGGCTTCCCCCAGGGCAGCCCGCGTTTGTGACGCCGACGGGGAAGCTGCCAACAATCTGCGATGGCGCGCTCGGCCACGGCGCGTCCGACGGAAAGGGCAGCATCTACCTTCCGAAGGGCCAATGCGGCGAGCCCCTCTTGGCCATCTCGGACGACGAGGGGATGACCTGGCGACGCACCACCGTTGCGCGGAACGGGATCCGGGGCCACGAGGCGGGCGTCGGCGTCGACCCGCGCGGCAACATCTACTACACGTGGGTCGCGTCCGACGGCCTCCCGTACCTCAGCGTCTCGCGCGACAAGGGCGCCACGTGGTCCGCGCCCCTGATGGTCGCCGCGCCGGGCGTCACGCACGCCGTGTTCCCCGAACTCATCGTGGGCGGGGAGGGCAAGATCGCCTTCGTGTACATGGGTCGACAGCCCGACACGTCGCCCACGACGTACGAGGCGTTCCTCGCCGTCTCCTACGATGCGCTTTCCGACGCCCCGACGATCTTCAGCGCGACCGTGAACGACCCCGCCACGGACGCGTTCCGGGTCGGCAACTGTTGCGGCGGCATCCAAGACTTCATCGACGTACGCATCGGCCCCGACGGCACCCCCTGGGGCGCCTTCGTGGATGACTGCCTGGGCCCGGGGACGCAATGCCAGGAAGCGCAGGAGGTCCTCGACACGCACCGCGAGGGGGCGGCAGGCTGGTTCTGGGGCGCTCCAAGCCTGTGGGACCCCGAAGACCCCAACGGGTGGTATCCCGGCACGACGTGACGCGCCGGGCGACAGACCAATCTCGTTGAGCTGGTCGGGAGGTCCGCGGCCTTGCACAAAAGGCCGGCGGTCGTTGGTCGCACTAAGGCGTCGCGGGCGGGGGCGGCTCGACGTCGACGCGCTCGTTCGGGGGCGCGGCCCGGATCGTCTCCTGGAGGACCTCCTTGGCCTCCTCGGGGTCCATCATGCCCTCCTCCTGCGCGCGCATCGTCCAGCGCTGCGCGAGGTGGATGCGCCGCTGCGCGGGCGTCATCCTCGCGAGACGCTCGACCTCGCTGCGGCCTGTCTTCATGTTCTCCGCGAACTTGATGCCCCAGTTGAGGAGCATGATGCCGAGGAACAGGAGGAGGAAGATCGCGGCGTACTGCGCGAACTGGAGCACCTGGACGAGGCCGCGCTCCGCCTTCGGCAGCGTCCGCAGCACGAAGTCGAAGAACTCGCGTTCGAGTTCCTCGGTCTCCGCGCTCATCCACCACGTGCGGCCCCGCCGGAAGACCTCGTCCACGGCCTCCTTCCCCACGCCGCGGAGCCCGGTCACGACCTCCTTGCTCGCCTCCTTGAGGTTCGCCGAGACGACCTCGAGGCGCTTGATCGTCGGCTCTTCGAGCGCCTTGAGCTCGAGGAGGCGCTGCTTCGCGCGCTCGATGTAGGGCTTCGCCTCCTCCTTCGCAGCCGCGATGTAGGGTTGCGCCGCGCCGCGCACGCCCGCCGGCGTGATGTCCTCGAGCTTGGTCTGCTCCTTGAGGTTCACGATGATCTTGCCGAAGTTGGACTGCTGGAGGCGTTCCAGCATGTCCTGGACGAGGGACTTCGCGGTCGCGGACCCCTGCTCCCACGTGTTGAGGAGCTTGACCTCCTCCTCCTCGCTCAGGAAGCTGTGCTCGCGCAGCGTCTCCATGGCCGCGACGATGAGCTCCTTGTGCCGCAGCGCC
The DNA here is from genome assembly GCA_016180755.1 of Methanobacteriota archaeon. Taxonomy (GTDB): domain Archaea; phylum Thermoplasmatota; class E2; order JACPAO01; family JACPAO01; genus JACPAO01. Next base: position 15,809 of record JACPAO010000104.1, read on the forward strand.
GCGGCGGCGACGTTCGCGGCCTTCTGCACGGTCGAGGCCGTGGATGCCGCCTTCGCGACGAGGCCGGCGGCCTCCGTCGGTTCGGGGATGGGCGCGCCGGCGCCCGCATCGTCGGGCGACATCGCCTACCGCTTCGCGGGGGCGTTGCGCCGGGCCTTCTTTGCCGGCCTCTTCTTCGGAGCCGCGCCGTTCGCCTTGGCGCCGTTCTTCGCGGCGGGGTTGAGCCGGGCGAGGACGCCGAGGACGCCGCGCTCCACGGCCGTCTTCACGTCGACCGCGCGCGCCTTGAGGTAGGTGCCGGCCTTGTTGACGCGGTCCGTCGTGGGGTTGGACTTCACCCAGGCGGCCACGGCGACGGCCGTAGCCTTCGGGTCGACCTCGCGGATCTTGTTGAGGCCCCACTTGACCGCGTCGCGAATCTCCTTCTCGTGCTCCTCCGCGAGAAGGAGCAGCACCTCGGCGCCGAGGGCGGCGTATTTCCGTTTCCTTCCCACGAAGTACACGAGGCCGCTGATGGCGGCGTAACGGACGAGCTTCTCGTTCTCCTGCAAGAGGAGCTTGACACGGTCGACGAGGCCGGGGGACGCCTCGAGGAGCGGTTCGATCGCGGAGCGGCCGACGAGGTCGGCCTCCTTGCCGCTACGGGCCATGGAGGCGAGCTCCTTGGCGGCCTGCAGGGCCTTGTGCGGGACGAGAAAACCGAGCCCCTTGCCGACGGCCTCGGCGGCCGACGACTTTTCCTTCTGCCCGCCGCGGCTCCAGACCTCCTTCGCGAGCTGGAACATCGCCTGCGGATCGTCCTTGACCGACTGGACGAGGCCCGCGACGGACGCCGCGAGCCCCGGCGACTCCTTCGCCTTGTTTCCGGTGATGGCGTGCAGGAACGGCTGCAGCTGGGCCGCCTTCCGGATCGCCTCGGGGACCCCGAGGTCGAGCCCGGCTTGAATCAGGGATTTCAGGCTCTTGACGGCTTCCCACTCATCCGACCGCTTCGCGTCCACCATGGCGTTCTCACGCTCAGGGCTCCATAACCGGGTCCCTTAAAGGCTCTGCCGAGGGGGGGCGGTTGTTTTTTCGGGTCCCGCCGAGCGGAGCTCGATGAGCTTGTCCCGCAGGAGGGCCGCCTTCTCGAAGTCGAGGGCCTTGGCGGCCGCCCGCATCTCCTTGTCGAGGGCCGC
>JACPAO010000105.1 GCA_016180755.1 Methanobacteriota archaeon
GAGCCGGACCTTTCCGACCTGCTCCGCCTGGGACAAGAGCTCCTTGAGCTGGAACTGTGACAGCCGCGCCCGGAGGTCCTCGATCTCCTTACCCCGCTCCTTCCACTCCTTGAAGAACCGGTCGACCGTCATCGGCAGCCGCTCGAGGGGGACGCTCAACGCCTTCGCCGACTCCTCGAGGATCTTCTCGCGTTCCTGGATGATCTTGATGGCGGCGGGACCCGCGGAATACTCGACCCGCTCGATCCCGTCCTGGATCCGCTCCGTCTTGAACACCTTGATGGGTCCCACGTCGCTCGTCTCGTCGACGTGCGTGCCGCCGCAGGATTCCACGTCGTGGTCGCCGATGCGGACCACCCGGATCCGCTGGCCCGGCGGGATGCCGCCCTGGTAGAGGCGGACGCCCCACTTCTTCTCGGCCTGGTCGCGTTCGTGCCAACCGCGGTCGAGCGTGATGTTCTTCATGACGACGTCGTTGGCGAGCGATTCGATCGCGTGGACCTCGTCCGGGGTGAGGCGCTTGAAGTGCGTGAGGTCCAGGCGCGCGTACGTGGCCGCCTTCTGCGCGCCGGACTGCCAGACGTGCCGCCCGAGGACGGCCTCGGCCGCGCCCCGGACGATGTGGGTCGCCGTGTGGTGTCGCATGTGCGCAAGGCGCCGCTCCCAATCGATCCGGCCGTGGACGATCTCGCCGACCTTGAGCTTGCCCTTCACGAAATGGATGACGACGCCGTCCTGTTTCTGCACGTCCGTGACCTTGTAGACCTTCTCCGCGAGTGAGATCGTGCCGAGGTCGTACGGTTGGCCCCCGCCTTCCGGGTAAAAGAGGGTCTGGTCGAGGACGACGTGGGCGTCGTCGCTCCACAGGACCGTCGCGTCGAACTCCTGTTGGTGGGGGGACTCGTAGTAGAGCGTCTTCGTCGGGGGCGCGACGACGGGAAGCTTGGCCGCCGCCGCCTCGGGCGCCTCCTTCGAGTGGCGCTCGGCCACCATCATGTCGAACGCGTCGGGGATCTCGACCTTGACCCCCATCGGCTCGGCCACTTGCCGGACCACCTGGGGTGGAAGGCCCTGGCTGTCGTAGAGCTCGATGAGCTCGCGCACGCCGACCGTCTGCCCGCGCTTGATGCGACCCTGGATGAGCCGTGTGCCCTTCTCGATCGTCTCGCGGTACCGTTCGGATTCGAGGTCCAGGATCTCGGCGATCGTCTGCTGCTCCGAGCGGAGTTCGGGGAACTCGGGCGCGAGCACCTCGAGGTTCTTGAGGACGAGCTCACGGATGGGCACGCGCACCCGAAGCGCCTCCATGAGTCGAAGGCTGCGCCGGATGATGAGCCGGCAAAGGTAGCCGGCCTTGACGTTGCTCGGGACGATCCCGTCGCCGAGCATGAAGCTTAGGCACTTGGCGTGGTCGGCAAGCGCGTACAGGTCCTCGATTGGGGCCATCACGCGCTGCAGCTCGTCGGCGGTCGTTGCGATCCCCTTCACGCCGAGCCGCTTGGCGACGCCTTGACGAAGCTCGTGCAGGTTGGATTCGGCGTCGAGGCTCATGACGCCCGCGAGGCGCGCGTGCTCGCCCACGATCTGGCGGATGCGGGCGTCGTCGAGGTCGATGGTGTGGCCAGCCTGGCCCCTCAGCCATTCGATCATCTGCGGCATGGCCGCCTCGTAAACCGTGGGCCGTCCCTGGCTCGCCCACGTGAGGCGTTCGAGGCCCCAGCCCGTGTCGACGATCTGTAGGTCGAGCTTCGAGTATTTCTCGCCCTTGACGTCGATCGACCCATTGGCGTCGGCCTTGAGGTTCATGAAGACGAGCGTCGCGACCTCGAGCCCCCCTGCGAGGACCTCCACGGCCGGGCCCGCGTTGCCGCCGCCCGCCCACGGGTTCTCCTTGTAGGTGATCTTCTCGCGCTTGAGCCCCAGGCGGTTCGCGAGGAAGTCGTCGCAGTAGGCGACGGTCTGGTCGGCCCAATAGATCGGCTTCTCCGGCCGGTTGAACGCGTGGTGGGCCATCATCTCGAATTGCGTCATGTGCCGGCCCGACTTCCCCACGTTGCTGAGGTCGTTGAGCCGGATGCAGGGCTGGCTGATGCAAAGGGGGTTCGCAGGCGGCGGGACCTCACCGCTTGTGACAAACGGCTGGAAGTCGGCGATGCTCGCGATCGTAAGGTAGATGTCGTTGCGCCACCGCGCGACGACCGGGTACCGGGCGACGCGCGTGTGGTTGTGGCCCTCGAAGAACGAGAGGAACGTCTCCCGCATCTCCCCCATCGTGTACGATTTCTTGGTAAGCGGCTGCCCGATGAACGAATACTCGACACAGGGCTGGTCGCCGCAGAGTGCGGCGCTCGGGTCGAGGCTCCAGAACCATGAACGGCAGGAGCGGCACTGGAGCCGGGTGAAGCCGTTTTCCTTGAAAAAATCGAGTTGGAGCTGCTTCTCCAATTCAGAAAGGGCCATGAAGAGTCCTGGGAGGGCGGATTCGTCCGAATTTTCCCGACCCTTTAAGCCTTTGGCGCGACCGCGTGGACCTCTTCGGCCGCCGGGCCCGTCCGTTCTCGGACGGCGCAAAGGCTTACATGGGGGCCGCGGCCCTGCCAGGCCGCATGGCCGACGCGCAGGGCGCCCACTTGCCGGTCGGCGATTCCATCGCGGTCGATTTCCCGGTCGTCCTCACCTTCGACCATCCCGAGCTCACCCTTCAAGGCATGTTCCAGTTCGCCGGCGCCCTCGACGAGTACGAGCTCCAAGGAGACCCCATCAACGGCCGACCGGTGAAGGAACGGATCTCGGTCGACGTCGTCGACGTCACGCCCACGCGGACAACGATCCGCGTGACGCCGATGAAGCGCCTCGCCTACCTTGACCTCGCGGCCATCGTCGACGCCATGATCCATCGGGTCACAAGCGGCATCATCAACGGGCGCGTGGCCTTGGTCCGTATGACCTGGGAGATCGAGGCGCCCGGGGTGGCCTCCGACGAGCGTCGCACCCGTGGCCGAATTCGGTGATCCGCGACCCGTTTCCCAGGGTAACCGCCCCGTAAAAAAAGAAAACAATTTATATACCGACGGCCGCGTTCGCACAATCGGGATATTCGGGATGCACTAGCGTGGGTAAGCTGGGCACGAGCCACGGCTAACCACACTCCTTGGTATTCCATCACTGGCCCGAGGAACTCGACATGTACCTGAAAGAAGTCCGGATGGTCAACTTCAAGAGCTTCGGGTCCGCCATGCGGGTCCCCTTCAAGCCGGGCTTCACGGCGATCACGGGCCCCAACGGGTCGGGCAAGTCCAACATCGGCGACGCCATCCTCTTCGTGCTCGGGCCCACCTCGACCCGGCTCATCCGGGCGAAGGGCATGACGGAGCTCATCTTCAACGGGGGCACCGTCGGCGGGAAGCCCGGGAAACCGGCGAAGGAGATGGAGGTGAGCCTCGTCTTCGACAACATCGACCGGGTCCTTCCGATCGAGGCCGACGAGGTCGTCGTGACGCGGCGGGTCCGGCGCGCGCCCAAGCGGGGCGAACCGAACCACTACGCCTCCTACGTGTACGTGAACGAGCGGGCGGCGAGCGTGACCGACGTCCGGGACCTTCTCCTTCACGCCCGCATCAGCGCCGACGGCTACAACATCGTCATGCAGGGCCAGGTGACCGGCATCCCCAAGATGTCGGCGGTCGAGCGCCGCGGCATCCTCGACGAGATCAGCGGCGTCGCGGAGTTCGACCGCGACATCGAGGTCTCGACGAAGCGTCGCGAGGAGACCGAGGCGAACCTCCAGAAGATCGAGATCATCCTCGGGGAGATCCGCAAGAACCTCTCCGAATTGAAGCGCGCCCGCGACGGCGCCGAGAAGTACGCCGAACTCCAGAAGCGCCAGACGGTCCTCAAGGCGCTCTTCGCCTACCGCCGCAAGGAGGACATCGAGCGCCAGGTCCAGGACGCCAAGGACAAGATCGCAAGCTACGAAGAGGAGAAACGGCGCCTCACGGCGTCCCTCGAGACGCTACGCGTCCAGCACGAGACGACGCTCAAGGAGTACCACGAGGCCGAGGCCAAGCTCGCCGACATCGGCGGCGAGGGCGGCGAGCAGACGCGGCAGCAGATCCAGTCGATGCAGGCCGAGGCGGTCCGGCTCGAGGAGCGCAGGAACCATGCGAAGAGCGAGGCCCGCGAACTCTCGGAGTCGAAGAGCCGGCTCGGGGCCGAGTTCAAGAAGATCGAGAAGGACCTTCGCGACCTCGGCACGCAGCGCGCCGAGCTCGAGGCCGAGCACCAGGTCCGCGCGAAGGAGCTCGCTTCGGCCGAGAAGGAGCTCAAGGGACTGCGGGAGCTCGCCGCGGAGTCGAGCGAGGGCGCCATGCGCGTCCACCACGAGCTCGCCAAGCTCAAGGCGGACTACGAGGAGACGACCGCGGAGCAGCACAAGCTCCACCTTGAGAAGGACCGGTTCGCCCAGCGCACCGACGCGACGAAGGCGCTCATCTCGGAGATCGAAGAGGCGCAGAAGACGTGCGAGTTCGAGCTCAAGGACGTCGCGTTCCAGCTCAAGGAGCTCGGCCAAGAGTCGAAGGCGACGGCGGCGAACGTGAAGGAGCTCGAGGCGGAACGCCTCACGGTCGTGAAGCGCCAGGCGGCCGCGACCCAGGAGATGTCGGACCTCGAGACGGCCCTGCGGCGCCTCACGAACGAGCACGCCCAGCTCAAGGCGCTCGAGCAGGCGAGCCAGACGGTCGGCATGGGGCTCAACCGCGCGGTCGACGCCATCCTCGACGCGAAGCGCAAGAGCACGATCAAGGGGATCCACGGAACGATCGCCGAGCTCGGCAAGGTGGATCCAAAGTACGACACTGCGCTCCAGCAGGCGGCCGGGAACAGGCTCATGTGCGTGGTCGTCGAGACCGACGGCGTCGCCGCCCAATGCATCGAGTACCTCCGCAGCCACAACCTCGGCCGCGCCACCTTCCTCCCGCTCAACAAGATGATCCCGACGTCGCCCCGCGGCAAGGCCCTCATGGTCGTGAAGGACGAGCAGAGCTGCGGGTTCGCGCTCGACCTCATCTCGTACAACAAGAAGTACGAGAACGCGTTCGCGTTCGTCTTCGGCGACACCGTCGTCATGAAGACCCTCGACGCGGCCCGGCGCCACATGGGCGGCGTGCGCCTCGTAACGCTCGAGGGCGACCTCCTCGAGGCGAGCGGCGCGATGGTCGGGGGAAGCCTCGGGAAGAAGGACACGATCAAGTTCGCCGGCAAGGACGTCGACAAGCTCGCAGAGCTCGAGGGCAAAATCGCCCAGACGACGGAACACATCGACGCGCTCAACGAGGAGCTCGTCGAGATCCGGAAGAAGCTCCAGAAGGTCGAGACGGACCTCGGCGCAGCCAAGATTGCCGAGACGGGCGACCTCCGGGTCCGCGACCTCGACGCGCGCCAGAAGGAGTTCGAGACGAAACTCGCAAAGACCAAGGACGACCTCGCCGCCAAGCGCGAGGAGCTCGTCGGCCTCGAGGACGCCCTCGCGGGCCTCGACAAGAAGATCATCGGCCTCGACGCCCACGTGAAGGACCTCGAACAGCGGCGCGACGAAAAGAACAAGCTCCTCGTGAAGGGCACCAAGAAGGAGATCGCCGAGCGAATCACGTCCCTCGAGGAGCAGGGCCACGCCCAGAAGACGCGCGTGCTCGAGATCGAATCCACCGTGCAGACGCTCGACAAGAAGCTCGAACTCGTCTCGGAGCAGCACCGGGCGGTCCGCGACCAGCTGCAGAAGGTCGCCAACGACGTCGAGAAGCTCGAGGGCGACGCCAAGCAGTGGAAGGGCGAGTTCAACGCGATCGAGGAGAAGCTCAACGTCCTCACCAAGGCCGACGCGGCGGTCAGCGGGAAGGCCAAGCAGGTGGCCGACCAGAAGGAGAAGCTCGCCGTGCGCCTCAAGGACCTCGAAGGGAAGATGGACACCGTCAACAGCAAGCTCGACACGCACACCAACCTCATCTTCCAGGTCACGACCCGCCTCCCCCAGATCGAGGAGTCGCTCGGCGAGGTGCTCGTCGAGATCCAGACGCTCAAGCTCGAGCCGCCCGCCGCCGAGGAGAAGCGGACCTTCGACGAGGCGAAGCGCGAACTCAACCAGGTCGAGCGCTCGATGGCCGACATGGGGGCCGTCAACATGACCGCCCTCACCGAGTACGACGCGCAGATGGCCCGCGAGAAGGACCTCATCGACGAGACGAAGCGCCTCGAGGACCAGCGCGCGAACCTCATCAAGGTCGTCGAGGAGATCGTGCAGAAGAAAAAGGAGAACCTCATGCGGGTCTTCGCCCCGATCAACGAGAACTTCGCGAAGGTGTACGCGAAGCTCACGAACGGCGGGCAGGCCTACCTGGAGCTCGAGAACGCGGAGCGGCCCTTCGAAGGGGGTCTCCTCATCAAGGCGCAGCCGAAGGGCAAGAAGTTCCTGTCGCTGCAGGCCCTCTCGGGCGGGGAGCAGTCCATCACGACGCTCGCGTTCATCTTCGCCATCCAGGACTTCGAGCCGTCGCCCTTCTATTACCTCGACGAGATCGACCAGAACCTCGACGCCGTCAACGCCGAGGCCGTCGCCCTCTGGATGAAGGACCACAGCAAGAGCGCGCAGTTCCTCTGCGTGAGCCTGCGCAAGGTCACGCTCAAGGAGGCCGCGCACATCTACGGCGTCACCCAGGCCGGTAACGGCCTCAGCCAGATGATCGCGAACTTCGACATCAACCTGGTGAGCGAGAAGGGAGAGCTCGTCGCGGGAGGACGCGGCGGGACGGGCCAAATGCTCGTCCAGCAGACCGTCCAGCAAGGAGGGACGGCGCCCCCTGGCGCCGGCGCCGGCTCAAAAGGGATTGAGGAGACCGTCAAGGACATGCTGAAGGTCGAGGTCGACAAGTGATGGCGGCGGCATCGACGGCCACACCGAACGCGGGCGTAACCCTCGCAAACGTGCAGGTCGTCAACCACCTCCTGTTCCACAAGGCGATCATCGACGAGGACGGCAGCCCGGAACGGATCAACCACTACCTCGCCATGGTCAAGGAGGGCGAGCACGTCAGCCTCAAGAACGAGTTCGACCGGTCCATCGCCCTCGTCTTCGACCTCGTAATCCAGGAACAGCTCAACGTCTGGGACGTCGACCTCGTCCGCTTCAGCGAGCTGTACCTCAAGCGGGCGAAGGAGGAGAAGATCGACCTCGTCACGGCCGGCCGCATCATCCTCATGGCGTGGACGGTCCTGAAGCTCCAATCGGACGACCTCGTGAAGAAGTTCGAGCGACGCCAGGAAGAGACGGTCGACATGGACTGGCGGGAAATCTCCGACAGTTGGGAGATGCCCCAGGACGAGTTCGCCGTGACGCAGCAGCTTCTTAACAACCGGCGACCGATCGACGAGAAGATCTGGCACGAAGGCGACCGGCCCGTCACCCTCATGGAGCTTGTGAGCGCGTTCGAGCTTGCGAAGCAGGAATCGGAGCAGCGCCAGGTCCTCAACACGCAGCGCGAAGCCTACAAGACGGAGCTCCGCCGCCTCGCGGCCTCCGCGTTCCATGGCCGCGTCCACCGGGAGGACCTCGAGGAGGACATCCGCCTCATCTGGGACCGGATCTGCTCCTTCAACGGCGGCCTCATCGACCTCAAGTCCCTCTACGACGACCGCGACATCTGGGACCGCATCACGGCCTTCAACAGCGTCCTGTTCCTGCACCGCGACCGGAAGATCCAGCTCGCGCAGGAGAACTTCCCGTACGGCCCTGTCCAGCTCCGCAACCTGAGCGCGCCGGGGGCCGCGCCCGCCCCGGCGAGCCCCATCGCGCCCGACGACGAGAACACCCCGGAGGTCCGCGCCGAATGACCGAACTCAACCCTACACGCATCGTGGAAGCCGCCCTCTTCTCTGCGGGCAAGCCGCTATTGGTCGACGAGATCGCCCAGGCGACGCGCCTCGACGCCGAAGCCGTCAAGGCCGCGCTCAAGGAGCTCGAGAAGGAGTACGAGGGCCGGGAGTCCGCCCTCGAGGTCGGGCGCGCCGGCCACAAATGGTCGATGCAGATCCGGACCATGTACGCGGAACGCGCCCGCCACCTCGCGAATATGGAGATCCCGTCGAAGGTGCTACGGACCCTTGCGCTTATCGCGTTCCACCAGCCCGTGAAGCAGAGCGACCTCAAGGACATGGTGGGAAGCGTCGTCTACGACCACGTCCACGAGCTCCACGAGCGCGGCATGATCACGGTCCGCCAGGACGGCATCACGAAGATCCTCGCGACGACCGAACGGTTCCTCGAGTACTTCGGCGTCGCCGCGGCCGACCGCGACGGCATCCGGGAGTTCCTCGCGAAGAAGGTTGGGGTGACCCTCGCGCCCAAGGCCGACGCGCCGGCCGCCGCGCCGACCGACCCGGCGAACCCTCCCTCCGCCCCGGAAGCGCCGCTCGTCGAGGTCCCGCCCGCCACCGTCTCTCAACCGTTATAAGCCACCACAAGATTGGCGCGAACCCAGACGATGACCGAATACGTTTACGTGGGGCGTCATCGCCACCCCGTCAAGGTCCTCGTCTACCAGCTTGTCACGCTCGGCATCTACGGCCGTGTGCTCCTGTACAAGATGCTTCGCGAGTTCGACGGGCACGAGGCGCTGTTCCTCGACCGCCGTCCGTACATCTTCCTCCTCATCCTCCCCTTCGTCGGGCCGTTCCTCGTGAAGCGACGCGTCGCCCACCTCGTCGAGGGCCTCGTCCGCCACGACGTCACCGCGAAGGTCCCGACGCGAAGGCGCCTGATCCTCATCGCCCTCATCCCGCTGGCCCCCTGGTACCATTGGATCGTCCAGAAGGCCCTCAACCACCACTGGAAGATGCACACGAAGGAGGAAGAGCTGGCCCTCAAGCAGGCGCAGCTTGCCGCCCTCGAACGCAAGTCGCGCACCAAGGAGAACCTGGAGGCGGCCATCGTCCTTCGAAAGGAGGTTTCGCTTCGGGCGAAGGAGCTCGAGGACCTCAAGGCGGCCGCGCTCGCGTTGCGTGGGGCCGAAGAGGTGCGTCGCGCCGCGGAGGCTGAACTTGCGCGCAGCGGCGCCGGGCGTCGACGACTCGGCGTGGGCATGGTGCGCAAGATCCTGCCGGCGGCAGCCTTCCGACGGCGAGGCGGGTCGGGTCAGAGAGCCGTCTCGGCGGAGGAAGCCGACGCGGAGGCCGAACCGCCAGAGACGGGGGGTTCGGACAAGCCGCCGGAGCCGGACAAGGCAGAACCCGGGGAACCGGAAAGCGGGGAGCCCGAAGGGGCGCCGCCCGGCGCCGAAAAACCCGTCAAGAAAGGGGGCCTGTTCGGTTTCCTGCGCCGCGGGGAACCCGGCCTCTCGAAGGAAGAGCGCAAGGCGCAAAAGCAGCGCGCGAAGGAAGAGAAACGGGCACGGAAGGACGCGGAAAAGGAGGCGAAACGCCTCGAGAAAGAGCAGGCGGCCGCCGCGAAGGAGAAGGGGAAACCCGCGGCCAGCAGGAAGGACGCCGCCGGGGCCGCCAAACCCAAGGGGAAAAAAGCCGGCAAGAAGGCCCGCTAGCCTGCTTCCATAGACTTATTCCTACCCCCCTCATGCCAGCGGTCGGGGCCGATGGCGCAGTTCAAATGCCCGCAGTGTTCGACGCTCATCAATGCCGAGCCTGGGCAAGAGGCGCGCTGCCTGAATTGCGGGTTCCGCGCCATGGTCCCGGCAGCCGGGACCCCATCCACGCCGAGCGCGCCCGCCCCGACCCCGATGGCCGCCCCGCCGCCTCCCGGCACGGGGGCGCCGCCGCCACCGCCCGACCCCCGGGCTCAGGGCCCCGTGATGCCGCTTGCGAAGTCGACGGCCGCGTGGGGTTTCCTCCTGTCCATGGTCGGGCTGGGCACGTTTTTCCTGGCCCCGGTGGGAATCCCCTTCATCTTCGGGCTAGGCGGCGTGGCACTCGGGATCGTGGCGTTCGCGAAGAACCGCGCCGACCGTCGAGGGCTCATCGCCAGCGTCCTCGGGGCGGTGGCCCTCGTCGCGGCGCTCGCGTTCCTGCTCGCATACTAGGGCGGCGCGCGCCCGCGCCAGCTAAGCAACCTTAAAAACGCCCCCACGGTTCGACGCGTCCAGTGGCGACCGAGCTCTACGTGGGACGCGTCCGCAGCGTCGTGCTCATCACGCTCCTCTCGATCATCACGCTCGGCCTGTACTGGTTCGTCTGGTTCTACCAACTGAACCGGGACCTCCAGAAGCACCTGGGCTCCGGCGTCAACCCCGCCGGGCGGCTCGTCCTCTTCATCCTGGTCCCCGTGGTCGGCTGGTTCGTGGCGGTCCTCCTCACCGGGCGAAGCGTGCGGCGCGCCCAGCTCAATGCCAGCAACGACTCGCTCACGGTCCCGTCCTACCATGCCGTCTGGGCGGCCGTCGTCCCGTTCCTCGGTTGGCTCGTCGCCGCCGGCTACCTGCAGCGCGGCGCCAACCGTGCGTGGCTCAAGATCAACCACGCGTTCGAGACGTCGACGAGGACGCAGGTCACGGTCGCGTGCCCGGACTGCGACACGCGCTTTGCGACGTTCTTCAACCCGCTTCTTGCCCGGCCCGTCGCGTGCCCCCAGTGCGGGCGCGCCGGGGACGTCTAGCGGCCGAACTCCTTCCGGGCGGCCACGACCACGTAGACGGCGATCCCACTCAAAACGATGGAGAGCGGAAGGGAGGCAAACGCACCCGCGATCGCCGCGGTGAGGACGAGCCCCCAACGGCGCTGCCGCCACGCGGCCACGGCGCCCGCGGCCGTGAGGAGCCCGACCCCCACGAGGAGCCCGCCGCAGAGCTTCGAGGCAAGAAGGACGGGAGTGACCGATGGATGGTCCGCGGTCGCGACGGTTCCGGGCCCCGGCAGGGATACGTCGGCCGTGCGGTCCCGCGTGAGGAAGATTCGAAGCACGAGCGTCTCGTTGTCAGGGCCGACGAAACGGACCTCGTGGACGCCGACCCCCAGCCCGCCCACGCGGTAGCCGCCGGCCGCGTCCGTCGTGTTGGTGGCCGCCCCCGCGCTCACGGCCACACCCGACGCCGGGTTCCCGGTCGCGTCGCGGACGACGCCGCTGAGCACGACGTCGCCGAAGCCGGCGGGCGTCGGGACCGAACGCGCCACGGGATCATCGAGGACGAAGGCCGTCTGGAACGCCGCCAGGAGGAAGAGGAGCGCCAAGATGGAGGCGGCCAGCCGCGCCCGTCCGAATGCCGCCTTCCGTCGTCCGATCGGGGCCCCACAGTCGGGGCAACGGGCCGCCTCTTCTCCGACGGCGGCTCCGCAGCTCGGGCACCGCGCCTCGGAGGTCACGCCCGCCGCACGCCGCCTTCCGTCTTTATCCGTTGCGACCGGCCGAGGACGCACGTCCCGCAAGGCTTAGGACGCTTCGCCGGCCTTCGGGCCGGAGATGGCGGACACTCGGGTCCCTGTCGGCCTCGCTCACGGCCCTCATCGTGCCCACGGATGTGCCGATCCTCCTCTACAAGCGCTGGTTCCTCGCCGCGAACTTCGGCGGGGCCATCATTCCCACCGTCCTCTCCATCCACCTGCTTCGCGCGAAGGCCATCCCGTGGACGGCCTGGGGGCCGGGCCTCCTCGCCGTCAGCCTCGTCACGTTCTTCATCACGAGGGTTCAGCCGGAGCTCGGGATCGTGGCCGAGTTCCCGTACCTGTTCCTGCCGGCCTTCATGGGGGCCGCGCTCGCCCTCATCCTGTATTCTCGCAGCAGCCCGCAGGCGCCCGCGTTCGCGTACGCGACGGCGACCCTCGGCTCCCTCATCGGCGCGGACGTGTTCCATATGCCCGAGCTCTTCCAATCCGCCGACTTCAAGGGGTCGATCGGCGGTGCGGGCGTCTTCGACCTCGTCTACATCGGGGGCCTGTTCTCCCTGGCTCTCGTCCTCCTCTGCGCGACGAGCCGCCTGCGCAAGCTCGTCGCCACGCTTCCCCACGCGGAGCTCGCCCGCGAACGCGCCCGCCGCGAGCTGCGGCAATCCGCGCTCGCCCTCATGGCGGGCCAGTCGCAACTCACGGCCCAGCGCGCCCTCGGCGCCGTGCAGGAGCGCACGCGGCAGCTCGCCGTCGCTTTCGGCGTCGCGGGACCCTACCC
>JACPAO010000106.1 GCA_016180755.1 Methanobacteriota archaeon
AGGGCGGTCTGTGCGCCGGCCGCAAAGGGGCGTGGATTGGTTGCGCCGGCGAGGACGACGACGACAGTTCCCGGTACGGTGCCTTGCTGGCAAAACGGCGATCGTCGTCCAGGAATCGACCCGGATGGGTCGCAGTAAGTCAGTTCCGCGGTCACGGCGGCGCTAGTGGCGGGCAACTGCGTCGCCAACGTGGTCTCCAGCCGGCCCGGTCGGCTGGCGTCGAATTCCAGCCCGACCTGCAGGGAAGGCGCAAGCGGAAACGTCCACCGGGTCCGGGCCAGGCTGCCAAGATCCTGCGCGCCCGGCACCGGCTCATCGGTCGCGCCGCTTGTGTGGTCGTCTTCCAACGCGTTCATCCAGGCGACGGACTGCCCGAAGGCGGCGCCGAGCATCGGGACGCCGAACGCGTCACCGGTGTCCGGCTTTGAGTGCAGCCACAGGCGGTCGTGGTGCCCCGTGGGTTGCGGGATCTCGAGCCAATGCACCCCCAACGCCAGTTGAGCCCAGTCCGAAAGGGAATCGATGGATTCGGCCCGAATCCGGAACTGGTCCGTCCCTCCATGCTGGTGGGTGAAGTTGGTCGAAAGGATGGCGGGAACGTCCACCATCGACCCGGGATCCAGCCGGACGCGGGACGGCAACCGCACGCTCCATTCCGGATTCTCGTTGATGGCGGACAGGACGACGGTGTGCGCGCGGTCCCCGTCGTTCCCGACCCGAACCTTGAATACCATCGTCGTTGACTCGCCGTTACTCGCCCGGACCGGCACGGCGCTTTGCAGGTACAAGGCGCCGCCACGTTCGATTTCCCCTTCCCGAAGCGCAAACGCGTCGCCAAAGCCCACGTCGGGAGCCCTGTCGGTCGCATACCCTGCGCCGGTGAGCTGGCGCGAAACGGCCACCAGCGCGGATAACGTGTCCCCGATTTGTGGGACCAAGAATGACGAGCTCTGAATGTGGCGTTTGGGCACAATGATATGCGCCACGGCCGCGGTTGACTCGACGGTAACGTTCACGCAGGCGACGCGCGTCCAAAGACCGCGGTCGGCGCTCCCGCGACCCAAGGTTGCTTGGTTGGTAGGGCACGGCGAAAGAGTCTGGCCTGGGGTGCCATGATGCACCAGGTAGGATTGGTTTCCGAACACCCAGCCGACCTGTACGAAACGACCGGCGGAGCCTAGGTCTCGGAACGGATCCTCCCAGCGCGCCAAAGCATACCCGACCTCGAAGTCCCCTTCCGTTTCGTTGGATAGCCAAGCTGCGCGGATGTCGAGGTGCCGGTGCGTGTCGGGCAACGTTGTCAGGTTTTGGCCGCGTTGCGCCAGTTTGACGTCGTTTTGGGGGTCTGACACGCGAGCCTGGGCCGGCGTGGAGGGCATTCCTTGGGCCGGGACCGCGGGAAGCAAGGCAATGAGGACAAAGGCCCCCAGTAACACGCCACCAACCGCGGTTCTCATCTTCCTCAACAGGGGCGGCGCCGCGCTTTAGGCTTTGCCCCCCGGAATCAGGCCGCGCCGAGACCGGAGTACGTGTTCTCCGCTGGCGAAGCCTCGGGGACATTGGGCCGGCCGCTCAGTCGCGCATGTGCACGGAGCGTGGCCGCTTCTGCCGTCTTCGAGGCCGGAACGCAGATGAAGCATTCATGAGGATTCGACCCGCACGGCAAACACGCGCCACCGCTTGCGATGCATGCCAAGCACGCCTCCGCATCCCACGGTTGGCACTCTGGCGGACATTGACCGTCCTCGCAGGCCGCCTTATCGGCGCTGGGCGGCCCGCTCTCGCTCGCGGCCATGGGGGCCCGCGACGCCAATTCGCTGAAGGCGTCCGTCGCGGGTGGGTGATCCCCGTCGGCCGGGCCCGGCAGCCCGACGAGCCCCGTCCACACCGCTGCCAACAGCATCACGCCCCCGAGGTTCATGCGCCAGTCACCGCGGCTGTATCCGCCGCGCGGTGATAAGGCCTTGTGCGAGCTTGCCCTGGGGCAAGAATCCGCCGCACAAACAGGCGCCAGCGCGCCGCCGGACCAACGCCGCCGCTCGCCTACACGGGTTGGGGTGCGGGCGTGGCGCCCTGCGGGAGCCCGAAGTCGGAGAGGTCGTACTTGTGGAGGGCCTCGCCGGGGAAGTACCGGACCGTGTTGGCGACGCGCTCCTTCCGGATGACGCCGAGGTCGAGGAGGCGCTTCGCGTGCCAGCAGGCCGCGCTGGGCGTGGCGCCGAGCTCGATGCAGATGTCGCGCTGGATGGCGCCGGGGCGCCCCACGACGGTGCGGGCGAGCTTGAGCGTCGTTTCGTTGCGGAGCGCGGCGACGACGTTCTTCGCGCCGTTCACGTACTTGCCGTTTCGGAGGAAGTAGCGGCGGTACTTGCCGTCCTTGACGCTCACGATCTCCTCCTCCTTCTCGAGGACGAAGAGGTGGTAGCTCACCGCGTTCCGGGAGTAGCCCGTGCGGGAGACGAGCTCGTTGAGGCAGAGGCCGGGCTCCGTCACGATGAGCTCATGGATGGTGCGCCGGGCGTCGTTCTCGTAGATCTCGTGGTGGGCGATGCGGGAGAGGAACGGGAGCAGCCCGATCGAGACGAGCCGGCGCAGGAGGAACGCGACGCCGAGCCCCGCGGTCGTGGACGCCGCGACCCACAGGAGGGCGTCGTCGCCCGATTCGGAGAAGAGGGCTTTCGACGAGCTCACGCTCCGGCCGCCTTCCATCGAGGGCGCGTCCGGGGCCGGGTCCAGGATGCTCGTGAGGGGGCACGTGTAGGGGCACGCGGTGGAGGTGGCGTCGCGCACGAGCCCGAGGGCGAGGTCCGTGGCGACGGTCCCGACGGCGATGACCAAATCGTAGGCCTCGAAGACCTTCTCGCCGACCGTGTACGCGGCAGAATCGGCTTCGGCCGTCGCCTCTTCCTGTGCGTCGCTGGCGGCGCCGACGGCCTCGTCCTTCTTCTGGCCGGCCTCGCGCTCTGCCGTGGACCTCGCGGCCTCCGCCTTCTCCTTCGCGTCGGAGACGACGGCGCCTGGTTCGTCCGTGGCGACCCCGGAGGGCACCGTGAGAACCAGTAGCACGAGGAGTGCAAGGCTTGATGCCGTTCGTTTCATGGCCCCCATACCATGCCTGCCTGTAGCTCGTTCGAGCGATTCCGTCGAATATAATGTCTTTGGTTACGTGGAACGAAACGCAGCCCCGGGCGCGCCTCCGTTTTCCTCCTGAAAACGCGCGGAACCATATTTAGACGGACCCGGGTTCGGCGGCGACCATGGAGGACCCGCTTTCCGAGTTCGACCTCGAAGCCCGACGCCTCCTTGCCCAAGAACTGCCCCAACCCGGCCCTGGCCTCGCCCTCGAGACGCCCCCCGCGGGGATGGGCGACCGCGCCTTCGCCTGCTTCGGGCTCGCGAAAACCCTCCGAAAGAGCCCCATGGACATCGCCCGCGACCTCGCGGCGAAGCTCGCCCCCTTCGCGCCGAAGACGCGCTGGATCGGACGCATCGAGTCCGCCGGCGGGTACGTCAACTTCTTCGTGCGTCGCGAAGCCCTCACCCGGCACGTCCTCGAAGGCGTCCTTCGCGACGGCGACGCGTTCGGGCAGCTCGCCCTCCGCCCCGAACGCGTCATCCTCGAGCACACGAGCGCCAACCCCAACGGTCCCCTCCACGTCGGCCGCGCCCGCAACCCCATCATCGGCGACACGCTCGCCCGGATCCTGCGCAAGGCCGGCTACCGGCTCGAGACCCAATACTACCTCGACGACATGGGCAAGCAGGTCGCGCTCCTCGCCTGGGGCCGCAAGAACGTGAAGCCCTCGGAGCTCCCGCCGGCCGGGCGCGACAAGGTCGACCACGACCTCGTGCGCTACTACCAGGCGGCGAACGAACGCCTCGAAGGAAACACGAAGGGCCAAGAGGAGGTGCAGGCGCTCATGCACGCCTCCGAACGGGGCGACGAGGCGACGCTCGCGATGTTCGAGGCCGCCTACCGCCCGGTCCTCGACGGCATGCTCGAGAGCCTTCGCAGGATCGGCGTCGCGTTCGACTCTTTCCAGAAGGAATCCGAGTTCGTCCTCAACGGCGAGGTGACAAAAGTCATCGAACGCCTCGCGACCACACCGCTTTCCCGGAAGGAGACCGACGGCGCCCTCTTCCTCGACCTTTCCTCGAAAGGCATCCAGGGCCGCTCGCAGCGCTTCGTGTACCGTCGCCGCGACGGCACGAGCCTCTACGCGACGCGGGACGTCGCGTACCATTTCTGGAAGGCCGAACGGGCGGACCGGCTCGTGAACGTCCTCGGGGAGGACCACAAGCTCCAGGCCCAATGTCGACGCGCCGCAACCGCGTCGTCTTCCTCGACGACCTCGTCGACGAGGCCGTCGACCTCGCGTACGAGGAGGTCAAGAAACGGCGCGGCGACGAGCTTGACGAGAAGCGGATGCGCGCGATCGCCGAGGCGGTCGGCGTCGGCGCCCTGCGCTACAACATCGTCCGCGTCCAGCCCGAGAAGGGCATCGTGTTCAAGTGGGAGGAGGCCCTCAACTTCGAGGGCGCCTCCGCCCCCTTCCTGCAGTACGCGCACACGCGCTGCGCGGGGATCCTGCGCAAGGCCGGCACAAGGCCCTCCTGGAAGGAATCCCTCGGGGCGCTCGTCGTGCACCCGAGCGAGCACGAACTCCTCTACCAGATCGCGAGGCTCCCCCGCGTCGTCGACGAGGCGGCGGCCAAGGACGCCCCGCACATGCTCGCGGGCTACGCGCAGGAGCTAGCTGGCTCCTTGAGCGGGTTCTACCGGGACTGCGCCGTCCTCAACGCCGACTCGCCGCAGCTTCGCGACGCGCGGCTCCTGGTCGTCCAGGCCGCGAAGACCGCGCTCAAGAACACGCTCGATCTCCTTGGCGTCCCGGCGCTCGAAGAGATGTGACCTACCGGCCCGTCCGGATCTTGTGGAGGACCCGGTTCACGAACTTGCCCGCCCGCGCCGCGACCCCGAGACGGTCGTACGTCGCATCCAGCACGGCGGCCGTCGCGTCGACCGCGCCGGCCTCGAGCCGCTTCTGCGCCCAACCCCAGTTGGCGTAGCGCCGGAAATTCGTGTAGCGAGGATGGCCCCGCACGAGGAGGTTGAAGACCTTCTCGATCTGCGGCGTGTCCTTCTGCTCCGGAGGGAGGTCCTGAACCCACGGCACGTCCTTCATCCCGCCGCCGCCGAGGGTCCACTCGAGGTCGTCGAAGAGGAGCCAGCCGCCCGGGCGCAGGAACCGGTCGACGACGAAGAAGGCGAGCCCGTCCGTCTCCCACGTGTGCGCGCCGTCGATGAACACGAAGTCGAACCGCGGCGCGGACTCGGCCTCAAGGAGCTTCATGAGCTCCCATGAATACGAAGCGTCCGCGAACACGGGCGTCACATAGCGGCCAAGGCCCGTCTTCTCCATGAGGTCGAGGATGTTGGGCCTACGCACCTTGGCGCTCTGGTTGTCCATCGTGAGAATCGAGCCGGCGCCCGCCTCGTCGAGGGCCGCCGCGAGGTACATCGTCGACGCGCCGTTCGCGAAGCCGAGCTCGAGGATGTTCCGGATCTTCGCGTCGCGGATGAACTCGTAGACAATCTTCCCCTCGCGGGGCGCCATGCCCCAGACGCCCTCGAGGAGTTCCGCGATCCGTTCGAGCTTCAAGGCCGCGCCCCGCTTTGCCGCGGACGATATAAGGTTTGTCGCACGCAGCGACGACGGAAACGCTATACGCCCCGAGCGCCGCTCGCCGCCTCGTTGCGCGCCACCCTCCTCGTGTTACTCGTGGTCCTCCCCGCCTTCGCCGGCTGCCTCCACGACCTCGGCCTCGACGCCGACTTCGGGAACGTGGTCCTGGCGGTGCGCCTCCTCGGCGCACCCGACGAAACCTGGCAGAACAAGTCCTTCCGCCTCGTGCTCCACGAACCGACGCTGAAGGCCGCGAAGACGGAACCCGGACCCCAAGGAGGCGGCGGGGCGGTCTTCAACCTCACCCGGCCGCTCAACTTCACGCTCGAGGCCCAGCTCGAGGACGCGGCACGCTTTTCCGACGCGAAGGCCGCCTGGACGATCTACGACGACGACTTCGATCTCCTTGCGGACACGACGCTTCCAGGGAACGAGCGGATCAGCGTGGCCCTCGCGAAGCCCGGCCGCCTCCAGGTCCAGGTCTCGCTCGGAAAGGGGCTGCGGTTCGCCGAAGAGACGCGACGACTCGAGGTCGTCATCGACCAACGCTGGATCATCGAGAGCGCCGTCCAACCGGTGGGCGCAAGCCCCACCGCGAGCGGCGCCACCATGCAGGACCGCTTCGACCTGGAAGTGCCGGCCCGCCACGCCTCGCTCGATGCGACGACGCAGTTCCGCGGCGCCTGGCCGGGGCCGCACGGAACGAACGTCGACCTCGCCCTCCGGAAGGGCGCTCGCTTCGTCTGCCGGGCGGCGGGCGGCGCCGGCCGGCCGGGCCCCGAGCAGGCGAATGAGAGCCTCCGCCGCGAGACGATCCAGGCGAACGAGCGACCCGCGATCTTCGTAGGCGGGCAGCCGGCCGGCTGCCCTGCCACACTCGCCACCTCGTACGCGAACCCCTTCCTCGTACCGTACCGCCTCTTCCTCAACGTCACGTACCCGAGCTTCTCGGGCGACGCGCTCGTCGAGCGTTGAGGCCCGGGCTTCTCGGTCCCCGCCACCAACGCTAAATATCGTGACCACGGCCCCGCGGCTGCATGAAGCGGTTCATCCTCGCGTTACCCGCCCTCCTCCTCGCGTTCTCCGGCTGCGTCTCGGGCGCCGGCCCGGACCAGGCGGATGCCCCGTCGGAGGGCGGTTCGGACTGGGACATCCTCGCGGAACGCGTCAACCGCACCTCGGACGCCGTCGCGCAGAACGTGACGTTCGACGCCGCCAGCATCCATTTCACCAACAGCCTGGTCCGACGGCTCCTCACGGCCCAAGAAGACCTCAAGGTCAGCGGGACCTACGAGGGCGGCGCGGCCGGCTTCGGCGGCGCCGAGCAATGCCTCGTGACGGCGCTCTCGGCCCCCGGCGGCGTCCGCCTCGAGGAGGGTCGCCCCATGCCGGACCGGGACCCCCCGGCCCTCGCCTTCGTCCACTTCCAGGGCGTCGCAAGCCTCGACCACGTCCGGGCGAACCTCGGCAACCAGCGCGTCGACAAGCGGCTCCTATTGCCCCCGTACCCAGGCGAGGACCGCAGCGCCTCCGAGGAGTTCGCGTTCCTCCTGCATGCGGGCGACACGATCCTCGTCGAGCAGGGCGGCTCCTCGAACGCCATCCTGACCTCCGGGTTCGCCACGCTCACGTTGTCGGTCACGGGCCCCTTCACGACGGAGGAGCTGCCGGACAGCAGGATCCGATGCGGCACGAGCTGGCACCAGTCGGACGAGGTCGTTGCGAGCGCCGAGGCCCCCACGATCGTCGGGAGCGCGGCCGTGAAGGCGAAGGTGTCCCTCAAGACGGAGACGGCGAGCAGCGCCTATTTCACGTTCGAGGAGGGCGTCATGGTCGAGGGCCGCGGCACGCTCACGTTCCTCGACAAGACGGTCCGCCTCGAGGCGTCGGCCGCGAACCAGGCGTTCGGCATGAAGGAAGTGCGCGAGCACGCCGACCGGCCCGGCGAGATGCGTTTCGACATCGAGACCTGGGTCCTGTGGTCGGCGGGGTACTCGGGTTGGATCCTGGCGGACGCCGATTGGCCCTCGGCGATCCTGGTCACGCCGCGGATGCCGCTGTGAGCGAGGCGGGAAGGGCCGCACCGCCTGCGCAACCGCCGGGCCCAGCATGGGCGGCGGCGCCGAGCCGGGCAAACCTTTTTCCCCGACGCCGCCTCGGAGGGCATCCCGATGGACGGCGAAGGAAGCTTCTCCGGCGAGTCGTTCGTGGCGCTCGAGGAGCTCAAGCTCGGCGCGAGCGCGCAGTCGCGCTTCCTCAAGCAGGGGTACCGCATCGTCGGCGAGCACGGCCACGGCGCCGTGAAGCTCTGCCACTGGACGAAGAGCGCCTTGAAGGGCGGAGAGAAGTGCTACAAGAACACGTTCTACGGCATCGAGAGCCACCGCTGCATGCAGATGACGCCGTCGCTTCCGAGCTGCAACTACGCGTGCAATTTCTGCTGGCGCGACCACTTCGGCAACAAGCCCACGCTCGAGGGCTTCGAGCTTGACGCGCCGAAGGACCTCTTCGAGGGCACCGTCGACGCGCAGCTCCACCTCCTTCAAGGCTACAAGGGAAACGCGAAGGTCGCCTACGACACGTACCTCGAGGCCACCAAGCCCCGCCACGTCGCGGTGAGCCTCAACGGCGAGCCGACCAACTACCCGCACCTCGGCGAGTTCTTCGAGGCGTGCCACGAGCGCGGCATCACGACGTTCCTCGTGACGAACGGGTCCAACCCAGACGTGCTTCGCGCGATGAAGCCGCTTCCCACCCAGATCTACCTGAGCGTCGACGCGCCCAACAAGGAGGTCTTCGAGCGGCTGTGCAACCCCCTCCTTCCGGGCCTGTGGGAGCGCTTCAACCAGACCGTCGACCTTTTCGCGACGCTTCCCACGCGGACCGTGAACCGCTTCACGCTAGTGAAGGACTGGAACATGTTCGGCTGCGAGGAGGAGTACGCCGCGATCCTCAAGCGGAGCCGACCCATGTTCGTCGAATCGAAAGGCTACTCGTGGATGGGCGGCTCCACCCAGCACCTCAAGCGCGAGAACATGCCCACGATGGACGAGATCCGCGCCTTCACGCGTCGGATCGCCGAACTCACGGGCTACGAGCTTGTGGCCGAACGCGAGGATTCGCGGGTCACCCTTCTCTCCCGGGTGGGCTCGGACACGAAGATCCCCGGGCTCGGGGGCAAGCCCGGCTCGCCCTTCGGGAGCCCCGTCCCGGCCCCCTGAAAGAGCCCTCATAACCCTTCCTTGTAGAGTATAAGTAGCGGGGGCGGCGGAAGGACCGGTTTGGTGGACGCGCGTCGAGCCGTGCGTCTGGCAGGGAAGAACCATATGCAACGCGCCCTCGCGATTATTGCCCTCTTCGTGACCGCGGCCTTGTCGGGGTGCGCGTCCCGCGACGCATCGCAGACCGGCCCCATCGCCCCCGCCTACGAAGACGAGACAGGAAACGTGGAAGGCGTCGTCGTCAACTCGGAACTCGAGCCCGTCATGGGCGCGCAGCTCGCCATCGACGTCGCGTCCGTCGACCCTGCCACGACCGACGACGCCGGACGCTTCTCGTTCCTCGGCGTGCCCGCCGGCAAGCACAAGGTGTACGTGAACGCGCTCGGCTACGAGGCCGAGGCTCGCAGCGTCGAGGTGGTCGTCGGCGAGACGAGCGAGGTCAAGTTCGAGCTCCGCCTCCTTTCCACGACGGATCCCTTCTCCGTCGTCCAGTCCCGCAAGGGCTTCATCGCGTGCGGCTCCGGGACCGGCACCTCGACGACGGGAGGCCTCACCCAAGTGGGTTGCGGCGCGGCCGACCCCAACCAGGCGTTCCTCTTCAACTACACGTTCGCCAAGGGCCTCTCGGGCATCCTCTTCGAGATGAAGTGGACGCCGTCGCAGGTCCTCTCCCGCGACCTCGTCCTCATCGTGGAGAAGGACGGCTGCGACCTCTACTGCGAAGTGGGTGACACGTTCGCCGAAGTCCAAGGCTGCTGCTACCTGCGCGTCGGCCTCCCCGTGGCGAACCTCACGAAGGGCGACGCGTACAAGCCCGCGACCGACTTCGAGGAGAAGTCCGGCCGAATCCAGTCGCGTACCTTCCCCGCCTTCACCGACGAGAACGCCGCTTCCGTGTTCATCAGCCAGGATTTCCGGATCTACGTGGAGTACTTCTACAACGGGCTCCCGTCGGACTTCGACGCCCGGACGAACGTGCCGAGCTAGGCGGCGCCGACGCCGCGCTCGTTGCGAAGGGCCGCGAAGCAGCTCTTGTCCTCCATCGAGGCCGTGGGCCCGAAGGAGAAGACGTGGACGCCGCGCGCGCCGCAGCGAGGGCATTCGAGGGCGGTCACGACCGACTGGTCGTCGGGGTCCGTTGCGACGTCGACCCGTTCGAGCGCCAGGAGCTTGACCTCGCCGGCGGCAGGCTCCTCCCGGCACGCGCCGCAACGCATGCGTCGCGGCCCCACGATCGAGAACTCGCCAATGAAGCCAAGATCGAGGAAGCGCCTCGTCGCGTCGTCGATGGAATCCTCCTCGGGGGGCGGTCGACGCGCCTCGGTTTGCACGCCCATGGGATCCTCCTTGTGCATTGGCCCGGCGCGGGCCAAATAGGTTGCGGGGCGAACGGCCGCCTCACGACGGAGGCAGGGCCGAGTACCCCTCGGGCAGTTCGCCGCCGTAGGCGAACGTCGTCCAGGTGTCGATGCGGTGCTCGAAGCTCACGCCTTCCGTCGCGCCGAACACGAACATCTTGAGGGCCGTCTCGCCCTTGAGGTTCTTGAACTCGCCGTCGGGCCACGCATAGGCGGCCCGGTTGACAAGGCACCAGTGGTGCACGAAGGTCCCGGCGCTCGACTCGCTCCAGTCCTTGTAGTAATAGTAGCACATGTCCGGGTTGACAAGGGGATTCCCGCTGGGCGGCCACATCGCCTCCGTGAGCGCCATCGTGGGATTGGGCGGCAGGTGGAGGACGAACTGGCACGGGTCGCAGCGAAGGCTGTTCACGTTGCTATCGTTGACGTAGGCCCCGCAGTTCGACAGGCAGTCGCTCAGGTAGATGTTGTCAAGCCGACCGGGATCCCCTCCATGACCACGTTGAGGTCGATGACCTCTCCGGCCTTGACCTCGACCTTGCGCGCCAACGCGTCGTACCCGAGCCGCGCGAAGAAGACGGAATACGTGGCGGGAGCCAAGTCATTGAACGTGAAGCGGCCCGCCGCGTCCGTCGTGGTCGTCGCCTTGATCTCCGCCAAGGTGACCTCGACGCCGGCAATCGGTCGCTGCTCGTCGTCCGTCACGAGTCCCCGCAGCGACCCGACGTCGTCCGCCGCGGACGCCGGGGCCGCCAACGACCCGGACGCCCCAGATTCCGTTCCGGCGGGATCACCGCCAACGCAACCCGGAAGAAGCACGACGGCGGCGAAAACCAGCACGCGAACCCTCATTCCGTTCACCGATCCCTCGACCCCCGGGGCACGTCCGAGCGGAAAAGGCCTTCGGCAGGGCCCCGAGAGTGACCCTGGGCGGGAAGGGCTTCTTTAGCTTGGGCACAGCGTCGCCCGGTTGCGCACCAAGCGGGCGGCGACCCGGGAGGGACCTGCTATGAACCTCGCCAACGAGAGGTGCGTGATCGTTATCCGGACCAAGAACTCGAACGAGCGCTACGTCCGGGACGGACCCGGCTGGGTGAAGGTGAGCACCCGCGGGCAAAGGTTCAAGGCGACGGCCGAGCAGGTCCTCAACCACCTCCTCCCCGTGCTCGCTGGGGTCAAGCCCAACCTATCCGTCGAGGTCGAGCACCACGAGGCGGCCCATGCACGCAAGGGCGCCGGAGCCGGCGACGACGGTGGGGGCGGATCCGAGCGCGAGCGGACGGGCCGGTGGCCCGCGCCCCGTTCGGGCGCCCCGAAGCCAGCGCGGTCACCGGCTTTGCACGTAAACCCTCGATTTGCCTCGACTAAAAGTGCAGGTTTGGTTTCAGCTATTTCAGGCGGCAAACCCGACTGGGAGGAGGGGCGGCACGTGGCATCAGATGAGTTTTAAGGGGTTAGCGGCCTGGATGAGTCCCCATGAAGCGTAAGGACCGTCGCCCACGAAAGGCCTCGCCCGAGGACGATGGTATGGTAAGCGACTTTGCAGCCTCCGCGGCGGCCCTCATATGGCCTCCCGCAATGTTGTCCCCAAACGAAACCGCCGCCCGGCGTCCCGCGCACCGAAAAAAGAAGGTCCCGCCGAGTTAGTTACCGATCCGCCCTTCGGCCGAATCCGCCCGCCTCACGGTACGTGTGCCTGCACGAATTTCGAACCATTTACCCTCAACCGGATGTCTTGAAGAAGCGTCACCAGGTCGTTGCGCTCCTTTATTAGAGGGTCCAAGAAAAATCCGTGAAGGTTAGCGCGAAACGTTTCGCTGTCCTCGATTGCGTTGGCTCCAAGCGTTAAGGAATGGAACAACAGCAAGACCCGCTCCCGGTAAACGTCCAGTTTCCCAACCGCTTGCAGAATCATGAAGATCGTCGTCGTGCCGAAGAAGGGACTCTTAGCGGCTTCCATCAGACCGATTGGGCGCGGCAGACTGGTCTGGATCAAGACCGCCTCCTCGCCGAGGTGAATGGTTATTCCGCGTCCCTCTTCTGGTTTTCCCCAGTTCTCGAACGAATCAATGGTTTCATCAATATCGGCCACCAAGATCCGCTTGATCCTGTCCCGTTCCAACAATTCTCCGAGACAGAGAAGCCCGGCGCCAACCGCCAATGCCAGGGCCGCCGCCACAGATGTGGCTACGAGTTGGGCCCGCCAGGCCCCATGCTCCGCCGGATCAACGTGTTTATCAAAGACCGCGATTCCAATGACGCCGGCGACAAGACCCAAGGTCACTGTTCCAGCGAGAAGGGTGAGGCGCATGCGCCGCGCAACGGGCGGCAGGCAATTAACGGCTCGCTGTCGGCCCGGTGCGCTCCCCTCTCACCATTGGGCGCCACGTCATTTTGGCGGCTTGAACGCCTTTAGGATTTTCTCAGCCTCATCGTTGGCGAGCCCGAGTTCATCGTATAGTTGGCTTTCAGCTTGTTTCCTCGCGGTCGCAGCAGCGCGTTCTAGTTTCTCGGCCTCAACCAACTTTCCGACGACTTTCGTCTCCAACGTCGAATTTGGTTTTGGCAACCGAAGCAGCTTTGCGTTCTCCCACTTAACGCGATGCCGGCCGATTCCGGAGGCGAGAAGGAGAAGGTCCGAGCGAGCTTCCGGCGACCGGAGCAGCGCCCACACTAGGCGAGGGTCGATGCCGGCCTTGGCCCTCAGGATGGTGAACTCGTTCGAGACGACGAGTCCATCCGCATCGGCTCCGACAACTGTAACGGCTCCATTGACCGCGTTGATGTGGGAGATCACGATGTCTCCTGTGTGAACCCGGAACAGCTTGGAGTATCCGGTGTCGGACGCGGGCTTGGTTTCGCCTGACCGCGCACTACCGTCGTATGCGACCACCAGGAAAGTCACATCGTCGTCGGTCTCCGCCGAGTCGATGATGTCCACCTCCGGCATTTCGCCTGCCGCGCGGATCGTAACCAGGTCGCCGAGCGCCATCACTTTCATACCGGAACGCGTCCAGTTTGACACCAGTCGACCAGGTTCCAATAGACAATTCTTCACATCGAGGCGGTCAACGATCCGGTCAGCCTGTACAGTCCATCTTTTCGCCGCCGGCTCACCCGCCAAGAACGCTTGCCAAGCTTTGGAGATGGATTCGATTTCGTCCTTTGCCTTTGCTCGGTTCAATTTGTCGATTGGAAGTGTTCTCTTCCGCTTTGGGTCATCCACACCCACGGTGGTGCAGAAATGCATGAAGACTGCTGGTTGTTCTTCATCATCCTTACGACGGCGTTCCAGACAAATTATTGAGGTTTTCACTCGGGCGTTGGACCGTTGAAAGGCGTCGCCGGGTAAAGACACGACGGCCCGAATGAGGTATTTGCGCCGAAGAAACGCACGGGTCTCTTTGTAGTCATCCGCGCCAAGTATTGCGTCGTCGACAATGGCCCACGCCCGACCACCTGGTTTCAGAAAATCATAGTAACGCTCCAGGAAGAGCAGTTTTGAAAGGACGGATGGTAGAGGACGTCGGGCGCCCCCTCGCTCGTCATACGCAAGGTCGTAGTCGTCCAAGACGGCTCGTTCAGGGACGTGCTTCCTTTCGTACTGCTTAGCGAACGGCGGGTTGGTCAGAATAAGATCGAAACCGCCGCGTTTTTCGACAACTCGCTTGAGTTCGCCGACCTCCTTCTTCTGTTCGGCGGAGGCCGTCGCTGCGACGCGGAAACCCTTGTCGAGCCCGTCGGCCTGGTAAATGCTGCTCCCGCCGTCGCCATGCAGATACATGTTGATTCTCGCGATGCGGGCGAGCGGTGGATCATCCCCAATGTCGAAGCCGTAAAGGCGATCGCGAGCAATTTCCCGGAACAACTCCTTCTTCTCTTCCTTACTCATGCTCGCATTGGCCGCGACCTGGCGAGCCATTCGCGCCAAGACATCGATGAGGAAACCACCTGTGCCGGCACACGGGTCGAGCACTGAGTCGGTATGGCCGCGCCCCGCCTTTGGATCGGCCAAGCTGACCATGAGCTTGACAATGCTTCGGGGCGTGAAGTATTGCCCAAGATCTTTTCCGCGCATCGTTGCGGAAAGGAACGTTTCGAACAGTCTGCCGTTGAGATCTGCATCGATATCTAGGAGGTACAGGCCTTCGAGTCTCCCCACGACACCGCTAATCGTTTCGGGCGTCAGCTTGATTTTCTCGTCGCGGTCGAAAATCCTTTTCTTTTCGCCCTTGACGATTTCCTCCTCCAGGGCCTCCTTTAACGTCTGAAATTGGATGTCGAGTGGATTTGGACTGTCGCCTTTGCGGGCGTCGAGCCAGGCACGAGAAAATTTGACCTCGCTTTCCGGCACCTCTATGTCTTTTCCCGCCGGAGCTTCAGGGTGCTTGTCTCGGATATCGCGATCCGATAGGAGCTTGAGAAAGATCACCTTGACGAACTCGCTAAACGCGGCCGCCTGCGAAATATTGTCTTTCTTGTGGATGTGCTGGTGGCACCAATTGAAGGCCGCATTTACTTCTTCGATGGACGCGCGTCGCAAGGTAAGCCGCGGCCCCGCCTTACTCGATGGCCCCTTCTTGATGAGTTTGGTAACGACACTTGCGCCCAGCATGACTTTCAGCTTCGCGAACTTCGCATTACCGTCGACAAAATCGGCGAATGCTAGCGTGATAAGAGGGTCCTTTGCGTCCCATTCGTACACGCGAAACTCCAGGGCGTTGGTTATTGCGTACCATTGGACCGGGTTCTCCTTATCGTCGCGCGTGTTTAGCTCGAAGGCGTACGCGGCTGGCTGCCATACCCATTTGTCCAAGCTCTCCTTGGTATCCTTGGCCTCCAAGATCCAACGAACTTTTGCGTCTAGGACGATGCCGTAGTCGGGGCGGTATTTCTCCGTGCGGTCGGTTCGGCCCCGCTTCACGGAGAGTTGTTTGAGTGATGTCTTGGGGCGAATCTGGCCATTCTTGTAGCCAAGGTCGCGCAGAAGGCGAACGGCGAAGAACTGCTCGACGGCGCTTTCGTTTCCAAGGTCCGCCGTTGTGCAGAACTTGTTTCGATCTGTTTTTACTGCCAGTGTCGCCCGTCCTCGGCTTCGTATCCTTCGTCCGTATTTGGACGTTTTCGTCACTTTAGCACCTGGGGCTGGATTTCGCCCACCTTCGCGCCCGCCGGCGGCCGCGCAGGAGTACGCCGTTCGGCCTCCATGAGAAAGGCTCCAAAATCGGGGGCAACGCCGTTTTCGAACATCTCGTGAATCAAGACCGTGATGTTGTAGGCGACAATCTTGCACAAGAGTTCGTTCTCCTGCGCGACCCGGTTCTTCGACTTGAGGGACTCACCTAGTTTCTTCTTGATGGCGCCGATGGTGGATTCGACGTTGCTCCGCTTGTGGTAGCGGGCTTCGAACGCGTCCCGGTGGAGCTGAAAGAAGTAGAACGCCTTATGCCAAAGGGCGCTACCCTTGCCGAGGCCTTTTGCGTTGCTTCGGAACGGAATCAGCGCCCCGGCATGATGGGCTTCTAGAGCCGCATGGACGGGTCGCGTCGAGTAGGCTTTGTCTGCCAGGATTTCCTCGATCCGGAAGCCGGCCTCCATGGTTCCCTCCAGTAAAGCCGGGACTTGGGTGGAATCGCCGGTGCCTTCTCCTACTGAGTCGGTCACGACGACGTCCGTTACAACGTTGGTTTTGATGCCGGACGAAAGGTGGGCCTTGAGCCACCGGTGCTCCTTCTTGGTCCCATGCTTCTCCGCGCAATAAGCTCCGAAGGAACGGGTTCGGAATCCAGTCGAGTCGATGGCGAATTGGGATTCTACCCCGGCTAGCGGTGCCGCCGTCACTCGCACCAGTTTCCGAAGAATCTGCGTCGCGTCGGTCCTGTTAAGGAATCGGCTTGATACGTTGAAGTGGGGGGCGCGGCCAAGTTGGCCGCGTCCGGCGGCAAACCCGAACAGGCTTTGGGATCGTCGGGACGACAGCTGGGAATACACCTTCTGGACAGAGCAAAAGATTTGTTCATTCAACGGCAAGGCTGGCCGCCCATCCCCGTTGTACGGTAGATCCGGAACGCCTTGGACGAGGTTGCTTAGGAGTTCGTCGAATAGGCGGACTTCGGCGGCCTGCGCCGCGTTGTAGGCGCTCCAGGCCTGCGGGTAAGTGAGTCGGACGCGTTCGACCTTGGGAACCGCGCCCGTCCGGGTGACGATTTCAAGATAGTAGCGCACCGCGAGGATGTGGATGCAATCCATCTTGTGTTCGCCGTGGAAGGCGCAATTGCATTCGGACCGCTCCGCTTCAACGACGACCGAATACGTTTTGTCGGGAGCGCTTTGGGACCGGACGGTAAAGCGGATTGCGGATTGGCAAGTGATCTGGTCCCCGCGCGCAACGATGGCTAGGGCGGGCGTCTTCGAGTCCTTCCAGGGTTTCATGTTTTTCCCGACCGAGACATGCCCTATTCTATGCCCTATACGGTGAGTGGGGTAGAAAAACGTATGCCCTAGTTGAATACCCTGGATTAGGGCAATCTTATGTACAATCACGGCGAATACGCGAACCACAGACGTGGTCAGAGTGGATTTCAAATCGAAAGTTTCCCGTGCAATGGCCGGCACCGGCTCCGTCCGAACCACCATCCCCGAGGCCGTCGCCGCAATCCTCGGAGTCGAACACGGGTCCACCTTATCCTGGGCGGTCGAGCCCGGATCCGGCCGGGTCACGGTGGAAGCTGAGCATGGGCCGACCAAGAAAAATTCGAGAGCGCGCTGAGCCGCCTTGCCTGCCGCGTCAGCTTTGTTGCCACCAGCTTGCGCTGTGGACTTGCGGGTGCTACGCACCATTCTGCTCGGCCGTAGTTAGGTCTGTCCTCGTTGATTAGGCGTCAAGAAATGACTACCCAGAAAAAGCCAGGTTCCGCCAAACGGGCGCATGTGGGGGGCCGGCAACGGGGTGAGCAGAATGGTGATCGCAACGCGAAAACATTCAGCCCGCCGCCGGCCCCTATCCACCGCAGCCGCTACTGCATCACCTTCACCCAAAGCGACGAAATGGCCACCAAGATTGACGCCGCCCGCCCCCCGCGAAAACGGCCCCGGCACCCAAGTAAAAGTGCAAACCAGAGTTCTGGTGCAAAGCCGCGGTCACCGAACCCTTCAAATAGAACCCCCTTTATCGGCGCGACCTCGGACTGGAATCTCATGGAACTCAAAGCCGTCACGCTCAACGACCGTGAGATGGAGATCGAGGTCCTCGGCGAGAACGAGACCTTCCTCAACCCCATCAAGCAGCGGCTCCTTGCGGACAAGGACGTCGACATCGCCGAGTACGTCATCGAGCATCCGTTCCTCTCGATCCCCCGCGTCTACTTCCGGACGAAGGGCGCGACGAAGCCCCAGGTCGTCCTGAAGCGCACCATCAAGGCTCTCCTCAAGGACTACAAGGACTTCGAGGACGCCTTCGTCCGCGACATGCCCAAGGCGGCGTAACCGGGATGGACCCCCGCGTCGACGCGCGGGACGAGGACATCGGCCTCGCCGGGCACCTCACGAAGACCGCTCCGCTTGGCGGACGCCTCAAGCTGCGCGTCGACGACTTCCGCGTCGAAGAGGTGGGCGGCGCGCCGCCGCGGGACGACGCCGGGCCGTACGTCTGCGCGCGAATCGAGCTCACGAACTGGGAGACGAACCGCTTCGTCCAGGCCGCAAGCGACCGCCTCCGGATCAGCCGCAAGAAGGTCCACTTCAGCGGGACCAAGGACAAGCGCGGCGTCACGGCGCAGCTCTTCACGTTCGAGGCGCCCCTTCCCGAGGTGGAGGCCCTCGGACGCGTGCCGGGCGTCCACGTCGTCGAGGCGTACCGTTGCTCCTCCGAGGCGCAGCTTGGCGACCATGACGCGAACGCGTTCGACATCGTCGTGCGCGACCTTGCCGGCGAACCCGCCAGCCTTCGCATGGTGGTCGAGGAAACGTGGGAACAGGCGCGGGCGCTCGGCGGCTTCCCCAACTACTACGGTCCGCAGCGCTTCGGCGCGATGCGCGCGACCACCCACCGGGTCGGCGAGCGGATGCTCCGCGGCGACTTCCGCGGCGCCGTCCACGCCTACCTGGGCGCGGCCCCGCTCGGGCTCGGGCCCGACGACGCGCGCGCATGGGAGGAGGCGCTCCGTGCGCAACGCTACGCGGATCTCCTACACCTTTGCCGCGTCGACCAGGGCTTCGAGCGGACGCTCCTCCATCGCCTCATCGAGCGGCCCGACGACTGGATCAATGCCCTCCTTGGGCTCCCCAAGAACCTTCAGGTCCTCTTCGTATACGCCTACCAGTCGTTCCTGTTCAACCTCATCGTTTCGCGGCGCATCGCCAAGGGGCTTCCGCTCCACGCCGTCGAGGGCGACCTCGTCGCCCCCATCGAGCGAGGGCGCTTCCAGGAGGAGTGGGTCCGGGCCGAGTCCCGCAACCTCGCGCGCGTCAACGACGAGATCCGGCGCGGCCGCGCCGTCGTGACCGCGCTCCTTCCCGGCACCGAGGCGCCCGAGGCCTCCGGCGTCCTGGGGGAGATCGAGCGCGGCGTCCTCTCCGAGCACCAGGTCACCCGGTCCGACTTCGTCGTCCCCGAGCACCTCGACTGGAGCTCCAAGGGAAGCCGCCGCGCCATCGCCGTCCGGCCGGGCGCGTTCTCCTTCGAGGTGGCCGACGACGGCCTCCATCCTGGCAAGCGCCTCGCGCGGTTCCGGTTCCGTCTCCCGCGGGGAGCCTACGCGACGAGCGTCCTTCGCGAGTTCGTGAAGAGCCCTCGGCTCGCCGACTACGCGTGACGTCGGCGGAGCGCGACGACTCCGACGAGCGCGCCCACGACGAGGAGGAGGGCGAGCGACGGCACGCTGCCCCCGCCGGCCGGGGCCCCCGCAAGCTTCGCCTTCGGGGCGGCCTTGCCGACGAGCGCCGGCGCCGAGGCGGCCCCCGCAGGGTACGACCGGAGCGTCTCGCCGTCGGCCCCGCTCAAGAGGAGCGCGAAGGCGAGGGTGGTGTTGAAGCTCTTCGGGAGCTCCTCCACCTCGTCCAGGTCGGGCAGGCGGTAGAAGGAGTCGAGGTTGTAGACGATCTCCGAGACGCCGTCGCCGTTGTGGTCGGGGGCCACGATCGCCTGGATGTAGAGCGAGTCGGCGCTCACGTTCACGTACTTCGTGTGGTCGTAGATCTGCTTGCGCCATAGGAGCTCGTTGTCGAGTCCGCGCCGGACCTCGAGCCAGCCGTCGTAGTTCGCGTAGTTGCGCTGCTCGGGTTCGCTCGTCGAGGACGGCTGCGGGGCCGAGCCGCCGGGTCCCACGTTGGGTTTCGGGGCCGCGTGCTCCGGGACGTCGAAGATCGTGTACGCGACCTCGCTCCCCGGCTGGCCGTCGAGGTCCCCCACCGCCCGGACGCCGAGGAGGCGCTCCGAGTACGAGTAGCTCCAGAGTTCCTTCCCGCTCGCTCCGGAGAGGAAGACGACGCGCGAGCTTCCGCCGTTGCCGTCGCCGCGCTCCGTGACGCTCACTTCTCCGACCCCGTCGCCGTCGAAGTCGGGCGCGTTGATCCCGCCGTAGGAGAGGTACCGCTGGCGAGGGTCGATCGACAAGGGCCCCCAGACCGGCGTGTAGTCGCCTTTTGCGACCGTGACCTCGTACACGTTCGATGAGCTCGTGGCGCCGGTCGCCGAGACGGTGATCGGCCGCCGCCGGATGAGGAGTTCCGAGAGGCCGTCCTTGTCGACGTCCGCAAACGGCGCGGGCTCGACGAGCGCGCCATCGAAGGTCTTCGTGAAGAACGGCGTGCCCTTCGCGCCATCGATGTGGGTGACGGTCGTGAAGTACGCGAACGGGGGCGTCGCGGTGACGCCGTAGTGGAGCTGGATGATGTCGACGCCGGGCGCCTGCAAGGTCGCGCCCACGAAGAAGGAGATGTACCCGTAGGGCTGCCCATAATCGATTGTCCAAAGGGGCTGGCTGGTCTTCCCGTCGAGGGCGAACAGCTGCGCGGGCCGCGGGTCGCGGAGGGTCTTCGAGCCGGCGGTGGAGTAGGTGCCGACGCCCTGCGAGGGGGCCGCGGAGATAACGTAGTCGTTGACGCCATCGCCGGTGAGGTCGTAGCTGTACGACCGTACCAGGTGGTCCCGATCGACCTGCTGGAACCGCTTCGACCATAGGGGCTTGCCGGCGCCGTCGAGGCGCTCGATAAAGACCTCGTCGCCGCCGAAGAACACGCCGCCCGAAACGTAACCGGGTCCGGCGCCGCCGCCCACATCGACGGACCGGTCGGGGGAAACCGACGTGAGGAGTTGGAACCCGGGTTCCCCGCGCATCGGGGTCAGGAAGCAGGAGCGCCAGAGGAACTCGTCGAATCCGCCGCCCGCGACAATCGCATCTGCGTAGATGACCGTGAAACTGATCGTGGACGTGCACGAACGGGAGAAGGCCGCGTCCCCGGTGAGCGGGTTGAGGACGTTGTAGACGCTCGTGTAGGTGTAATTGTACTTGTACACCCAGACCGGGCCGGCGTCCTGCGAAAGCCGGTCGACGGGCGCCGCCGTCCGCTTGACGATGACCACCTCGTCGACGCCGTCCCCGCTCCCGTCCTTCATCGTATAGAAATAGTGGTCCTTCGGCACGTCCTTCTTCCACAGGCTCTTGAAGCCAGCCCCGGAAAGGAGCTCGATGCTCGTCTGCTCCTCGACCACAATCTCCTGCTCCTTCGGGTCGATGGTCGTCTTCGAGACCGTGGTCGCGAGGAGGTAGTCGATGGTGCCGTCCTTGTCCGCATCGCCCAACGCCGTGAGGCCGTAGCTCGTGCCGTCGCCGGGGGTCTCGGAGCTCGCGACGATGGCGATCTGGTCGTCGTGGTCCTCGGCCTTCTCCGACATCGGGATCCACGTCGACCAGGGAAGGAACGCGAGCGGGTCCGTGGTCTCGACCGGCGCCTCGGACGTCGGCGCGACGGTTTCCTCGTCGGCCGGGGCCGCGGCGGAGGCCGCCGGGACGGCGATCATGAGTAGGACGATGACAACAGAACGTGCGCGCATTCGGGCCCTCTGGCCGCGCGAGCGGCCGTGTCGCTATATCAAGATATTGGTAGAACCCGTGACGGGTCCGCCTCCCCGGGCCGCCGTTGGGGCTAGGCCGTCGCCTTCGCGGTCTTGACCTCGCTTCCCACGAGCACGAAGTGGGCAAGCAGCGCCTCGATCTGGACCCGCTCGTTCGAGCCCTCGACGAGCCGGAACTCGGCCTCCCCCACGCGGTCGATGAGCCGGACCTTCACGCGGTCCGGAAGCGGCAGGTCGAAGATGACCCGGTGCGTCTGGCGAAGCACGTCCTCGCCGCTCATGCCGTAGTTGATGAGGAGCTCGTCGAGCTTCCCGCGGGCGCCCAGGAAGTCGCCCTTGAGCGCGACCTCGATGAGGCCGCGGATCTCGTCCGGGTGCGCCGTCGCCGTCGTCTCGAAGACGGCGTCCTCGTTCACGGTCTTCTTCGAGCCGGCGGCGACCTGGAGCGTGTTGACGGCCTTGCGCAGGTCGCCCCGCGCGACGTAGATGATCGCCTCAAGGCCGTCGGCGGTGACCTCGAGCTTCTCCTCCTTGGCGATGCGGCGCACGAGCGACTTGATCTCCTCGGGCTTGAGGGGCCTGAACCGGAAGAGGGCGCACCGCGACTGGATGGGCTCGATGATCTTGGACGAGTAGTTGCACGACAGG
>JACPAO010000161.1 GCA_016180755.1 Methanobacteriota archaeon
CGTGCGCGTCGCCGACCTGTCGCGCCTCGAAGACGTGAAGGGTTTCGTTGACTACCTCTACAAGGGCAACATGCTCATCCTCGACTTCTCCGGGATCGCCGAGGACGAGGTCACGCTCCGACGCGCGACGAACGAGTTCAAGGCGGCCGTGACGGACTGCGGCGGCGACATCGCCGGGTTCGGGAAGAACCTCCTTATCCTCACGCCGACCGGCTGCAAGATCGACCGGCAGAAGCTGCGCGTCACCGCCTAACGGGCGCGCCGCACCCAAGGCAAGCCAGCGTTAGCTCCGTTTTTTCTAGTTCGGGGCGCATCGGGCGGGTCGAGATGCGCACGCGCAAGATGCGGCTCGCCTCGCCGTGCCCGGCCTGCCAACAGCAGACGGTCGAGTACACCGCCGCCGAGCTCGACGTGCCGTACTTCGGGAACATCCTCGAGGCGGTCTTCATCTGCTCCGAGTGCGGTTTCCGCCACAGCGACGTCATCGTCGGGACCCAACGGGAGCCGCGTCGCTGGACGTACCGCACGCGAGGCGCGGCCGACATGTCCGTCCGCGTGGTCCGTTCGACGAGCTGCACGGTCAGGATCCCGGAACTCGGGGTCCTCATCGAGCCGGGGCCGGCGAGCGACGCGTTCGTGAGCAACATCGAAGGCCTCCTCGTGCGCGTCGAGGCGGTCGTGTCCCAGCTGGGCCGTGACGCCGAGGACGCGGAGACGAAGGGCGCCTGCGAGGAGCGGCTTGCGCAGCTCGCGGCGGCCCGCGCGGGCACCCTGCCAATCACGGTCATCCTGGAGGACCCGTACGGCAACAGCCTCATCGCGCACGACGAGGCGGTCTCGGAGCTGATCTCGGCTGCCGAGGCCGAAAACCTACCACGCGGGGAGATCTCCTTCGACGTTTCCGAGCTGCGGCCCTCCAGCGGCGGCCCGACCAACGGCCACAAAGGACGCGAAAAAAGTTAAGACCCGGAAGGCTTCCGCTGGACCGGGGCGGCTGCATTGGTTGGGACGGCTCTCAAGGCTCTTGGCGTCATCGCACTCGTCGTGGGCGTGCTCGGAACGATCGTCGGCGTGGGGCTCGTGATCTTCGGGCAACAGGAGGTCAACGACTCGAACGACGGACTTCTGTTCTCGAACGAGGGCCAGCGCGAGGCCGGCGAGCAGGCGGGGGCGGCCGGGGCGACGCTCACGGGCTACAGCCTTTTCGGGGCGGGCATCGGGCTGGCGTTCCTCGTCGCAGGCATCGTGGTCGGGGGCAAGGAACGCGGCCTGCAACAGCAGCAACAGCAAGTGGTCGTCGTGCAGGGCGGAGGGGCCCCCTTGATGCAGACGCAACAGAGACCGCCGGTCCCCTGATTCCGGCGAGCGGTCGTTGCCACAAGGTTAATCAACCCCGTTCCGGCAGTGCCGCCCATGCGACTGCCCGTTCTCGCGCTTGCGATTGTGTTCCTGATCCCGGCTTTTGCTGGGTGCCTGGGCGGCGACGCCGGCACCAAGGATGCCGGGCCCCTGAAGCAGGGCGGCAAGGCCGCGAAGGCCGGCGGCGTCGGCGCCGTAGGGAGCTTCGTGGCGGTCGCCGCGGACGGGACCATCGTGGACGCCTCGCTCCTCTTGGGCGTCCCGTCGGTCGCGGGCGAACAGCGTTTCCTCGGCACGAACACCTTCGAGCCCACAATCGGCATCAACAAGGAAGGCCACCTCTTCATGGTCGCCTTTGGCGGCGGCGCCAAGATCTACAAGTCCACGACGAAGGGCGTCTCGTGGACGGACACGACCGCGAACCTCGGCACCAACCCGCAGAACGGTCGGCCGATCTACAACCCCCCGAATTCGAACGACCCCTTCGTCTGGGTCGACCGTGAGACGGGCCGCGTCTTCTCGAGCGACCTCCAGGCGCTCATCTGCAGCTGGCTCAACTACTCCGACGACGGCGGCAAGTCGTGGGTGACCAACCCCATCGGCTGTGGCCACCCGTTCGGCGTCCATGACCACCAGAGCATCACCACCGGGAAGGCCCGGGCGACGCCTTCGGCGTGGTCGAACCGCATGGTCTACTACTGCATCAACCGCGTCGGCGACTCGAGCTGCGCGGCAAGCAGCACGGGCGGCCTCTCCTTCGGCCCTCTCGTGCCGGTCATGATGGGCGTCGACGTCGAGCGAGGCGGCTTCTGCGGCGGCCTCACGGGCCACGCGAAGACCGACAACGCGGGACGTGTCCTCTGGGGCAAGAACCAGTGCGGCGTGCCCATGGTGGCTACGCCTTCTGGATCGGCACCAACGGGCTCCCGCACCTCGCCATCAGCAAGGACAGCGGCAAGACCTGGGGCGTGCCCATCAACGTGGCGCCGCCGGGCGTCACCGCGACCAAGTTCAACGCGATCGCGGCAAGCGCCGAAGGCAAGATCGCCTTCTCCTACCTCGGCACCACGCACAAGGGCGGCTTCGGCAACGCCGACGCCGACGCCTGGAAGGGCGCGGTCTGGCACGGGTACATCGGCGTCATGGTCGACGCGCTCGCAGAGAACCCGGTGACGCTCACGACCATGGTCGACTCGGACGCGAACCCGATGGCGAAGGGACAGTGCGGGGGGCGCTGCGACGGCATGGGCGACTTCTTCGACATCCAGATCGACCCCGAAGGCCGCCCCTGGACGGCCTTCGTGGACGTCTGCACGGCCCAGTGCGCCTCGGGCGGAAACCACGACGGGAACAAGGCCGTGACCGGCACGCTCGCCGAAGGTCCGGCGCTCACCGCGGATGGCGGCGCCCTGCCGCCGCTGCCCACGTTGACGGACGCGTCGCCAAAGGGCTGACGAGGGACAACGCGCGATGCTGTTACGATAGCGCAATCCGGACCACCCCCTGGAACTTGGCCCAGGCGCATCCTTTGAGGCGGTCGACTGGGGGCTTGCCGGCCCGACTCAT
>JACPAO010000107.1:0-15548 GCA_016180755.1 Methanobacteriota archaeon
GTTAAAAATGAAGCGGTGTTTTTTAAAGTTCTTCCCCAATTAAAAGATGAAACAATTTTGTCCTTGATCGAAGTCGGAATTTTAATGGCGATCTGAGCAAAATCTTCGAGGTCTCGAACATGCAAAACCTTGTTGTCCGCCGAATCCACCGCCCCGGTTTTTTCATCCTGCCCGCTTGAATCTCGATCATCATTGAGCCAGAAGCGAAACGCTTCGCCTAGCGGTACGCCGCGGGGTTCCACGTGTGGATCTCGTTCTTGCCTTCCCTGCACCAGGCGTACAGCGCGTCGTACATCCCCATGCCGTGCTCGAGCATCTCGTGGTCGTTCTTATGGAGAATGGATAACCCGAGGGAGATCGCAGCGAGCCCGGCCGCCTACGTGCCCGTCGCCGACCAGCCCCAAGGAAACCCCGTCGAGGGTTGAAAAAGGGCGCCCGACGGGCCGGCACGCCGCACCCACAACCTAGAAGTACCGCGGCTCCCAAGTCGGGCCCGGTCCCCCCATGCGCCTCGCTGCCTTCGTCCTTGGAGCCGTCGTGCTTTTCTCCGGCTGTTCCGGATCGAGCGCCCAGACCGCCGAACCCAGCCCGGCCACCACGGCGCCGCCTGCGACCGTCACCTCCGAGTTCGGCTCGATCGAAGGCCTCGTGACGGACGACGAAATGGCCCCCCTCGAGGGCGTCGACGTCGCGATCGTCGACCCCGCACGGCAGACGAAGACCGACGCCGCGGGAAAATTCGTGTTCAACGAACTGCCCGGCGCCAAGTACAAGCTCGTCGCCCAGAAGCTCGGGTACGACTCGAACGCCAAGGCGGTCGAGGTGGTCGTCGGAGAGATCCTCAAGGTCAGCGTCGTCCTCAAGGCCATCGAGATCGGCAACGAGCTATTCATCCAGAAGTTCACGTTCGACGGGTACCTACAGTGCAGCGTCAACGCCCAGTATGCGACGAACCCGTGCGAGGCCGTCTCCGGCCCGAACAAGGACCGTTATACGTTCGAGCTCGTCAACGGCACGGTCAAGGAGGGCATCTGGGAGGCCGTGTGGACGCCGGCCAATGGCGTGACCGGGCAGAAGTTGGAACTCGACGTGTGCCGCATGCCCGACCCGGACGTCGTGGACGAGAAGTTCCTCTGCCAAGGGACCCTCGGAAGCTACTACAAGTACCGGACGAGCTCGTCGCCGAACGTGATCCGCGACGACAAGATCCCCTTCAAGACGTACAAGAAGTACCTCGTCGGCGCGGGCGCCGGCCTCGGCGAGGCCCCGGCGTACCAGCAGTCCTTCGTCATCTACGGTGCCCTCTGCTTCAACGAGGAGTGCCCCGATGACTTCACCCAGCAGCCGCCAACCTAAGGGCCTTCGTCATTCGCCTTCGTTCATCGTCCGAAGCACGAGCTCCGCATAGGCAAGGGCGTCCGCCTCGGCGGCGCCCGCTGTGATCCCGGCCGCGCGTCGGAGCGAGGCCTTCTTGATGCTGTAGGCGACGTCGCGCACGAGCGCGGTCGGCAGGACATGGAATCGGTTCCAGTGCTCGACGTACGCCTTCGGCACCGAGAGCATCCCGTCGCCCGCCGTGGCGCGCAGGGCGCCACGCACGACCACCATGCGCGGCGCCGTCTCGCCGGTGTCGTGGGAGAGGATGCCCAGGAGCCGGTCGAGCTCGGCGCGCAGGTCGGGGGGAAGCTCGGTCATGGGAGGTCGGTCCGGAGGACGCGCCAGTCCCGAAGGAGCCGCTTGACCTTCTCTTCGATCGTGTCGCGGATCCGCCGTTGCTCCTCCTCGCTCGACCAGGACGGGTCGGACAGGTTCCAGTCGATCGCCTTCTTCGCGATGCGCGCCGGGCACGCTTCGTCCATGGGTCCACAGAGCGTGATGAAGGCGTGGGCCTGGTCGGCGAACGCGAGGTCGATGGCCTTCGACGAATGCCGCGAGATGTCGATGCCCCGTTCCTTCATGAGCCGGATGGCGGCGCCGTGGACGACGCCGCTCGGGTTCGTGCCGCCGCTTCGGACCTCGACGGACCCCTTCACGGCGTAGGCCTTCGCGAAGCCTTCGGCGATCTGCGACCGGAACGAGTTCCCGACGCACGCGAAGAGGATCCGTTTGGGCTCCATCCGGCCCCGGCGAGGGCCGCCGACGCTCTTGTTCCTTTCTGTAGGTTAATCCGGAGCCCCGGGCCGTCGCTTGCGCACGAGGCTCACGCCTGCGAGCGTCATCGCCTGGCGTCCGTCGAGCAGCCAGAGCGACGACGCCTCCGCGTCGGCGAGGCCGCCGACGGGCCCGAGGAGCCCGTCGCGATTGATGGGCGTGCCGCCGCAGAGGGGGTTGTACGGGGGGAACACGATGAGCGTTGGCGCCGCGCGTCGGCCGTATGCCTCCTGCACACGCGCCGGGTCGAGGCTCCCGCGGAGCCACGCCCACTCGGTCGTCGCCTGGCCCGACTCGTCGACGATGCGCGCCGCGGCGTGCGTGTGGCCCACGAGCCACGCGTCGGCCTTGAGGAGGCCCGGCCTCGGCCGCGCGTGCCCGTGCATGAGGGCCGCCCGGAACTCGTCGTCCTCGACCGTCTCGCCGTCGGCCCGGCCGATGCGGACCTTGGGAAAGGCCTTCTTCGGGAGGAGCGCCCGGAGCCCGGTGTCGTGGTTGCCGGGCGTGACGAGAATGTCCTCGAACGCTTCCGAGAGCCGCGAGAACACGGCGGGCACGTCGCGGGCCTCCTGGCGCGACGTGTGGGTGTACTTGTGCTTCACATCGCCAAGGAGCACGAGGTGCGAGGCGCCGGCCGTCTTCGCGTCGGCAACGAGCTGCTCGGCGAGGGCGGCGCTTCGGCTCCGGAGGTAGGCGCCCTGGCGTGCCATCTCCGACTCGAGCCCGAGGTGGAGCTCCGACGCGACGAGGTACGCGGTGCCGCCCGCTCGGAGCGCGAGGCACGGTCGGCCCCAGAGGGGCTGAAGGCGGCTACTTGGGGAGGACATTGCCAAGCTGGTCCACAAGCGGCTGCACGAGCCCGTTGAGGAAGAACGGGATGAAGGGCGTTCCGAGGCCCCAGACGGCGATGTTCCCAATTCCCTTGCCGATGCCGCGGGCCTTCTGGAGGCCGCCCATCTTGAGTCCGCTGTTCACGAGAAACCGGATCGGCATGCCGAACATGAAGAGGCCGAGCGTGTACGGGACGATTTCGAAGAGGCCCGTCACGGCGACCGTGGTCCCCTGCGACAGCCCGCCCTCGGCGAACAGCGTCACGAGGCTCGTGCCCAGGAAGTCGTGGACCTCGTTGTCCCACAGGAGGAACGAGAGGAGGAAGGCGACGCCGTGGAAGACGAGCGCGATGAGCCGGATGAGCCCGAAGCCCCCAAGTTGGGGACCCGCAAGCGCGGGCTTGAGCACGAACCCCGCGATGATGGCGCCCGCCGCGACGACCCAGAGGATCATCGAGAGGTTCGGCATGGCGAGGAACCCGAAGTTCACGCCCTTCGACGTCGTGTAGAAGCCGTTGGCTCCCATGAGGAGGAAGTCGCTGCGCCCCTTCGCGGTCGCGCCGGATGACGT
Source organism: Methanobacteriota archaeon (assembly GCA_016180755.1). Classification (GTDB taxonomy): domain Archaea; phylum Thermoplasmatota; class E2; order JACPAO01; family JACPAO01; genus JACPAO01. The sequence goes on from JACPAO010000107.1 coordinate 3,553, forward strand.
CGGCGTGAGGGTCACTTCCCCGTACCGGATGAGGCCGAACTCCACGTTGTCGATGGGCTCGTCGTTCACGATGGAGGCGGCCGCCGTTCCGAAGAAGACGCCGTTGAGGATGGGCGCGATCTCCTTGATGCCGGTCGCGACGTCCTCGTTCACGACGGACTGTTGGGAGCCGAAGCTTGAGAGGACCGTGTTGATGCTCTCGGGCTGGAACTCGTTTCGAAGGACGGAGCCGCTCGTAGGCCGCAGGTCCGCGGTGCAGTTTCCGAGAAACGGCGCAAGGAGGCCGGTGCTCTGAACCTCGAACCGGGGCTGGCCGAAGATCCGGAAGAGGTACTGCTTCCCGTTGTACTCCTGGCTCTGGACTCCGTCGGTGATCGTGAGCGTGCTGTTGTCGTCGGGCATCATCCCCAGGGTCGCGTTAGAGGACGCGTCCAGGCGGCCCGTACTAGCGATGCTCTGTCCCACCGCGAGGAGGCTGTTCTCAAGGGTGAGGTTCGCGACGGCCCCGCCGCCTAGGTCCTGGGGCGGCTTGAAGAGCGTGAGGAGGGCGAAGCCGGACGCGGCCGTGTAGTTGAACGCCGCCTCGCCGTTGTAGAGGAGGAAGTTCGCCTGGCTGCCGAGCGTGAGGTTCGCGCTGAGGAAGATCCGCTCCGCGAGGCACGACGGGTCCTGGCCGAAGCTTGGGGCGCAGCGCTGGAAGATGGACGCCTGGTCCTCCTGCGTGTTGATGACCTCGATCTTGGTGGTGTTCCCGACGTACCCGTTCTGGGCCGCGACGAAGCCGTAGAGCCCTTGGCGGACGCCCTGGGCGTGGAAGCGGCCCGTAAGGAGCGCGAGGTCCGGGGCCTGGCCGCTCTCGTTACCCTCCTCGCCCCCGAACTCGAGCGCGGCGAGCTCCACGCTGAAATCGTACTTCTTGACGAGGCCGGCCTGCGCGGCCGGGACGGCCGCCAGCAACAAGGCTAGGAGGACCAAGGGGACGAAACGCATGGCTGCCCAACCGAGCAGGCTTCGTTTATCCGACCGGCCTTAAGTACGTTTGGTGGACGGCTTTAGGAAGACGCGCGCCGGCCCTTCCCTTCAGCGGAGCCAGGCGCGAAACACGCGGGGGATCTCGCGCAGGAGGTCCGTCGCGACGAGGGAGCCGCCCTGGCGCGAGGCGACGCGCCGACCGGCCTCGCCGTTCACGAACGCCGCCGCGCAAGCGGCATGGAAAGCCGCCATCCCCTTCGCGACGAAGCCCGCGCACAGCCCCGCGAGGACGTCCCCGGTCCCGCCCGTCGTCATCGCGGGGTGGTGGATCCGGTTCGCCTTGGCCCGGCGGCCGTCCGTGATGTGGTCGACAGGCCCCTTGACAAGAAGCGTGAGGCCAAGCCGCCGGGCCTCGTCCTTGGCCGCTGCGGCCTGGCCCGCTTCGTCCTTGGGCATCCTTCGGCCGGTGAGTTCCTTGAACTCGCCATGGTGTGGCGTGCAGAGCAGGCGAAGACGTCGCAGGAGCCTGGGGTCGCGGCCGGCGACGGCCTGCGCGTCGGCGTCGATGACGGTCCCAAGGTGGGCCTTCGCCGCATCCCCGAGGATGCGCTCCACGGCGTCGGCCGTCTCGGGGTCGTCCCCGAGCCCCGGCCCGATAAGCAGGACGTCGACCCGGTCGAGGAGGCCGCGAAGCCGCGCCGCGTCCTCGGGGACGAGGCGCCGCGGTTCGAGCCCGGGATGGACGACGAGGTCGGGCTGGACGACCTGGGCGGCCTGCGTCGACTCGGTGGGCGCATAGAGGCGCACCCCCGCTTCGGAGCGCCGCGACCGAGGCGAGGACGGGGGCGCCCGTGTAGGGTCCGCCGGCGACGACGAGCACGCGGCCGTTCTGGCCCTTGTGCGAGCCCGCGGGATTGCGGGGGTACGTCGCGACGAAGTCGCCGGGCCCGACGTCGGTCGAGGCCGCCGCGGGGATCCCGATGTCGCGCACGACGATCACGCCGCTGTTTCGCGGCGTCATGCCGGTCTTCCTGTCGTGGAGCGCGACCGTCGCGGTGGGGCGGATGGCGACGCGCCCCTCGAAGCCCGTGGGTACGTCGACGCTGAGCACGCGCCGCTTCTTCGCGTTGACGGCCTTGACGATCGTCGCGTAGGGCTCGCGGAGCGCGCCTTCGACGCCGCTTCCGAGCAGGGCATCGACGACGAGGTCGGCGTCGGCAAGCAGTTCGCGCAGACGGGCCGCGTCGCGAAACGTCTCCACCGCGACCCGGGACCGGTCGAGGCGCGCGTAGGCCCACTTGGCCTCGTCGGTCTTGAAGGCTGAAGGGGGCAGGGCAAGAAGGACACGGACCTCGGCGGCGTCGGCCAGGAGCGGCGCCATCGTGAGCCCGTCGCCGCCGTTGTTGCCGGGGCCGCAGAGCACGAGGACGCGCTTGGGCGCAAAGCGCTTCCCGGCCTCGGCGGCGCAGGCGCGCGCGGCGTTCAGCATGAGCTTGCGGAGCGGGACGCCGTGGGCGGGCGCGTTCGCGTCGAGGATGCGAAATTCGAGGGTCGGAAGCGTCGTGTCGTTTGCAACCCACCAAAGGATATATACGGTGCTCGGCTTGGCTCGGGACGGTTTTTCGGATGATGCCAGGACTCGGCGGCCGGATCGATCCGCGTCGGATGAACCAGATGATGCGGCAGCTCGGGATCGACGTGAAGGAGGTCGAGAACGTGCAAGAGGTGATCATCCGCACGCCGACGCAGGAGATCGTCTTCGACAAGCCCGAGGTCACGATCATGACCGCGCAGGGCCAGAAGACGTACCAGGTCGTCGGGAGCCCGCGGACCGCGGCGCGCGGCGCCCCTGCGCCCCTCCTGATCCCCGACGAGGACGTGAAGCTCGTCGCGGAGCAGAGCGGGAAGACGCCCGCCGAGGCGCGCACCGCGCTCGAGGCTACGAAGGGCGACATCGCCGAGGCGATCCTAAAGCTCACGACCTAGGACAATCGCCGAGCGTCCGACGAACGAGCGGGTCCTGCCCCTCAACGGTTTCATGGCCCCGAAGTGCCATGTACGTCCGGTGACGAGACCCATGGCATTTGCAAGACGGCAGGAGCACGCGTACGAGTGCTGCGGCACGACGTTCAACAGCCGCGAAGGCTGGCTGGAGCACCAGCGCAACCAGCACGGCGGGCTCCCGAAGACCGGCCGGCGCCACCGACGCTAGGCGCGTCCGGCCGACCAACCATTAATACCAGGCGGACCGTAGTTTCCCTTCAATGGGCGTCCGGACCTTCGAGTTCGCGGTGCCGGCCCACGAGGGCTGCGGCGGCTGCGCCCGGCGCCTTCACGAGCAGGTCGCCGTGCTCGCGGGCGTCAGGTCCGTGACCGCGGACTTCGCCAGGGGCGTCGTCCGGGTCGAGGCGGACGAGGAAGGGTACGTCGAGGCCGATCTTTCGACGCGCGTTGAACAATCCCTCGCCGACGCGCACCCGTCCTCGCCCCTGGCCTCGACGACGAGCCGGAAGCACGATGCGCACGAACTCGCGGAGCTCAACGGCCGACGGCTCCTCATCGCCTTCGGCGTCGGCGCCGCCATCATGGCCGTCGAGGTCGTCGGGGCCCTCGCGTCGAACTCGTTGGTCCTCCTCGCGGACGCGGCGCACTACGCGACGGACCTCGCCGCCATCCTCCTCGCGTTCCTCGCGGTGCGATGGTCGGTCAAGGCCGCCACGAGCCGCAAGACCTTCGGCTACGAGCGCGCCGAGGTACCGTCGATGGGCGCGTCGTCGCCGCGATCGGAGCCGTGAGCCTCGGGGCGAACCTCGCCCTCGCCGCCCTCCTCAAACGCGGCACCGGAGACAACCTCAACGTCCGCGCCGCGTACCTGCACATCGTGAGCGACGCCCTCGGCTCGGCCGCCGCGCTCGCCGCCGGCGCGGCCGTCTATTTTTGGGGCCTCCACGTCGCCGACCCCATCCTCACCCTCCTCATCACGGTCCTCATCCTCGTCTTCACCTGGAACCTCACGCGGCAGACCCTCCACATCCTCCTCGAGGGCGCCCCGGCGCACGCGCATCCCGACGAGATCTCCGCCGCGCTTCGCGGCGTCCCCGGGGTCCGGGACGTCCACGACCTCCACGTCTGGACGCTCGCCTCGGGCGTCGACTCCGTGAGCGCGCACGTCGTCCTCCACGGGACCCCCAAGGACGATTCCGTGTCGCACGTGATCCACCGCGAGCTTCGCGGCCGGTACGGAATCGACCACGTCACGGTCCAGCTCGAGGATCCCGACTGCCTTTGCGAGACGACCCGGCACGCCTGGGCCGGCGGACAGGGATCGTCGGCGGCCCCGCCGTGAACCTCCTCGTCGCGACGCTTATCTACCCGCCTCGGCTCCTTCGCGGGGGCCGGCTCGTGTGAGGAGCCAAGGGTGCAGCCGCGCCCGAACTTCTTGCGCGACCGGGCCGAACGACGGGCTTGTGGTCTAGCGGTTATGACGGCGCTCTCACACAGCGCAGGTCACCGGTTCAAATCCGGTCAAGCCCATCAAGAGCACACGTTACGTACAAATACATAATACGACAAATGCGGGGTCATGGCAAGCCGGATGACCTTTAGCGTACCCGAAAAACTGAGGAAGAAGGCCCAGCGGCGGCGAGATGTCAACTGGAGCGGCGTGGTTACAAAAGCCATAGACGAAAAGTTGAGCGCCTTGGAGGTGGCCGACCGGATTGCCTCCAAGTCGCACCTGACTCAAGACGATGTCGACGAAATGGCCGACATCATCGACGAAGCGATGGCCAAGAGGTTTGGAGTCAAATCTTGAAGTGCGTCGTGGACGCCAATACGGTTCTCAGCGCGTTGCTTCGTGACGGGCCGACGAGGCGACTCATCTTCTCGACCGCGGCCCAACTTTACGCTCCGGCGTTTCTGCGTGACGAGGTTAGGAAGCACCTCCCGGCGTTTGCACGGCGATCCGGCATCTCATTGGGCGAAACGGAAGAACTCGTTGCCCGAATCCTAGCCGGAGTCACGTGGGTTCCCGAAGGGGCCATCAAGCCCCACCTGCCAAGCGCCGAGATGGCTCTGGGCAAGCGCGATGCCAAGGACGTCCCGTACTTGGCCTGCGCCTTGGCGGTGGGCGCAGATGCAATTTGGAGCCGCGACAAGGATTTCGACGCCCAGAAATTGGTACGTCGAATCACCAACGAAAGCCTCGATAGGGCGTAGGGCGGGCGTATGGCAGTATAGCTCCTGTAATGCTATTAGCAATCGTAGACTGTTTGCTAGCAAACCGCGCAGGTCACCGGTTCAAATCCGGTCAATCCCATTCTTCCCCTCGCCGATAAACCTAAGTAGCTACTTTACTAATTTAGTTATTAGTAAAATGCTAAAGGAGTCCGACAGCTCGATTCTACGCCTCCTCACGGATGCGCACGCGGCCGGCCGGCCGCTGCGTGTGGAAGAAGTCGCCGCGGCGCTCCGAGTGACGCCCGGATTCGCCTCTCAGCGATTGCGACGCATGGAAAGCGAGGGCCTCGTAGCTCGCACGCAAAAGGCCGTCCCACAAGGGCGTGTCGTGTATTACTTACCCCTACCTTGGGCGAGCGTGCGTTGGAGTTCGCCGAAGGAGGGAATGTTCTTGGAATGGGTCTCGGCAGGCGAGATCGACTGGTCGTTTCCGCTCGCCTCACAAATACCAGACCCCCAAGCCCGCGAAACGGTCCATTCGTTTCTGACCAAATTGCGGATCGACGGCCTGCTGGATGCTCGCAAGGGCTTCAAACCGTCGTGGTCCAAGTTGCGCGAGAGCGACTATCAGGGCCTCACCATCGTCCACTTCGGCAGTACGGCCCGAGGCAAAGCCCGCGCGGGCGCAGACGTCGACCTGCTCTGCTTCCACTCGGAGTCGCTTCGCGAACGCCTTCGACGGATCGAAGATCAAGCGACGGATACGACTCTTGAGGGTCGAAGGCCGATCCAACTCTTCCTCGTCGAATGGCAAAAACGAACCGAGAAGGTCCCGTCGTGGATCAGCGAGGCGGTCAAGACGGACGGCATCGTCCTTTACGATGGCCTCCGGGGGCCACGCCGGTCGCCGGTCGGCATCTGGCGCCTGGTGAAGACGGGGTTGGCTCGATGACCAACGCAGAGCAACTTCGCGCTGGCGCCGTCGAATGGTTCGAAGCAGCCAAGGAAAGCCACGCAGCAGGGCATCGCTACGCCGCGTTCGAGTCGTACCGGCACGCGACCGAGCTTGCCTGCAAAGCGATCCTGTTGGAGCACAGGGGCGTGTTCCCTCGGGACCATGCCGTCGCGGCGCCATTGGCTCAAGCGGGCTTGGTTCCGTCCGGGGTCGCTGTCCGAGACCTGCAGAACTTTCTCGCCGAGTTCACGCTTGGGACGTATGGCTTCGAACGGCAACTCCATGAGGCGGACCTTCAACAAGCGAAACGCATGACGCGGCGTCTGATCGAGGCCCTCCGCGGGTAGCGCGGTATCGCTCTGCCAGCAAGATCCCCTGGTTCCCGGTTCAAGGTCGGGGACCTTTGAGAATCCAGCCATGGTCTGCTAGCAAGCGGCGAATGTTTGCTAGCAAACCGCGCAGGTCACCGGTTCAAATCCGGTCAAGCCCACTCAACCTCCCCGGCTTGATGCCCAAGCCGGCCGGGGTCGCCCACCTTAAGTTCCAACGTTGGCGTGGAGGCACCCTCCGCCCGGGACCCTTGGTCCTAACCAAAGGGATAGTCCATGCCCGTCGTGTCGCACCAAATCTGACCGAACTGGTTTGTGCCGCGTACGCAGCCTTCGTCGTCTTCTGCCGACCGGCAGCCCGTGACGTCGGCGGGGAAGTCCACGAGGCCATCGCCGTCGTTGTCGATGCCATCGCTGCACGTCCCCACGGGCCGCGTGTGATCTCCCACCGGTGCCATGACGACGAGTCCAGATTGGACTGCCGTGCCGAATACAAGTCCGCGGTAGTAGAACGCGTCGCGCGAGACCCCCTGGGAATTGTCCATGCTGAGCATGACCGGGTGTCGGGGTTCGGAGGCGTCCACGAGGACAATTCCCTCCCTCTGCCAGCCGAACGCCAAGAGGCCCGTGCCCGATCCGACCTCGGACCCTTCGGTCGGGCCCGTCACGCAGCCCGGCGAGGTGCGGACGGCCGGCACTTTGAGGACGCTCAGGAACGCCGGCGGCGACGTGGTCAAGTCGTAGAACCAGAGCCTACCGGTGGGGAACTCGGTGCCCGGGGGCGTCTGGACGCAATCCCCCTCGCCAGCGCTGATCGCAAGCACCGTCCCTTCCAGGAGGGGCACGGCGTACGTGTGGTCGCAGCAGAAGACACCGTTCGCGTCCGCCTGGAAGATCTCATCGACCTGCACGGGGTTAAGCGGATCCGAGATATCGACGATGATTGTCCGCCTCGAGGCGGGGCAATAAAGGCGGTTGTGCGCCGCGTCCACGGTGGGGATGTGGCAGGCGAACGTGCCGTTCCTGAGAACCTCGCCGCCATAGCGCAAGTGCGGCGACTCGCGGTGCACCCGAATGTCGTTCGGGTCCGAGGCGTCGATGATGACGTCGCGACCGTAGACCGTGTGGGTCTGGGGATGGAACGCTTCGCCGTGGGAGGTACCCTCGATAAGGGCGAGCTGGGTGACGTTGGTGGGGTCTGTTACGTCCCAGAACCCGATCGGCCCAACGGAGCCGTTGACTTGATGGTCGACGCCCTCCAGGGGGATCAGCGAGGCGACGACCACGGTGCGGTCGCCCTCGTCGTAATGCATGACGTCCAGCGCCTCGTAGGTGCGCCAGGCACCGACGTTGATGGCGCCGATGCGTTCGGGCGCCGCGGGGTCCGAGATGTCGTAGATGACGATGCCTTGGGCGCTCGTCGACGTCGTGACATAGGCGCGGTCGCCGTAGGCGCGGGCGCGGTAGCCGCGGGGTCCTTCCGCCACGCTCAGCAGTTCCAGACCATTGACCGCGTCCGCAAGGTCGTGGAATGGCGCGTATTCGGCGACCTCGCTTGCGTCGGTCGGGCTTGCACACCCAGCATCTTGGGTGTCCGCCGTGCCGTCTTCGTCGTTGTCGATGCCGTCGTCGCAAGCATCGGTGCCGTGTTCGCTAGGGTCGCCTCGTCCCGAGCAACCCGGGTCTTCGGGGTAGTCGGCGGCGCCATCGCCGTCGTTGTCCCTCCGGTCGTTACAGTCCGGTTTTCCGTTTGCGGTCGAGGGAGGAGAGAACATCAACATGAGAGCGGCCACGATCACGGCAAATCCAGTTTTTGGGAAGGCTCGGACGTTCACCCAATTCACCAAACTCCTCGAGTCTTGGCTCTTGGATAAAGGCGGTCCAACAACATGGTTGGACACCGGATCGAACGCGGAAATGACGACACGGCCGGGTCTTCTGTCCGACGTCTTGCCATGAGCCGAGTTTGAAGGTCCCCAGAGGCGATTGGAGGGCTCTGGTTCTTCGCCTTCTGGTCGAGGAAAAGCGAAGCGGTCGCGGCCGGCCCGCTAATTTGTTCCAAGCAAAGCCACAACTTTTGCGCGATTCTTTGGCGTCTCGCTTGAGGAGCGGTTCGCTCGAAGGGCGTGCCTCAGGCCGGCTTGCATGTCCTCCGCCGTCTGGAACCGCTTCTGTGGGGCGGAGTTCAATGCCTTCGACCACCAGGCAATCATCTCGGGCGACGCCTTGAGATGGGGGTGGAACCCGTTGGATTTGGCGATGCGCATCTGCAACTCGACGGGGTTCTCGTTCGGCCGGTCCTCGAAGTACGCGGAGCCGGTCCACGCCTGGTAGAGCACGAGGGCGGCGCTGAAGAGGTCGCTGACGATGGTCGCGTGTTTTCCCCGCGCCTGTTCAGGGCTCATGTAGCGGATCGTGCCGATCGCGCCCTCGCTAGCTGCGAGCGTCGCCTCGAAACCGGGCATGTGGGCGACGCCGAAGTCGGCGACCTTGCATCGCCCGGATTTTGTGAAAAGGAGGTTGCTCGGTTTGATGTCGCGGTGAACTAGGCCTTCTGCATGGATCGCGGCGAGGCCCGAAAGGATGTCCTCTGCGAGGTTGGCCCAGTGTTCACCGGGCCCGTACCCGTTGATCCGGTCGCCCAGCGATCCGCCCTCCATGTATTCCATCACGATGAACGCGCCTTCGCCAACCCGATCCGCGTCGACCAAAGTCACCACGTTCGGATGTTGGACGCGTCCCAAGGCGCGGGCCTCGCGCAGGATGAGGTCGAGTCCGCCCGAGGAGACCCGCAATGTCTTGATGACGACTTTTCGCTGCACGAGTTCGTCAAGACATAGGTGGGCGGCTCCGAAGCTGCCCTCGCCGAGCCGTTTGAGGACGCGGAAACGACCAAGGAACAGGTCCCCCACCTGGAGATCGCTGAGAATTCCTTTCGCGCCTAATGCGCGGGTGCCTGCGAGTTCCAAGATCGCGTGCTCCTGATCCGTCACACCCATGGACGCGCGCAGCGGGCGCAGGTTCTCGAACCGCGCTTCGGGCGGGACGTCCTGGGCGATTTGTTGAAGCAGAACCGCGTTGTAAGCCTCCAATCGTTGCGTGGGGTCACGGCTCCGACGCGCCACGAGGAGCAACACGAATATCAGCGCCGTTGACGCGACGGCGATCGCGGCGATGAGGGCCGCGATAAGGCCGTCAGAGCGGTCCGTTGGGGAAGGACCCTCAAAGGCTTGCGCCCGGGGGACCCCCGACGCCGCCACGGCGGCGGCCGGATCGATAGCTCCGACATGGAACGGAATGGGAACAGACCTGGACTGCGTCACGTCCGCGTTGCGGGCAAAGACTCGCGCCTTCGCCTCCATTGGAGACGCGTAACGGTGCTCCAAGATTGGCGACGTCTGCCATGGTGTCGAGGTTCCGTCGCCCCAGTCGGCCATGAATTCGACGGCGGGGCCGAACCGTCCAGCCGCGTTGTCGGCCATGTTAACGAGGACGACGTCTTCAGGGGCTGGGTACAAGGTTGAAACGGTCGGCCGGACCACGATGGACGCGGTCGTGTTCCCGAAGGCCAGGAAATAGCCGTCCATGGTCCAGGCAACGATGTTTTCGCGTTCGACCGCGAACGTGACCGTGCGGTGCCAAGCGTCTTCATCGAAGAAACGGTTCAGGGGAAGTTCGTGCGCCCACAGCGGGAGGAGCGTGGTTGCATCGAGCGCCTGGATCGTATTCTGGTCTTCGTCCTCGTCGAGAGAGCCATAACGGGTGATGAGGACGCCGTTCCCGGTCCGAAGCGGGGGACCCCATCCGAATTGTTGGCTTCCAGGCACTGTCCACGATGCTTTTTTTTGCAGGTCATGTGTCAAGTAGTGAACGGTGGATTGTGACATCGCGTAAAGACCATCGGGCGCAATCATGAAGCCGGTGCCCGAATCGGCGACGGTAGACTCGTTTCCTCGGAAAGGGACGTGGCGGTCAGGGTTGGCGCCATGGTTGTCGCGTTTTCGTTGAAGTAGTGCGTCGTCGATCTCCATCACGGCGTAGTCGCCGTTGGCGGCCGCCGCGGGGGGACGATGTGCTGGCTGACGGGGCCCGGCCGGGGTTGCGTCGTGGGAAGGGGGGCTCGTGTGAGCCCATCGTGGCTTGCCGTCCAACGCGTAGCCGTGATAGGATGCCCGTGTGCTGTTTCGCTCAATCCAATTGTTCGATTGACCCTCCGCGGGTTCCAACGTGCTGGTCATGGAGACAATCAGGGTTTCTCCTGACAACGTGAGCCCGGTCGCAATCGAGATAAGCCCTTGCCGGGGAAGCGCCGAGTAGATGTCCGTTGGGGATTCGGCTATGAGCTCGGGCTCGGGCTTGATCACGATTGGTCGCTCCCAGACCTCCGTTCCGTTGCGCGCGTTGAGTTTCCAGATAACAACGGTCGACTGCGCGGCCACATCGCATGACACGAAAATCGACTCGCCGACCAGCAACATGGCACCGCCTAGCAGGCAGTCGTTTTCGGCAGTCTCCGGTGGGTATTCGACGGCAGGCACGAGTTGGACCGACCAGCTTCGCCCACCGGGCTTAAGCGGTAGCGCAAACGCATGTCGTCCCGTCTGGATTCCGAATAGGGTGGATCCATCCGTCTCCATGACCATGATGCCCTTCGTCTCCGCCAAGCCGGTCCCATTCAAGCGCAGAAATTCCCGAACCGTCCCGGCTTGGATGTCAATCTCGAAAATCTTGTGTCCGTGCCCATCATTTCCTTCAACGTAGGCCTTGCCATCGATGATCACCAGGGGTGCTTTGCGGGAAGGCTTCTGAAAACCCAGATCGAGCATGTACGAGAGGTCGCCCCATTCGGGCCCCGGATCTAAAGTGAACCCGCTACGGCCGACATCGTACGCATCATGACGCCAGTCCGCGGACGCGGACGGAGCAAGGAGGATGAGGGCAGCGGCGACCAGAATCATCGGCCGTTTTCGTTGGGCTGTCACGCCACCACCCTGGAGTCGAGTCCCGGGGCACGTATATGAAACCACGGCTGAGGCTTGAAAAACGGCGACAGAGCCGTGGGCAACAGGCCTGGGGACTTGTTGGGGGAAGATAAGGCCCCTCCAACTTGGACATTGGGGGAAGGCCGAATTAGCCCCGTGCGCCGGCCGAATACACCAAGACGGACCGGCCGACCCCAATCACGTCTCCTGGGAAGAGCCGGTCGCTGCCTCCTTTGGGCAACACGCGCCAGTTGAGCGCGGTGCCGTTCTTGCTTGAGGGTCCATCCGTGATGCGGAAGCCCCCGGCTTCTCTCGTGATGATCGCGTGTTCGCCGCTCACAAATGGATCATAACCTAGGAGGATCTGCGCGTCCTTTCGCCGGCCGATGACCCAGCGTCCTTGCGCGTCGACGCTTTTCGGGTCGAGGGGGAACGGCTGGCCCTCGAAGACGCCATGGACGAGCATGAGCGCGGGTCCCGCGGGTCGCTCCCGGGCGGCCGCGTTCGCAACAGTGCCGGTTGCCTCTGCCACTGGGACGCGGGTGGCGTATCGTACGCATAGGCTGCGAAGATCTTCGC
>JACPAO010000107.1:15557-31027 GCA_016180755.1 Methanobacteriota archaeon
CGCACAAGGCGTAGAGTCGCGCGGCGTTGGCCGTGTAGTAGTGGGTTTTCTGGCCCGGCGTAGGTTCGTCCGTATCCATGTGGGCGATCCCCGATTCCACGAGCTTGTTTAGGTGGACCTGGACCGCCTGTTTTGACATGGGTCGCTCCGGGTTGTGACCGGCTTGAACGCGGTGGGGTCGAACCCGGACCTCCGAGAGAGGTTTGGGGAAGCGGAGCGCGTCGAGGATTTCCAGCCGCGCCTCATAGGAGAGGACCGAGAACGCGTCCGCGAGCCCAGCATAGTCAACAGGAAACGGACGCAATCCGCTGGACATGGGACGCTCATTCGAGGAGAACGGCATAACGGTTCTGGTGCGGACTCTCGTTTCGCGTTCTAAGAGAAGTCCAATCGACAAGTTGGAGGGGAAGTATATCCGCCGGACGCCTGGAGAGTGTCCATGCAACAAATCGGCGCAGCCGTGTTGGCGGTTGGATTGGTCGTGTTCGCGTTCTTGCCGGAAGCGGAAGCCCGCGACGGGAACGGGAACAATGCCCCCGCATGCAACGATGGGGCGGACAACGACGGGGACGGGTACACCGACTACCCTGCCGATCCAGGCTGTTCGGCGAAGGGGGACAAGGACGAGTACAACGCGGCTGCCGCCTCGGCCTGCGGTGATGGAACCGACAACGATGGCGACGGCGCGATCGACTATCCGACGGATCCCGGTTGTTCGTCGTCCCAAGACGATGATGAATCCAATGAGCCGCCGCGCGCGGCCTGCGAAGACGGGATGGACAACGATCAGGACGGACAGACGGACTATCCAAGCGACCCCGGCTGTTCGTCGACGCAGGATAACGACGAGACCGACACCCAATCACCGCCGGCACAATGTGGCTTGGGGCCTGAAGACGAACCCCGACTGTGGCTCAACGGTGTCTGCGTGCCTTCAGTTGGACCCGTTCTGGTAATCGGCCAGGTCGAGGCGGAGTTTCATTGCGCCGGCATTGACGCCCGGCCCGACGTTTGGGGCTGGTTTGAGGTCTGGAAAGATGAAAACGGCAATGGGAAGGTCGACCGGGACTCGGATACGCTCCTACAGCGCTGGGAGGAACCCGAAGACACGTGGTGGTGTTCCTACTAGCGAACCGTTCGCGCCCAGCTGGCCCGGTCCCCGCAACGGGGGCCGGGTGGCCATGGCGCGCCTGACCAATCGTAGTACGGGTGCCCGTGCACGCGTGCTCCGGTCAAGCCCGCTGTTAGGGAGCTGCGAGGCAGATCGTAATGACCGGGTTGGAGGGTAGTTCGACGAATTTTCCTCGGTCTCCAGAACTGAATAATCCAGATTATCCAACATGGTAATCAGGATTATCCAAGGTCCTGATCGTCGAGGCGCGGCGTCGCGCGCGTGGACGCCAAGGCCGCTTTTGGTGTCCAAATCCGAAAGCCCGGCTTTCACCACCTACATCCGCCGCCGACCCCTTGTCATGGGCATGGACGCTATCCTGCAACTCAAGACCAACGCGAAGGCAGCCTGGGCAACTGGTTCCTACAACGACATCGCCGCGTTCGTGCCTCCGGCCGCGCACCGACTCGTGGCGGCGGCCCATGTCCAGGACGGTGACCACGTGCTCGACGTCGCTACGGGCACGGGCGTCACGGCGATCGCGGCCCGCCGGACCGGCGCCAAGGTCGTCGCCCTCGACCTCACGCCAGAACTCCTGCAGGTCGCAAAGGAGGAGGCCGGCGTGGCGGACCTCCAGGGGATCACGTGGCAGGAGGGCGACGCCGAGAACCTTCCGTTCCCCGACGCCACCTTCGACGTCGTGCTCTCGAGCTTCGGCCACATGTTCGCGCCGCGGCCCGACGTGGTCATCGCCGAGATGCTGCGGGTCCTCAAGCCTGGGGGCCGCCTGAGCTTCGTCACGCACCGAAAAGGCAACGTCGCCAACTCCTTCTTCGCCGCGATGGGGAAGCACGTGGCTCCTCCCGTGAACCCGCCGCCCTCGCCCTTCCTCTGGGGCGACGTGGACGTCGTCCGCCAGCGCCTCGGCGACAAGGTCCGCGACGTGCGCTCCGAGGATGGCTCCCTCGATTTCCCCGCGGTCTCCGTCGGACACTTCTGGCGCCTCTTCAGCACGAAGTACGGGCCCACGATGAAAGCGGTCCAGTCCCTCGGCGGCGACCGCGCCAAGCTCGAGGCGCTCCGGCGCGACTTCATCCAGGCCTGCGCCCCCTTTTGGACCCAGGGTGTCGTCAAGATGGACTACGTCCTCACGCGCGCGACCAAGAGGTAGCCGCAACGGTCAAACGCGCCGGGGGCGTCCGCCCTCAAGTGGACGCCCTCGACGTGCGCATCATCCGCGCCATGGGGATCCGCCCCTACGACCGCCACGCCAAGCCGCCCGAGGCGTTGAAGCCTTCGAACATCGCTAACGCCGTCGATGCGAGCGTCGTGACCGTCAAGGAGCGGATCGCGCGCATGGAAGACGTCGGCGTGATCGCGGGCTACCAGATCTTTCCCAACCTGCGGCACCTCGACCTTGGCGGCCGCGGCTACTTCTTCCGCGTCCGCACCGAGGGCGGCAAACGCGGTGCGGTCGACGCGATGGCGGGACTCAAGGGCCTCATCGAGCTCCATGACTTCCTCGGCGATGGCGTCTGCGCCGATTTCGCGTTCCAAGGGCCCGACGAATTGGCCGAGAAGCTTGCCTTCCTCTCGGAGAAGTCGGGCGACGCGAGCCCGCGGCGCTTCTACGACCGGCACATGCCGACGGTCAAGCGCCGCCTCTCGGCGCTCGATTGGAGGATCCTGCGCGCGCTGCGCGGACGCGCCCGACGGCCGCTCGCGGAGGTCGCGGAGGCCGTGGGAGTGAGCGGCCGCACGGTCAAGCGCCGCTACGCCATGATGGCGCGCGAAGGGAGCTTCTTCGTCGTGCCCTTGCTCAACCCCGCCAAGGCCGAGGGACTCATCCTGTTCGAGCTCCTCTTCTACCTCCGCGACTCGGCAGGCGCAGCCACCACCAACGCGATCCTGCGCGCCTTCGATGAGCATCGCGTCTACACGTACCGGCCCGCTTCGCCGGCACTGGGCACGCTCGACATGCTCCTCTTTGCCAAGAGCTCGGAGGAGGTCGAACGCCTCCGTCGACAAGGGGCGACCATCCCGGGCGTCGCGAAGGCCGAGGCGTGGCTCTTCCAGGGGTTCTTCGACCACAGCGCGTGGATCGACGACGCGATTGAGATGCGCGCGGACCGGCCCTAGGGCGCCGTCCGGGCTCGAAGGTCTCTCCTCAAGCGCGTTCGACGACCGGGAGCGTCAACCACGTGGGCGCCTCCGGCGTGCCTTCATGGACCGTGATGGACGGCGCGTAGCGGCTCTGGTGGTCCGCCGGGTTCCCGGCGCCGACGACGAGCACGACGCGCTGGCCGGGCTGGATGACCTGCGCGATGTCCGTGAGTTCGATCTGGATCGGGGTCGGTGTTCCAACGGGGAACGGCGTCGCCGTGTAGATGTCGCGCCGGAACTGGAGGTCGGCGGCGCCGAAGCTGATGAGGGCCGGACCCGGCGCGTTGGGGTCGCTGCACGATCGCGCCCGGGCGTCCTCGAGGAGGACGAACGCGTTCACGACGCCGCCCGGCTCGTCGCTAGCGACGGTCAGGTTGAGCGTCGGGATCCCCGCCAGGAGCCACGCCTTATCCGCGGCCTGCGTGCGGTACACGAGCCGTGCGGGCTGCGCCGCCGCGGCGGCTTCGTCGCAGAGGAAACTCTTCGGCCACTGCCAGCCGCCCTCCCCCAGGACCGGGGCGCTCGTGCCTTCGGGGATGGGCACGGCGCGATAGGAGCGTTTCGCCCCGGGCGCGTTCTCGGCGAGGCCCGAGGCGGTGAGGTTGAAGTGGTGAAGCTTGGCCTCGGGCGGAGGCCATGCGTCGCTCACGTGCCACTCGCCCAAGCCGCGGTTCGGGTACACGCCGGGCTTGGCGGTGTCCTGCCAGAACGCCTTCCCCAGGTTGGGGGGCGGGTCGCCGAGGCCCTTGAGCCAGAAGTCGAACCATTGGTTCATGACGTCCTGGAAACGGCCGTTCTCCGGCACGGTGGGGAGCGCGTGGGGCCAAGGGCCTGCGATGTACTCGAAGGGGGCGCCCGTGACGTGGGACCACGCGTGGGCGCCTTCGAAGTATTGGTCGTCGTAGTACCCGTCCGTCCACATGAGGGGCGCGCGGATGTTGGGGAGCCGCGGCCGCAGGTCCCGCTCCTTGAAGAACGGCGCGTCGCGCAGCGTAATCCCCGGTTCCAGGCTGAGCTGGGCGAACGCCTGCGCCACGTCCGGGCACAGGCGGCCGGGGCCGCCCGCGGCGAGCCTCGCGATCGCGCCGTCCGCGTGGCCCGCCGGGTCGTCGCCGAGCGCGCGAGGCAGGGCCGCGATCCCGCTGAACGCGGCGGCGAGCTGGGCAGGCACCTCGTTCCAGAGCGCGCCCTGCGGCGTGGAGAGCATCGTGAAAAGGTCCGGGACGGGGGCGACCGCGATCGCCGCCTTGAGCGCAGGCGGCGCCTGGACCGCGGCCTGCAGGACCGTCGTTCCACGGTAGGATCCCCCGTAGAACCCGACCCGACCACTGCCCCAGACCTGCTTCGCCGCCCACTCGACGAGCACCACCTGGTCCCGTTGCTCGTCCGCGCCGAAGAAATCGAGGCAGCCGCCCGAGTTGCCGGTCCCCCGGACGCTGAACGTGGCGTGGGCGAAACCCGCCCTGACCCATGGGTCGGCGCCGCTGTCAGACGTCGTCGCAAAGTACGGGCTGGAATTGATGAGGATCGGGGGCTTGACGCCTTCGGGGAGCGCGGGCCGACGCACGAAACCGTCGAGCTTCACCCCGTCGAAGGTCGGGACCGTGACGTGCTCCAGGGGAAGCGCCACGAAGGGGCCCGTGAGGTTCGCCGGCCAAAGGGAGCCGTCGCGAGGCGGGTACGCGTCCTCGAACGGGTCCTCGGGCGGCGGGGGAGGCGTCGACTGGGGGACGGACGCGACGCAGCCCGCAACGAGGACCGACGCGAGGAACCCGGAGAGGAGCCGGGCCGGCAGACCCATCACGCGTCCCGGGTCGGAAGCTCGACCATCCACGCCTCGGAATACGGGGTCTGGGCCGTGCTCTTGCGGCCGTCCTGCCAGACGGCCACGATCCCGCGGTCGTTGTAGGAGATTCCAAAGTAGTCGCCGAGGTGCGTGAGGAAACTGGGCTGGTTGTTGATGCTCGCGGGGCTTGTCGGCGCCGAGCTCACCCGGTACTCCTGGAAGGTGCGGCCGCCATCGACCGAGCGCGCCACGAACGCGTGCCACGCCTGCGGCCCGTCGCTTGCCGCCATGTACACGATCGAGACCGCGCCGTCGGGCTCGACGACGAGCTCCGGCATCCGGTGGTCGACGCGATTGCCGATCGGGTCCTGGTTGACGCGCACCGAATCGTCCCAGGTGGCGCCGCCGTCGCGCGAGACGTGGAGGAACACGTCGCCGTCGCCGTTCCCGTTCCGGTTGTCCTCGAGGGCCGCGTACAGCGTGCCATGATGCGGACCGCCCGTGAGGTCGATCCCGACCGAGGGGACGTAGAAGCCGGGATGGCGGCTGATCGCGCGCGGCGGCTTGAAGGACGCCCCGTCGTCCACGGATTCGCTCACGTAGAACGTGTTCGCGCGCCAATCCGACCACAGCACGAGCAATCGGCCATCCGCCGTGTTGATGGGCCAGCCGCCCATCTGATGCTGCCCCGAGCCCACGTAGTGGGGGCTCGGCGGCGCGAGGGGAAGGGGCTCCGTCCAGGTGCGTCCGCCGTCGCGACTCTTTGCGAAGACCAGGCGGGCCTCCGACGTCTGCTGCCATCGTTCGGCCCAGGCCGCGTAGACGACCTTCGTCACGGGATTGATCGAGATCTGCTCCTTGTCGACGTGCATCCCCGGCTGCGTGGTCGGCACGCCGTGGAGGCCTTTCACGCCCAGGGCGCCGTTCGAGAACTCGGAGACGAAGCGCGGCTCGCGGGAGCCCCACGGGAACTCGACGACGTCGAAACTGATGGCGACGGGTGGCCGGATCACGAGGACGGCCACGAGCAGGCTGCCGTCGGGCTGGAACGCGAGGACCGCATCACCCAGTGCCCAGGCGCCGGGGAAGGGGCCGGGGCGCGAATCGCCCGGGTAGCCGCGGATTGGCTCGTACTTCCAGGTCTTCCCGCCGTCGTCGCTCAACGCGATGCCGGTCCATTGCATCGAATCGTAGGGAGCAAGCGCGTACTGCGTCGGGTACGGGACCATCATGACCGCGGCCATGTGCAGCGGGTTGTTGGGATCCGTCGCGACGTCGATCTCCCGGGCCCGGACCCGTTCCTTGAGAAGGGGCCGATCCTGTCCGACGGCCAAGGCGGGATCCAGCAGTTTGGGCGCTGGGCTTGCCGGATTTCCCGGCAGGCCGGCCTGGTCGCCGTCTGGTCCACCGTCGAGACATCCGCCCAGAAACGAAACGATCGTCAATACGGCAAGAAGGCAGGCCCAGGTCTTCATTCAAAAGGGAGGTTCCCTGGCGTTTCATATGCGTGCCGCCTCTAAAGATGGGAAAACCGGGGCACGGGGCCCCGCCAGAGGGGGCCGGGAATCGCGGCGTGGCCGATGGGGCCGGAACCCTCTCTCGTTCTTGAGCGACGTCCCGCCTTGGTAGGTTCTCACCCCTGAGAATCACGTCCAAGAACCGGCAATGTCCTTGAACCCAAGGAGGGGCCATCTCAACGCATGGGGGCCGGAGCCCCCACAGGAGATGCAGACGATGATGAACCTGCTTGGCGCCAACGGAATGCAACGGCGGATGCGGCTCCTCGGAATCGCCCTCGTGACGGCCGGGATCGCGGTCGCCGCGGCGGGTTTCCTGTACGGGCTCCCGAAGGCCAACGACGGCCTCGCCTCCGCCCAGGCGATGTACGAGGCGCAAGGCGTCACCCTTTCCTACAACGAGGCCGGGCAGCTCGTCGACCGCGGGACCCCCGAGGGCGCCCAGAAGATCATGTCGCTCCTCAAGGACGAGTGGAAGTACCCGGTCGACGACGGCAACTTCGACCCCAGCGACCCGATCATCAACACCCGGGACGAGCTCATGTACCAGTACGCCACGATCACCTACCACGTGCTCCACGGGACCGTCGCCGTGAAGCTCACCGCGGCCGACGTGCCCATCACGTACCGCGGCGTGACCTACGCCGAGGCGGGCACCTACAACATGACCGTCGAGAAGTACTACGCCCAGTTCGACCGCTCGAACCCCATCGAGCGCCAGCTGCGGGACGCCTGGAGCCCCCTCGCGATCGCCCTTACCGGGTCCCTCGCGGGCGGACACGCCAACCAGGCGGCCGGCGAGCTCGCCCAGGCGACGAGCGTCGGGATGGGAGGCATCGGCCTCCTCTTTGCAGCGGCCGGGGCAGGGCTCGTCTGGGTCACCTTCGGCCGAAGCGTCCCCGTCGGCGTCCCGGGCCGGCCCCTTCTTGCCCCGCGCCCTGCGTTCGGGATGCACCAACGCCCCACGCCCTTGCCCGACCGGCTCGAGGGGGGCAAGTAGCCCCCTCGGTGCCCCGCGCCACCACGGGCACTTTCACCCCCGTGACCTACCCGGTTAAGACACGTCGGCGCTTCGCCGCCCCTGCGCCGGTATCGGCGCGGAAGGCGCATTCCGTTGGAGCACGCGATCGAGACCGAGGGGTTGGCGAAGAACTTCGGCAAGACGCGCGCCCTCGACGGCATCTCCCTCCGGATCCGGCGCGGCGCCGTCTACGGGCTCCTCGGCCCGAACGGGGCCGGCAAGACCACGACGATCCGTGTGCTCGCGACGCTGCTTAGGCCCGACGCGGGCTCGGCCCGCGTCCTCGGCCACGACGTCGTCCGGGAGGCGGCCCTCGTCCGCCAGAAGATTGGCCTCACGGGGCAGTACGCGTCCGTCGACGAGGAGCTATCCGGGCACGAAAACCTCGTCCTCGTGGGGCGCCTCCTCGGGATGCCGTGGCGCGACGCGAGGGAACGGGCGACCGAGCTCCTAGAAGGCTTCGGCCTCGGCGAGGCCGCGAAGCGGCAGGTCCGTACCTACTCGGGCGGGATGCGCCGGCGCATCGACGTGGCGGCGAGCCTCGTCGTGACCCCAGAGGTGCTCTTCCTTGACGAGCCGACCTCGGGCTTGGATCCGCACAGCCGCAACCAGGTCTGGGACATCGTCCGACGGATCGCCGCACGCGGGACGACGGTCCTTCTCACGACGCAGTACCTCGAGGAGGCCGACCGCCTCGCCGAGGGCCTTGCGGTCATCGACCATGGCCGCCTCATCGCGCAGGGGACGAGCCGGGACCTCAAGGCGTCGGTCGGGGCGAACGCGCTCCACGTGCGCCTCAACGACGAGGAGCAGCTTCCGAAGGCGAAGGCCATCATCACGAGGATCCTTGGCGATGGGATCCTACCGGAAATGGACCCGAGGTCGGTGAGCGTCAAGGTCGCGAACCCGGTCGAGGCGTCGAAGGTCCTCGCGTCCCTCGGCAAGGACGGGATCCGCGTCCGTGAGTTCTCGCTCGGGAGCCCGAGCCTGGACGACGTCTTCTTCGCGCTCACGGGCCGGCCCGCCGAGGAGCAGAAGCCGGAGGAACCGGCATCCGCGCCGCCCGTCGCCCCCGCGCGAAGGGGGGCGGAAAAATGAGTCCCGACGCCATGCCCACCGGCGCAGGCGCCGAGCGCATCCTTTCACGGCAGGCGCGTCCCAAGGCCGCTTCGGCGCCGTCGGCAGTCCTCACGCTCGCCTGGCGGGCGATGCTCAAGATCAAGCACGTCCCGTTCCAGCTCTTCGACGTGACGATCATGCCGATCATGTTCACGCTCCTCTTCACCTTCATGTTCGGGGGCGCGCTCGCCAATTCGCCCAAGGAGTACATCCAGTTCCTCCTCCCTGGGATCCTCGTGCAGACCATCATCTTCATCACGGTCTACACGGGCGTCGGCGTCAACACCGACATCCAGAAAGGCCTCTTCGACAGGTTCCGAAGCCTCCCCATGTGGCAGCCCGCGCCCATCCTCGGCGCGCTCGCGGGCGACCTCTTCCGCTACTCGGTCGCCTCCATGGTGATCCTCATCGTCGGGTTCATCCTCGGGTTCCGGCCGGAGGGCGGCGCGTTGGGCGTCCTCCTCGCGTTCCTGCTTGTGCTCACGTTCGCCTTCGCCGTCTCGTGGATCTGGATCATCTTCGGGATGCGGGTCAAGACGCCGGAGTCCGTCATGACGACGAGCTTCGTCTTCCTCATGCCGCTCACGTTCGCAAGCAACATCTTCGTCGAGCTCAGTACCCTTCCCGGGTGGCTACGCGCCATCGTGTCGAAGAACCCGGTCACCCACCTCGCGACGGCGGCCCGTGCGCTCACGCGCGGCGAGAACCCCGGGGACGACGTACTTTGGGTGCTAGGCGCATCCGTCCTGATCGTCCTCGTCGCCGCACCCATCGCGATGCGGCTCTACTACAAGGAACGATGAGGACCCAACCGGGCGACGTCCCGCCTACCCCATCGGGGCGGGCATGGGTTCCTTGACGTCCTCGGCCTTGAGCGTGCTCCGTTTCGCCGCCCCGCAATTGCGCGCCGAGGCCTCTCCTAGCTTCCTAAGGTAGTCCTCGGCGAGCTTCTTCGCGGCCTCGATCGCCTCGGGGGACACGCGCCATTCCGATCCGCTGGGGGGGCTTCCGGCCCGGGTCGTTCCTTCCTTGAGCAGGTTCTTGACGTGGGAGTCCGCGAGCGTCATCGGACCCCGAAAACCCCACGGGGTAGTTTAACCGTCGCCGCAAACGGTTAGAATGGCGTCGTCACGGGGTCGTGGCCTTGGCGCGGCGCCCGGGCGGGCTCGGGTCGGGGCCGCTTCCCACGGCCACCTCGTGTTCGAGCCGCGCGATCTCCTCGTCCGGGAGGCCCAGGGCCTCCCGCAGGCGGTACAGCATCCGCATCTCCTTCGCCGTGATCTGGCCGTCCGACCAGGCAACGAACAGGGCCTCCCGGTAGGTTTCCCGCTTCTGCCCCAGGAGGTAGGCGGGGTCGTCGGGCCGCACGCGCGGCAGGGCGGCGTCCGCGACGCGTTCCGTCATTCGGTGCAGCGGCGCCAAGACAAGGGCGAGGCCGCCGGCCGCCGCGATTCCGGCCGCGGCCCCTACGACCTTGCCGACATAGTCCTGGACGAGTTCGCTCACGATGAAGAACATGGCGACGAACAGGCCGGCGAGGGTCCCACGGCTGATGGTCCATTTGAGGCGCACCTGGAGGTCGAAGAGTCCCTGGCGGAGGACGGCGTACGCGAGGACGGCTACGCCCGCGAAGCGGGAGAGTCCGAGGACGCCCACCTTGTTCCAGTCGGGCGTGAGGAGCACAAACCCGGTGCCCGCGAGGGGAAGCGCGAAGCACGCGACCGCCAACGTGAGGAAGAGCGGGCGCTCGTCGCCCCGGGCCCGTTCCGCGTTGCGGAACCACAGCAAACCAGGCACGAGGCAAACGAGGACGAGGGCCCCGTAGGCGGCCGCGCCGAGCCTGTGTTCGCCCTGGAACGTGCCGAGGGCGTGGCCCGCCGACGCGAGGGCGACGTACGGGAGGAGGGCGAGCGAAACGAGGGCGACCTGCTTCCGAGCCCTCGCCCCCGCGTCCCCGTGGAGCAGCGGGACACGCTGCGCAAGGACGAGCAAGAGATAGAGGAAGGCGCCGAGGAGGCCGAGGAACGAGATCATGCCGGGGACGAACCAGGACGGCGGGAGGCCCGAGAAGGGGAGGGCCCCGTGTCGTTCCACGAACAGGTACAGGACGACCATCTGGGCGACGAAGGCGCCGCCCGAGACGAACGACGGCACGAGAAAGGACCGTCGCGTCGCGCCCACGACCTCGTTCGGGAACTCGCGGGCCACCCAGACGAGGCACGCGGCGGCGACGACGGCGAGGCCGATGTAGACGCCGATGGCCCACGCCCCGACCCAGCCGAGGTAGTCGGGGGACAGGTTCGCGAAGACGTAGGCGAGCCCCATCGCGCCCGCGAAGGCGGCAAACAGGCCGTTCACGAACCGTCGCGGCCGCACGAACTGAGGAGCCAGTCGGGGGTTGCCATCGTGGAATCCAGAGCACGCAGCGCCACGTCTTTGAGTTTGGGGTCGGGCTCCCGCCGGTGGCTGACCAATCGCGTTCAAGAACCCGCCCGGGCTTTGCGGCGAACCATGGTGAAGGTCCGCCGGGCCGAATCCCCGGAAACCCTGAGGCTCTGCTTTCCCGTGATGAACCAACTGCGGCCCCACCTCGACGAACCCTCCTTCCTGCGTCGCGTCCGCGACCAGGCCGACGAGGGGTACCGGTTGGCCTTCACGGAGGTCCGCGGAAAGGCGACGGCCGTCGCGGGCTACCGCGTCCAGAACATGCTGTTCCAGAAAGAGACGGGGCGCATGCTCTACGTCGACGACCTCGTGACCGACGAGGCGCAGCGGTCGAAGGGCCACGGGCGGGCTCTTCTTGACTGGCTCGTCGAGGAGGCGCGGCGCGAAGGGTGCGACGCGCTCGAGCTCGACTCCGGTGTCCAGCGCGTCGGCGCGCACCGGTTCTACCTCAGCCAAGGCATGCACATCGCGTCGTACCACTTTCGGCTGCCGCTGCGTTCCGCCGCGCCGCGCGTGCTGTTTGCCGCCTCAGCCGGCCGCGCGAAGGCCTAGCGGCGCCTCCACGCGACGACGGCGAGCACGAGGACCGCCACGAGGGTCCCTGGGCCGGGCGCAGATCCGCGCGGCGCGGGTGCGTCGATGGCGGTCGCATCGATGGTCGGTGGCGAGGGCTCCGCTTCGGGTGCGGCCACGGGCGGCGTCGCGTTCCCCCTCGCGAACGTGAACGCCTTCCCGACTGCGGTCTCGTCGAAACGGACGCCCGGGTTGTACACGTCCCCGTACGCCTTCGGCCGGTCGAGCACGACGCCGGCGTCGAGGGCACGCAGGATGGCCCGGTCCATCGTCACGACGTAGGCGTTGCCCGCGACCACCGCGGGGAACCCGTCGCACTTGGAAGCGTCCGTCACACCGCCCTCTTCCGCGGGGCAGTAGAAACCGCCCTTGTAGGTAAACGGCGGCGCGGGGAACAGGATCGTGGTCCAGCCGACGAGCCACCACGAACCGTTCACCCGGAAATGGACGGCCACCTCGCCGAACGGCGGCGGACCGGACGCGGCCGCGACCTGGATCCGCAGCTTCACGGATGTGGCGGTCTCGTCGGCAAGCCCGACCTCGACGACGTCCAGGAACTCCGCTCCGGCCGGAAGCCCTCGTCCGGGGGGGCCGGCGTCGCCCTTCGGGTCCTCGATGAGCACGAACGGTTCCGTCGCGGCGCGGGGGGGGACGACGGTCAACAGGCCGAGCGCGAGGGCGGCGCCGTAGAATCGCATGGGACTCCAGGACCCGCCGGGCACCATGAGAGAGGACGCCCAACTTAGGGGCGGCCCTTCAAATAGAACGACGCACCGTCCTCGCGACGTGGAGCTGCCACCGCCGACCTACGCTTTGCTCCTTGGCCCGACGCTCCTCCTACTGCCCTTCGTCGCGCGCCGGGCCCGCGACGCCCGCGAGGCCGCTTTCGCCCGCTCGACCCTCCTCGCCCTCGCCCTCCTCGAGGCCGCCCTCATCCTCCTCTTCTACAGCCAGGTCGTCTGCTGGATCCTCGCGGCCGTCTCCGCGGCGTGGCTCGCGTTCCTCGGGTCGCCGCGGCGCACGCTCGCCGCCCCCGCCGCGATGGCGCCCCCGGCCATCGGGGCCGGCCTTCTCTTCCAATTCCTTCCCGGCGACCACGGCTTCCTCGTGTACTTCGCCCTCGCGCTTCCGCTCCTGTTCGGGATCCCGGCGGCAGCAATCGCCGCGCGATGGCTTCGCTGGGACGCGAGCCCCCGCACCCTTTCCGCCTCCGTCGCGCTCGTCGCGTTTGCCGGCTTCATCCCGGCCTCCTCCTTCTTCCTCGACTTCCTGCGCTCCTTCGAGCTCGCCCAGCTCCCCGTCCTTCTGGGCGGGGCCGCCGGCCTCGCCTGGCTCGTGGGCCGCGGAGGCCACGAGGCGGCCATCCGGCGCGTGGACGCAGCATCTGCGATGGACGCGGGCGAGTACGCCGCACGTCCTCCGCCGCCGACGGCGCGCCTCATCGTGCCCCTGCTTGCGGCGTCGGCGCTGGTTTCCCTCTCCGTCTTCAGTCTCCTCGCGGGGTCTGGCCTCCGAGGTTTCGAATGGGCGTACGTCGGTATCCCGTTCGCGGCAGCCGCCCTCCTGCCCGCGGTCCCGGCCCTGCGGCGCCCCATCCTCCTCGTTGGCGCCAGCGCGGCCGCGCTCGCGGCATCGCTTCTCGTGGTCGTGCCGGCCGCCGGCGCCACGTACATCGTCGGGCAGGACGTCCCGCTCGCGCCCGTTCTCGTGGCCTCGGCCCTCACGGCGACCGCATCCCTGCTCGCGCTCGGCTGCGCCATGGCGTCCCACGCGGATGCCCGCCGGCGCGAAGATGTCCTCCATGACGAGGGCCCAATCCGAAGCGGTTTCCTCCAGCGCGCGGCCGCCTCGGTGGACGTCGCCGACCTGGTGGCCGTCGCCGCCGAGATGGCGAGGCATGACGTCCATGGCGCCGTCGTCACGGTCCACGCGCCCCGCGACGACCCCCTGTGGACGCTCGGCGACGACGTCTATGTATGGCTCGACGCCCAGAAGGGTCCCCGCCGTGTCCACGTGGCCCTGCGGGAGGGGCACGCTACGTACCACGTTCCCCCCATCCTGCCCGAGGAACGGGATGCATGACGTTGCCGGATCGCCCGAAACGGAAGTGGCTGCCCATCGAGGCGTACCGGTTCCTCGCCGTGGCCGCGCTCCGCGCCCACGGTGAGGCCGGCCTCTCGAAGCGCGAGCTCGCGTGGGCCACGCGCGCGAACCACTACGTCATCACGCGCGTCCTTCGCGAACTCTCCGACGCTGGGCACGTCGCGATCGACGGACTCCCGCACGGAGGCTACCGCGTCCGGCTCACGGCCCCCGGGCGAGAGTTCAACGAGCGCCACCACCAATACGCGAGCGAGACCTACGGCCCCGCGTTCGACGCGCACTTCCGTTTCGGAAAGCGGCCCGACTGGTCCCGCTTCTAGGTCGCGAAGTAGTCGACGTCCCTTGTGACGGAGTAGGCGCCCTGCACGCCGATCTGCAGCCGGACGCGGATTACCCAGTCGCCGGCCGGCATGTCGGCGGCGTACGTGAGCGTCGCGTCCTGTTGGGGGCTCGTGTTCGAGGTCGAGACGAAGGGGCTCGTCGCCTTGTTGGCGCCCGCCGGGTCCCGCCAGTAGACGCCCATCGCGGGGGCCGCGGCGCCGGAACCATCGAGCTTGATCACGATCTTCTTCGCGACGACGGGGGTCCCGTCGGTCCAGGCGGCGAGGATCTTCACGGGGATGTCGACGTGGTCGTAGCCGTACGTCGCGGCGTTGACCGCGTTCGGGTTCCCGAAGAGGAGCGTGCCCGTGACCGGCGGCTTCTTGTCGGTCCCGACGAAGGATCCGGGGGCGGGCCCGCCCGCGGTGACGTTGACGGCAAGCGACGCCGTGCCCGTCGCGTTCCCTTGCGAGACCGTGAGCGTCACGTCGAAGAGGCCCGGGGCGCCGTAGGCGTGGACGGCGGACGCGTTCGATCCGGTCGCTCCGTCTCCGAAGTCCCACGCGAAGGAAAGGTTCGTGCCGTTCGAGCCCGAGCCGTCGAAGGTGAGGTTCGCGCCCACGATGGCCGCGATCGTCCCGTTGACCGGCGTGGTCTCGTTCCCGTCGATGGTGACCTTGATGACGGCGGTCACGTTCGCCGAGGACGGCGTGGAGCCGCCGGTCCCCGTTGCGGCGTCCTTCGACCCGGCGTCGTCTCCCCCGCCCGAGCAGCCCGCAAACGTCACGACAAGCATCATCAACGCAACAACGGACCCCGGGCGCAACCTCATGGACCGACCACCGACGCCTCCCACGGTCGCCTACCCGATTAAGAACCTTTTGCGGCGCTTTGGGTCGGCCGCGACACGTTTGAGGGTGCCCCCTTAAGTCGGTCCCCGCGGTGGGCGCCGCCACCGTGCCGGACCAAGGCCCCCCGCCTGCCGCCGAAGGGACGTCGGACCCGCCCGACTGGGGCCCACGGGACCGCGCCGCCCGCCTCCTGCTCATCGCCGGCCTCGTCGCGAGCGCGACCCCGTTCGTCTCCCCTCCCGTCGCCCTCCTTGCCGGGCTCCTCCTTGCGTTGTCTGTGGGGAACCCGTTCGAGAAGGCGACGTCCCGGTTCTCGAAGCACCTCCTGCGTGTGAGCGTCGTCGGACTCGGCTTCGGCATTCCCCTGGGGGCCGTCATCGAGGCCGGCCGCGCCGGGCTCGTCGAGGTGACGGTCGGCGTCCTCGCCGTCTCGGCCCTAGGCATCGCCGTCGGCGCCATC
>JACPAO010000108.1 GCA_016180755.1 Methanobacteriota archaeon
GGGAGCGCGCCCAGGCCCTCGATCACCCGGAAGAGGTCGACGCTCATCTCGCGATAGAGGGTCTCCTGCTCCTCCTGCACGGAGCGCTCGAGCTCCATCGAGTCCTGGCTCCACGCGAGGATCCCCTTGAGCTCCTCCTCGCTCAAGAGGTCCGCCTTCGTAAGAAGGTGCGCGAGGGGCAGCTGGAGGCGGAACTGGACGCTCATGCCGAGCATGAGCTGGCTCACGAAGCTCGACGGGCTCTTGGCAAGAAGCGGGTCGACGCAGTACGCGACGATGCTGCGCTCCGGCTGGAGAAGCTCGGTGATGTACTTCCCCGACTGCCGGAACACGAAGAGCTCGATCTGGCCGGGCGTGTCGACGAGGACATAGTCGCTTCGGAACCCCTCGAGCGCCTTCGTGAGCTTCTCGCCCTGGAGCGCGATCATGTCGCAGGCCGCGATCTGGGCGCCGTTCGGGCCGAGGCCGTGGCTGCGCATGACCTCCTTGAGGCTCACCCAGTCGCGCACGTCGATGTCCGGCTCGTACGGAAGCTTGTCGACGCCGGGGTCGAGGTTCACGAGGATCGCGTCGATGCCGTGGTTCGTGCACCAGTCCTTCGTCGCGCCGCAGAGCGTCGATTTCCCGGCGCCCGCCGTGCCGATGAAGTACGTGACGATGCCCTGCTTCTCCATCACTTTCCCCCCAGGACGGCCCGCATGTGCTTGACGCGCCGGTCGAGGAGCGTGGCCGTGCCGATGTCGTGGCGGACGAAGATCCGTTCGCCCTTCACTTCGGCGAGGCCGGCTTCGCAGTGGTCGTTCGCCTGGTGGACGGTCTCGCCGCGCCCGAGGACGGCGATCGCCCGCGACGTGCCGCACGCGTACCGGCCCTTGGCCTTCTCCTCGACGTTCGCGAAGTAGACCTCGGCGCCGTGCGAACGGACCTTGGCCGCGTTCACCTTGATCTCGACGCCGGTGGCGGGTTTTGTGCCGTAGCCCTCGGGGACGACGTACTTCACGACGGTCGCGAGCGAATCGAACCGCGGGGCCGTGCCGCCGAGGCGGTGCTCCGACATCCGGATCGCGACGTCCGCGTACGGGGTCTGCAGGAGCGCGAGCACGTTCATCGCCTCGGGGTCGCCGAAGCGGGCGTTCACCTCGATGACCTTGGGGCCGTCCTTCGTGAGCATGAACTGGCCGTAGATGGGCCCGACGTATGTCCGGCCCTCCGTCCCGAGCGCGAGCACGATCCGCCGCACGATGCTCACGGCCTCCTCGAACACCTTCTTGGGAAGGAACGGAAGGAGCCCGTCCGCCTGGGAGTAGGAGCCCATCCCGCCCGTGTTCGGGCCTTCGTCCCCCGCCAGGAGGCGCTTGTGGTCCTGCACGGCGACCGTCGGGATGACGGTGCGGCCGTCCGTGAAACACTGGACCGTGAACTCCTCGCCCTCAAGGCGCTCCTCGATGAGGATGCCCTCGCCGCCGATGCGCTGGGCGAAGACCTCGTCGACGTACTGCGAGGCGCCCGCGAGGTCCGTGAAGTGGTCGCCGAAGACGCGGACTCCCTTCCCGCCGGTGAGGCCGACGGGCTTGAGGGCGACGTCGATGCCGTCCTTCGCGAGGGCGGCCTTCGCGGCGGCGGCGGAGTCGTAGGCGACGGAGCGGACGTTCCCCGAGATCTTGTGCTTGGCCAGGAGCTCGCGCATGTACCGCTTCGACGTCTCGATCTCGGCGGCGGCCTTCGTCGGGGAGCAGGCGTGGATCCCGGACTGGCGCAGGCGGTCGGAGAGCCCGACGGCAAGCGGCGCCTCGGGGCCCACGACCGCCCACTCGACCTTGTTTTTTTGCGCGAACTTCACGACGGCGTCGACGTTCGTCTCATCCGCGACGAGGTACTGCTTCGCGATCGCGGCAAGGCCCGGGTTCTTGTGCTTCGAGACGACGAACAGCTTCACGTCCGGCGTCTTCGTGAGCGCGAGTCCGAGGGCGTGTTCGCGGGCTCCGCCGCCCACGAGGAGGAACTTCACTTCCGGGCTCCCCCGACGTTCATCGCCAGAAGATCCTGCGAGGAGACGCAGGCGCCAAGGGACACGTCCATCGCGCGGAGAGCCTCGGTCGCGCCCTCGCCACGGTCCACGACCGTCTCGACACGCCCCACCGTCGCGCCCTCGGCGCGAAGGAGCTCCACGGCCTTCAAGACGGACGAGCCCGTCGTCGTCACGTCCTCGATCACGACGACACGCTTCCCGGAGACGGGCTGCCCTTCGATCTTCTTGCCGGTCCCGTGGGCCCGCTCGCCCTTGCGGATGATCGCGTAGGGAAGGTTGCTCGCGAGCGCGACGGCGACGAGGATCGGCACGGCCCCGAGCTCAACGCCCGCGAGCATCTGCGCGTCCCCGAGCTTGGTCTTCATCGTGTCGGCAATTTGCCGGAGGATCCGCGGGACGGTCGAGGCCTGCTTCACGTCGACGTAGTACCTGCTCTTCTTCCCGCTCGTGAGCGTGAAATCGCCGAACTTCACGGCACCGCAGGCGACCAGTTCGTCCTTGAGCAAGTCCCGCCTCCCCGCGCCAAAACCCGCGCCCCTCATAAAGTCCACGGCCGCCTGGGGCGCGTCGGGCCGCTGCCCCGCAGGTCCAGGGTTGTTCGTTGGGCGCGTGGCCAACGAATCCGCGCGTTAGAAGCTGTGGCGGCGACTGCACTCGATGGAGGACCCTCCATGATCGCCACCCGCCTCGTGACCCTCGGCCTCGTCGTGCTCCTGATCGCCTCCGTCTCGGCGCTCGCCTGGGCGACGAAGACGACGCTCGCGCTCTCCGAGGAGCAGGGCGAGATCGCCGTCGAACCCGACCGCACCCATTACGAGAACGGAGAGGCCGTCCTCATCCGCGTCCGCAACATCGGCGAGAACACGCTCGTCGGCGCGCCGCGGGTGCTCGTGCTCAACTCGAACGGCGGGGTCCAGCAGTCGTTCGCCTTCGGGCAGTTCCGGCTGGAGCTCGAGCCCCAGGAGTCGGTCTGGGTGGAGTGGAAGACGGCCCCCAACGTGCCCCAGCCCTGCATGTACGGCAAGGCCGACTCCTCGGGCGCGCCCGAGGGCGCCTCCTACCCATGCCCGATGGGGGGCGTCGCCTCGGGGCCCGGCATCGACGACGGGATGCGATGCTACCCCTGCCCGCCCTACTACCAGGGGCTCCAGGGCGAGTTCGTCATCGTCGGGATCTTCGGGTCGTTCGCCGACGCGGCCGTCATCACGCTCGCGTAGGCCTATTCCTGGTAGAGGTCGCGGCGCACCCGCGGCACGAGCGCGAGAAGGACGGCGTGGCGGGTGAGCTCGCGGCGGTCGATGGCGCCCCGGGACAGGAACCCGACCGCGCCGGTCGTGCTCCCGAGACGCGGGTCGCGCGCGATAGGGCCCATGACGTCGCTGATCGTCTTCCCGCGAAGCACCCTCTCCTCGACCCCGCGCGGATAGTAGAACCCGCCGCCGTGTCCCGCGCTCAGCCCGCCTTCCTTGTCGACGACGACCACGTACTGGACGTCGAGGTGCCGCCGCAGGTAGGGGCTTGCGAGGAGCCCGGCCTCGACGCCGACGCCGTAGTCCGCCCCGGGCCACGCGGCGAGCGCGCGCCGGGCGCGGTTCTCGGCCCCGGCGAACGTCTCGGCCTCGGTGGGCTGTTCGGGCACGCCGCTCTTCACGCGGACGCCCCGGACCTTCACGCGGAGGCTCGGGAAGGCGTCGGCGAACGCGTCCGCGACGGCGCGGACCTTGAGCGCGTTGTGCGTCCCGACGGCGACACGGACCGCCGTGAGGCGCCGGCCCTTCGCGTCGGTTTCTTTTTTTGCGATGCGCGTCGAGGAGATGCGGAGCCCGTCCTCGCCGTAGAAGAACGGGATCACGAACACCTTGAGGAAGCGGTAGCCGCGCTTTCGCCGCTCGCGGTTGATCTCGATGACGCGCGGGAGCGTCTCGGGGGAGACGACGATCCCCTGGTAGCGCGCGTCGATGGACCGACCGTACGGGTCGTCGATCTCGGAGACGATGCCCTTCCAGCCCTTGCGACGAAGGAGCGCTTCGAGGCCCGCCTTCCGGGCGGAGAACGGCTTCACCCTCCGGGCCCGGTGCCGCTGGGCCATCCGCTGGCTGCTCACGCCGATGAAGACCTCGTCGCCGACCTGGAAGGCCTTCGCAAGGAGCGCGACGTGCCCCGCGTGGAGGTGGTCGAAGGTGCCCCCCAGGCAGACGCGCACAGCGGGCCAACCCGGGCGGTTCTTTAGAGGCTTTCGAACTCGCCGCGAAGTCGCGGACGATTCAACCTTCAATCCACTTCCGCTATATCGGGCCCGGTCGCTTGGCTCTTCCATGCGCGCAGCACTCCTTGCGGCGTTGACGGCCGGCCTCGCGGCCTCGGGATGCCTGACGTTCGGCGACGCCGGCTTCCCCAAGTCGTACCTCCTCGAAGAGGACGAGATCCCCTCGGGCCTTAAGCTCCGCGCGCTTGACGAGGGCGGCGAGGAGGCGCCTGTCGCGACCAACCCCGGCGAGGTCTTCCCCGAGTTCGTCGGCGACGAGTTCGGCGGCGACATCCCAGAGGGCCTCTGGGGCGAGTTCTTCCTCCCCGTGCGCGGCGACGCCTACGACGAGGTCGGCATCTACGCGGCCCGCTGGGACGCGGCGGCGGACGCCGACGCGGCCGCCCGGATCGCGAAGGAGGAGGCGTGCCCGGACGACGACTTCGGCCTCCTTCGGGACGGCAACGTCCTCGTGTTCGTCTGGGGCGACAGCGACGGCGTCGCCTACGTCGACCGCCTCGCCTCGGCCCTCAAGGCCAAGACCGGCTCCCTGTCCATCCTCTGTTGAGGCGCCCTCGGGGCCGAACGACAAACCTCATACGCTTGCCCCCCTTGGCCGCGGCCACTCATGGTGGCCAAGAAGATCGCGGTCATCGGGGCCGGCAACATGGGCACGGCCCTCCTGCGGGGCATCCTCGCAAGCGGGTGGGGCGAGAAGGCGAAGCTCGTCGCGAGCCACCCCAAGCAAGAGAAGGCGAGCACGCTCGCGAAGGAGCTCGACATCAAGATCCTGGGCGACAACGCGGCCGCCGCGAAGGACGCCGACATCGTGATCCTCGCCGTGAAGCCCCAGATTCTTGGCTCCGTCCTCGACGAGCTCACGCCGGTCCTGCGCAAGGACCAGCTCCTCATCTCGATCGCCGCCGGGTTCCCGACCTCCCGGATCGAGTCCGCCGTCGGCATGAACGTGCCCGTCATCCGCGCGATGCCGAACGTCGCCGCGATCGTGAAGGCCTCCGCGACGGCCCTATGCGCGGGGAAGCACGCGACGACCCAGCACGTCGCCGAGGCCCGGAAGATCTTCGAATCGATCGGCCTCGTCGTCGAGCTCGCCGAATACCAGCTCGATGCCGTGACCGGCTTGAGCGGCACGGGGCCCATGTACATCTTCCAGGTCATCGAGGGCCTAAGCGACGCAGGGGTCCGCGTGGGCCTCTCCCGCGACGTCGCCTCCGCGCTCACGATCCAGACCTTGATGGGCGCCGCCAAGATGGCGGAGCACCTCAAGGTCCACCCGGCCGTGCTGAAGGACCTCGTGACGTCACCCGGCGGGACCGCCATCGCCGCGCTCCACAGCCTCGAGCGCAACCAGCTACGGGCGACGCTCATGGACGCGGTCGAGGTCGCGACGGCCCGCTCGAAGGAACTCGGTCAGGCCCACGACGCGAAGCCGACAACAACAGCGCGCTAGCGGTCGCGCCCCATGCCGTTCCATGGGGCGCTTCATAGGCCACCGTAGCTCAGTCGGTAGAGCGTCTGACTTGTAATCAGAAGGTCGGGGATTCGATTTCCCCCGGTGGCTCTCGTCGCTAGATCGGAAGCCTAGGCCCCACCGAACCCGAGCAGCCCATACCGGCCCCGAAGCCGTGTCCGAGGCCGCCGGTCGCGCCTTCGATGTCCCTCGTGAAGCCGACCCACGCGACGTCGGTCGACGTGAGCGGGCCCGTCGGGCGGGAGAACTGCCCGCCGGGGGCGACCTCGTACTCGAGCCGCGCGCCCCTTCCGGAGGTGCCGTCGAACTGGCTGGGCCGCACGTCCCAGCCGAAGTAGTTCCACGCGTCGGGACGAGGAAGGAAGACGTTTGCGACCTTGAGCGCGGTCGCGGCGTCGACGACGAGGAGGGCCTTGGCGTCCTTCGGCGCCACGTTCCAGGCCGGTTGGACCGTCGCCCACTCGGAGCCCCGCGGGGCCGAGTCGACGGCGCCGAGGTGGGGGCCGTACCGCCGCCTCGCTTCTTGCACGTAGGCCGTGGTCGGGGTGCCGCTCGCGCCACAGCCGGAGCTCGGCGGCGCGGGGGTCGGTGGCGATCGCCGCGAGGGCCGCCTCGAAGGGGAACCGGAACCGCAGCCCGTCGAGGTTGGGGTGGGTCGCAAACGGCGTCAGGACCGCGTCCGGGTGGGGTCCGTCGAACTGGGCCTCGAGGGGGACGTGCCGGATGGGAAGCGCGCCCCTCCCGTGCGCGAAGTCGGTGATGCGGCTCTCGCTGTCGAACTCCACTTCGTGCTCGACCTCGAAATGGGAGACCGTGCGCACGGGCAGCGGGACCCCGTCGACGAACCAGGACGTCGTCGTGATCTTGTGGTCCGACTCCGGGGCGGCCTTCGCGTCGTGCGTGCGCTGGGACGTGTAGGTGACCTTCGCCACGACGGCCGGCACGGTGCTGTCGGCACCGCCGATCCGCAGCGCCACGTCCTCCTTGCGCAGCCCCTCGTACGAGACGGCGTACTGGTAGACGTGGTCCTCGCGCACGGCGTCCCATTCGAGTCGGACCGTCTCGCCGACCGCGAGCGAACGCCCCATCAGGGAGCCCTGGTCGTACGGCGTCGGCTCCGTCATGTACATGGGCACGGTGTCGGTGATGTCGACGCGGCAGCCCGGGATGCTCGTCGCCATGGTGAGTCGCTGGAGGCCCGTCGCGAGGCGGAGCCAGTTGCCGCCCGCCGTCTCGATGGCGCTCTCCGAGTCCGGGCTCATCTTCCAGTTGACCGGCCCGGACCCGGGCGCATGGCTGCGGCTGTCCGTGTGGTGGCGGATGAGAAGGGCCTCGACGGGCCGCCCGAACCGGTCGGGGACCATCGAGAGGTCGCGCTCGACGCGGTGGCTCACGACGGACTGGGCCTCCTGGCTCCGCCCGCCCGTGTGGGTCGCGTACTGGTTCGAGGTGGTCCACGAGTCGCCGAGCTCGAACGAGGGGACGTCGACGGAGAACGGTTCGTCGGCCTCGAGCACGACGTTCAAGACGCAGCCCGAGGAGGAGACGGTGAGCGCGAGGAGGACGGCCAACGGGCTTCGGCGCATGCCGTTTTCACCCGTCTGCGGCCCTTTCAATGTTCCGGTGGAATCGTTGAATCACGTCACGCAAGGACGGCTACCAAACGGGCCTAAAAGGGGTCGGCGCCAAGACGGGGCGCGTGGCCGACCGGACCCTCTTCTTCGACGACCTCCTACGGACCCCGAACCTGCGCGCGAAATCCTACGTCGTGCAAGAGCCCTTACCCAACAACATGGCCTGCGTGGAGCTCTCGGCCCGGCGGTCGGAGGACTGGTTCTATGCGCGCCGCTGGGTGTCGACGCGCACCGGGCGCAGGATGCTCTACTGGATCCTCGACGACGTCGAGACAAGCGGGTTCCGGTTCCGGATCGTGACGCGGCCGCGCACCGGCCCCGGCGGCCCCGGGGAGGCCGAGCAGCGGTGGCAGCGGGCCCGGGCGAACTGGGCCGAGCTGAGCGAGGAGGAGAACCGCCTCCACCGGGAGCTCTTCCCGCAGGAATACCGGCTCCTCGAGCGCGGCTACGACTGGGACCACGCGGCCGTCTACCGCGACGGCCTCCCCCTCTCGGTCGACGCGCTCGGACGCTGCCTCGAGGAGGACGAAGGCGTCGTGCACGAATGGGTCAGGATCCCGGAGGAGTGGACGTGGCGACGCTACCCCTTGTACGCTCTTCTTCCGAAGGCCCTTCCGGCGCCGACCGCGGAGCCCGAGCCCGCAGTCTAGGACTGCATCGCGTACGTGATGAGGTACCCGACGAGGACGCCGCGCTCGTAGACGGGCTCGACGCCTTTCACGTCGGCATCGGGATGCGAAGCGTACCACGAGTCGAGCCGTTCCTGGACGCTCGCGGCGCTCACAGCGCCGGAGGCGACCTCGGCGGGCGAGAGCCCGACGTAGTCGGTGCGGTTCTGGGAGGCGGCGGCGTCGTTGGGGGCGGCGCGGGGCCCGGCGTTCACGACGGCGAACGCGACGAGCGCGCCGGCCGCGACAACGAGGCCGAGGAAGAGGCCGAGGAACTTGTAGTTGAAGCGGTGCCGCTTCTCGTCGTTCACGTAGTTGTAGACCTTCACCATGTGCTTGAGGTCGAGGCTCACGACTTCTCCTCCGGTGGCGCGTCGGTGAGAAGGAACGACTCCCGGAGGCATTCGGCGATGTCCTCGCGGTCGACGTAGATGACGCGCGACCCGTTGTCGTCGGTGAGGATCGCCTCGAAGAGGGTGTGCCCGTTGTCCATCTCGACCGTCCGGGCGAGGTTGACGTAGATGTCGGAGCGCCCCATGGAGATGGTGAGCTCCCGGAGGTCCGGCTTGTCGCCGCGATTGCCCAGGAGGCTACCGGCCGGCGGCTCGTGATCCCGTTTCATGCCCCTCAGGATTCGAGCGTCTCCAACCGGACCTATTTAACCCAACATGTAAAGGCATATAGGGTTGGAAACGGGGGGCGGCGAAAACTCGCGACCGCGCCTATTCGACGACGTAGACGAGCTCGTAGCCGATGAGGATGCCCTGGTAACGGACCTCGTTCTTCTCGAGGATGCGGGCGTCCGGGTGGTCGAGGCCCCAGAGGAAGTAGAGGCCCTCGACGTTGCAGTCGGGGGCGCAGGCGAGGGATTCCGCGGGCGTGAGGCCCACGTAGTCGCGCTGCGTCGCCGCGACGGGCGGGGCGGCGCCGCCGTCGGATCCGGCGCTCGCGAACCAGGCGACGCCGGCCCCGGAGGCCATGAGGAGGGCGAAAAGGCCCAGGAACTCGGGGCGGACCCAGGGTCGCTTTGGGTCGGGGGTGCGCTGGCTGCGGAGCCACGCTTTGAGGCCCACGGACCCGACCTTGCCGTGGACGGCCATCATGAACCTTTTCCCAAGCCTTCAAGAACCACGCTTAGCGCCGGTCGTTCGCATGTTGGGCCGACGAAACGGCGGATTTGCAGAATGGCCGCCCGCGAACGCGTAAATAGCGTCCCCGGATTCAGAGGGCCCGGTGAACCCATGCCGACCTTGAACAAACCCAACACCGTGCCGACGGACCTGAGGAACGAACTCGAGAAGACGTTCGGGATGTTGCCGTCGTTCGCCTTGACGACGACCCCCATCGGCCTGCGCGCGTGGTGGACGAACATGCGGGACTTCCAACTCTCGGAGAAGACCGCCCTTGACGGGAAGACGAAGGAACTCATCGGACTCGGCGTGTCGGCGCAGATCCCCTGCCACTACTGCGTCCTGTTCCACACGGAGGCCGCGCGGCTCAACGGGGCGACCGAAGCCGAGATCCAGGAAGCCATCTTCATGGCGTCCGTGACGCGGCAAGGCAGCACGATCCTCAACGGGGCGCAGCTCGACAATGGCGTCTTCGAGAAGGAACTCACGAAGATCGTGAACTATCTGAAGAGCCAGGCCCCGCCGACCCCGAAGCCGATGGTTCGCGCGGGCCGCTAATCATAGGCCCAGGAGCTTCCGCACGGCCTCCGGCAACGCGGCGGCGTGCACCGCAACCACGAACGCCTGGTGCCCGAGGCCGGCCTTCTTCCCCTTCTCTCTTAGGAACAGCCCGAGCGCGGTCTCGACCTGGTTCGCGAGGGGATCGCCTGGCACTTGACCGCCTGCGGCGTCGGCGGCCTGGAGGGCGGCGGCCGCGCGCGCGAGCGCGCCCCGGAACCGGCGGGTGAACCGGATGGGCGCGTCCGGCTCCAGGACGTGCCATTCGACGAGGTCCTTGTGGACTTCCTCCGGCTCGGCCACGTTTCCGGGCAGCCACGCCCTTCGGGATAGTCGTATCGGTCGGCGGCCCGGGCGGTTACGTCGGCCCCAAACCCTAAAGGCGGGCGCGGCCTCCCGCCGCGTCGTGGACTTCCGCCTCTCCCCGGACCAGGAGCTGGTGCGCGACACGGTGCGCCGGTTCTGCCGCGACGAGATGATGCCCCGGGCGAAAGCCATCGACAAGACCGGCGAGTTCCCTAGGGACATGGTGAAGCGCATGGGGGAGCTGGGGCTCCTTGGGATGTTCGTGCCGCCCGACTATGGCGGCGCGGGCTCCGACTACGTCTCCTTCGGCCTCACCGCCGAAGAGATCACGCGGGCAAGCGCGACCTGCAGCGTCATCTGGGGCGCGAACACGAGCCTCACCTGTGGGCCGATCTACAACTTCGGGACGGAGGAGCAGAAGCACCGGTTCCTCCCAAAGCTCTGCTCGGGGGAGTACCTCGGGGCCTACGCGTTGACGGAGCCGCAGGCCGGTAGCGACGCCGCGAATCTCCAGACCACCGCGCGCAAGGAGAAGGACGAGTTCGTCCTCGACGGGCAGAAGACGTTCATCACGAACGGGAGCGTCGCCGACGTCATCGTCGTGTTCGCGACGATGGACAAGAAGGCCGGCCACCGCGGGATCTCCGCGTTCCTCGTCCCACGGAAGTCGAAGGGCCTCACGCTCGGCGAGGACTTCGAGAAGATGGGGCTCCACGGCTCGCCGACGTCGCAGCTCCTCTTCGACGAGTGCCGGATCCCCGCCGAGAACATGGTGGGCAAGCCCGGCGAGGGGTTCAAGATCGCGATGGCGACCCTCGACACGGGCCGCATCATGGCGGCCGCTGGGAGCGTCGGGATCGCGCGCGGGTGCCTCGAGGAGTCGCTTGCGTACGCCAAGGAGCGGAAGACCTTCGGGAAGCCCATCGGGGAGCACCAGGCGGTCCAGTTCATGCTGGCCGACATCGCGACGAACATCGAGGCCGGTCGGCTCCTCTACCTCCGGGCGGCGTCGCTTCGCGACAAGGGCGAACGGTACACGAAGGAGGCCTCGATGGCGAAGGTGTTCGCGAGCGAGATGGCGATGGACGCCGCGATCAAGGGCATCCAGATCCACGGCGGAAACGGCTACATCACCGACTACAACGTCGAGCGGTATTTCCGGGACATCAAGATCTTCGAGATCTTCGAGGGGACGTCGGAGATCCAGCGCATCGTCATCGCGCGCGAGGTCTTGGGCGGGTAGGCCGCTCGTTTGGGTTTCAAACAATCCGTGCGGTTAAGAGGCGACAGGTCCTCGTCGGCGATTGGTGGAAGCGCAGGACTTTCCGGCGGACGTTTACGCGGCCTACGCCGAGCTTGAACGGGTGAACGCGTACAAGAAACGGCTAATCGAACTCCGAGTCGGCGCCGCATACCTAGCCATGGGGATCCCGTTCCTGGTTATGGGGGCGTTCCTGCTCTCGTTCGAGTATCTGCAGAAGCGCCAGGACAGTGCGTGGTTCCTCATCGGGGCGATCGCGGCTTTGGTCGTGTTGATCGTGGCCATGGTCCTGTGGCAAAACCGCGGCGTCCCCATCACGATGGACAAGATCTTCCCTGTTCCGCCACGCATCCAGTTGGCGATCGGCGGCGCGTGGACGCTCTTCTTTGTGGCCGTGATCGTCCTCGACGTGACGTTTTCCGGCAACCTCGTACTCCGCGTCGGGGCCTGGACCATGTTTCCAGGCCTCCTAGGCTCCCTTTTCCTCGCCCAAGGATGGATCCAACGGGACGCGTTCCACGCGTTCATCGGGACGATCCTGGTAGGCCTGAGCGTGGCGCTCTTCTGGATCGCGGTCGACGTAATCGCGTCGAGTGGAATCGCGCTGGCCGGAATCGGGATTTGCCTCACGCTGGTAGGACTCCTCCGGCGGTCGTTCTCCCCGCGGGAGGGCGCCAGGTGAGCCAACCGAACGCGCCCCTGGCGTTGGACGAAATCCTGCACAGCCCGCCTCGCATCGCCATCGCGAGCCGGCTCGTCTTTCATGGGTCTCTCCGATTCGCCCGGCTTCGCGAAGCCACCGGTTTGACGGCGGGAAACCTGGCCTCGCACCTCGATTCCCTGACGCGGGCAGGCTACGTGGAACAGCGAGACGGCTTCGTCCTGAAACGAAGGGGCAAGATCGTCACACTCACGGCGCAGGGGCGGGCCGCGTTCGACCGCTACGTCTCGCAACTTGAGGGCCTTGTGAAAGAACTGAAGGCCTCGTCGCCGGCGACGCACTAGGGCCGGGCGCCCTCGATTGGCGCGACGCCCACCGGCCGAAGCTCGATGGTGCAAGCGTCGCTCAGCCCGTCCACGAGGCCGGGGTCGAGCTCGTACGTCATGGGCGGCCGTTCCGGGATCTTGGAAGAGATCGCCTGGATGAGCGTGATCGCGCGAAGGCATTGCGGCACCTCGCCGAGGGCGCGAAGGTTTTGGCGGCAGGTCGCGGCGTAGGGGCACCGGTGGACGGCGGCGCGGACGTTGAGGCCCTCGCCGTCGACCGTGATCTCCTTGCGGTCGAGGCGGCCGTGGTCCTCCTCGTGCCGGACGTAGGCGGCGACGGCGGCGGCCCCGTCGAGGCCGCGGCTCTCGCGGCGGCGCTGGAAGTCGTGCGTCGCGTCCTTCGCGAGGTGCAGGGCGAGCTGCCGGTAGAAGAGGTCCCCTTGGGCGATCTCGCGGGAGGCGCTTGCTGCCGCGGCGAGGACGCGGGCCACGTCGTCGTCGGGCTTCCGGGGCGGAGGCGACAAAGTCTCGTGGGAAACGACGTGTCGAAGCGATATAACGATTGGGAGCGGGTCGTGCACCGCCGAATTGACCGGAACGCCCATGGGTTGACAGGTCAATCCTTTTCGAGATCGATGGAGGTCATGCGGTCCCGGGCGCTGTAGGGGTGCACGACGTGCGTCCGAAGCGTCCGGCCGCGTCCGCCTACGGAGGCGGCCAGGCCACCAAGCGTCCGGTCCCCGAGGGCCTCCACGTCGGGCTCGGCGGCGATCGCGTAGTAGTGCGCCGTCCCGCCCTGGCGCAGGCCCGGCCAGGCGGCCTCCAGGATGGGAAGGCCCCCGTGGGGCAGGTTGACGGCGACCCGGTCGTAGGGCGCGAGGCCTCCCAGCACCGTCCGCGCGTCCCCCGGGACGACCTCGACGCGGCCGTCCACCCGGTTGAGCCGCAGGTTCTCGCGAAGGAGCTCGAGCGCCCGGTCGTTCACGTCGACCGCGATGAGGCGCGCCTTCACCTTCCGCAGGGCCGCGAGGACCGAGAAGGGCCCGACGCCCGCCGTCGCGTCGACGAACGTCTCGCCGTCACGGACCGCACCGGCGACGCGCCGGTGCTCGTTCGCAAGACGCGGGGAAAAGTACGCCGCGGACAGGTCGACCTGGAACTTCGCCCCGAACTCGGCGTGGACCGTCCGCGTCCGGTTCTCGCCCGCGAGGTGCCTTACCGTCCGCACCCGGTGCTCGCCGCCCACGCCTTCGTCGTGGAAGACGCCGCCGATGTTGGGATGGGCCTCCAGGATTGCCTTCCCGATCGCGGCGCCGTGCCCGGCGAGCTCCTTCGGCACCTTGATGATGACGAGATCGCCGACGATGTCGAAGCTCGAGGGGAGCTTTTCGCGAAGGCCCGCCGCGAGGAGGTCCTTGTAGGAGCCGGGGGGCTTCGACGCCTCGAACTCCGCGACCTCGACGGTGGACTCGGGCGTGGGCGGGTCGATCGAGCGCGTGATCGGGATGACGAGCTTCCCGTCCCTCCGACCAAGTTTTAAGTCGGCGCGGGCAATCCCGAGCGACGCCGCCAACTGCCGTGCCGCCTCTCCTTGGCGCAGGGGCACGACGAGCGCGTACGATGTGACCACGGGTTCGGACCAACCATGGGCGGGTTAATATTTGTCGGACTGGGGCTCGCCGGGCTCCAGGACCTCACGCTGCGCGGGCTCGACGCGATCCGGTCCGCCGACGTGGTGCTCGCCGAGTTCTACACGAGCCGGGTCACGGACGCGAGCCTTGCCGACCTGGAGGGCCTCTTCGGCAAGAAGGTGCGGCTCCTGTCCCGCGAGGACGTCGAGGCGCACGGGGACGAGATCGTCCGCGAGGCGAAGTCGAAGGTCGTCGCGTTCGTCGTCGCGGGCGACCCCATGACCGCGACGACCCACCACGACCTCCTTCGGCGCGCCGAGGAGGAGCGCATCCCCACCCGCGTCATCCCGGGCATCTCGATCTTCACGGCGGCCCCCGGCGCGGCCGGGCTCCAGATCTACAAGTTCGGCCGCACCACGACGCTCGCCTTCCCCGAAGGCAAGTACGTCGCCGAGTCCCCGTACGAGGTGATCCGGGAGAACCGCGCGCGCGGACTCCACACGCTCGTCCTCCTCGACAGCCAGGCCGACAAGGACCGCTTCATGCGCGCCCCGGAGGCCGTCGAGCTCCTTCGCGCCATCGAGGAACGCCGCAAGGAGAACGTCGTCCTCCCGGACACGCTCCTCGTGGGCCTCGCTCGCGTGGGCGCGCCCGACGCCCGCGTCGTCGTCGCGCCCGCGTCCGAGTGGCACTCGATCGACCTGGGCCCTCCCCTCCACACCCTGATCGTCCCCGGCACGCTCCACTTCATGGAGGAAGAGGCGCTCGCGCGGCGCCGAAACGGCTCGCCTCGGAGCGTTTAATTATCGCGCGAGACTAGGGAACGCGGATGGGAACTCGACCCGGCGAAGTCGTCGGCGTCATCTACGGCCACGTCGAGGCGACGGAATTCCGCTTCGCGATGCGCGGCGACGCCGCCGTGAAACGCCTCGACTACATCTCCGCCGAGCACCCGAGCGGCCTCGCCCTCGGCCAGGTCGTCGACGTCGATCGCCTCTCGCAGCTGTCCTTCGAGGAGGCCGTCCAGATGCGACAGGGCCAGGTGTCCGCCGCGGGCGACTACATCTCGTGCAAGGTGAAGATCGTCGGGTACCGCGACGACCGGGGGCTCCTCCAGATGCCCCGCTCGCCCTTCAAGGCGGGCACCGAGGTCCGGCGCGCGACCGCGAACCTCATCCAGCGCGTCCTCGGCCTCACAAGCGACCCCGAGAAGGGCGCCTACCTCGGGTTTCTCAAGGGGACGGAGAGCCCCGTCGTCCTCGACATCAACAGCCTCGTCCAGAAGCACGTCTCCGTGCTCGCAAAAACGGGCGCGGGGAAGTCCTACACCGTGGGCGTCCTCATCGAAGAGCTCCTCAAGCGGCGCGTCCCGCTCGTGATCATCGACGCCCACGGCGAATACACGACCCTCTCGAGCCCGAACATCGAGCCCGACGAGATCGACCGGCTCATCA
Organism: Methanobacteriota archaeon; assembly: GCA_016180755.1. Lineage (GTDB taxonomy): Archaea > Thermoplasmatota > E2 > JACPAO01 > JACPAO01 > JACPAO01. Next base: position 15,396 of record JACPAO010000108.1, read on the forward strand.
AGTACAACCTCAAGCCGAAGGCGTTCCACGGCGCGATCCACGAGTACGCGCTCGAGAAGCCGAGCGGCGGCCGCAAGCGCCTCCAGCTCGACGGCCGCGGCCTCGAGGCGCGCGAGATCCTCGACCTCCTCCCGGAGAAGCCTTCGCCCGCCGCGGCCGGGCTCCTCTACCAGGCGATCAACGAGCTCAAGAAGATCCAGCCCAACTATACGCTCAAGCAGGTCATCGACGAGATCGGCCGCAACCCCTCGAACGCGAAGTGGCCGGTCATGGGGGCGATCGAGAACCTCGAGGCGACCGGCCTCTACAGCGACAACGGGACGGGGTCCGACGAGCTTGTCGTGCCTGGCCAGTGCACGATCATCAACTTCAAGGGCATCCTCCCCGAGGTCCAGCAGATGGGCGTGGCGCGTCTTGCGACCGCCCTGTTCGAGGCCCGCAAAAAAAACAAAATCCCGCCTTTCATGTTCGTCGTGGAGGAATGCCACAACTACTGCCCGCAGCAGGGCTCAGCCATCTCGGGCCCGGTCCTCCGGACGATCGCGAGCGAAGGCCGAAAGTTCGGCATGGGCCTCCTCGTCGTCTCGCAGCGGCCCGCGAAGGTCGACAAGAACGTCCTCTCACAGTGCAACACCCAGATCATCATGAAGGTCACAAACCCAAACGACCTCAAGGCGATCACCGCGAGCGTCGAGGGGCTCACGACGGACACCGCCGACGAGATCCAGCGCCTCGACATCGGCGTCGCCATGGTCGCAAGCCCCGGGCTCGCCCAACCCATCCTCGTCGAGGTCCGGACGCGCCAGACGCGACACGGGGGCCGCAGCGTCGACGTCCTCCAGAACGAGGAGCCCGAGGAAGAGGCGGAGCCCGAACCCGAGGTCCGGACCCTACCGCCCCCGCCGGTTTACGTCCCGCCGGCCGCGACCGAAGTAGCGCCCGTGACCCACCACGAGGTCCGCCCGGCCCACACGGTCCCCGTCTCCGAGGCCGAACGGCCCCTCCTCGAGCCGAAGGCGCGCCCCTGGTCCCCTCGCAAGGAGCCCCAGGAACCCCTTCCGCCGCTCATCGACGGCGAGGTCGACGACACACCCGAAGCGCCGACCGCCCCGAGCCGCCCGTCCCCGAAGGCCGCACCCGTCGCGGCCCCCGAGATGGAGTTCGCCGAAGACGACGAAGAGGAGACCCGGAAGCTCAAACCCCCGCCCGAGCCCGAGGACGTCGCCCTCCATCGCGTCGTCGCCCGCGTCGGCTACTCGACGCATTCCCCGCGCGAGGCGATGGCCAAGGTCCGCGAGCTGTCGAAGAACGTCCCCGAGATGTCGCCGGACGACTACGTGCGGGCCTTCGCCCGCGTCGCCCGCACGTACTGCTATCCCTCGCATCCCGAGTGCGGGCCCTGCCCGATCCTCCGCACGTGCCGCCTCGGGATGGAACGCCTGGGACGCGGCGAGGTGCGGGAAGGCAAATGGGGGCAGCGCGCGAGTTGACGCCCGACATCCCCGACGCGCTCCTCGACAAGTACTTCGACCTCACGAAGCGCGCCCTCGCGAAGGCGAAGATCGTCGCGCCCGAGAAGAGCCACCTGGAGAAGGTGGCGATGGACTTCCGCACGATGGCCGAATCCTACTACACGGACGCGCAGCACTTTCGCAAGGGCGGAGACCGGGCGCGGGCCCTCGGGGCCGTCTACTACGCGCACGCGTGGCTCGACGCGGGCGCTCGCCTCGGCGTCTTCGACGTGGGGGGGGACTCCGACCTGTTCACGCTCGCGGGCTAGGCACGACGGCGCGCTGCGATCCACACGGCCGCCGCGAGCGACGCCGCGAAAACGGCTGGCGACGCCGAGGGGACANAGCCGGGCCAATAGTCGTTCTTGATCGTTTTCGTCGCCTCGACCTCGGGATGGGGGCACCCCCGGACCTCGACGACGTACGCTTCGTCCTTGAAGGCGGGGGCGGAGGAGTTCGTCGTGATGGTGAGGACCGAGCGGGCCACAGCCGCCGAGCCCTGGGCCGCGAGCGGGACCGTCGCGGGGTTGAACGCGGCCTTCGCGTAGGCCGGCGCGGTCTTCACCCGGAAGGTGATGTCGTTCGAGGGCGCGTTGCAGGGACGGGGAGCGCAGGACGAGCCTGTCGGCCCCTCGGTGTAGGTCACCGTCGAACGGAACGTGCCGTTCTCGGGAGCGAGTGCTACCGCCTGTTCGAGGAACTGCGCCTCCGCATCGCGGTGACCAAACGTCCCCTCCACCCACGCTCGGCGGTGGCGGAGGTTCGGCGGGCTCCGGGATCGTCGCCGCGCTGGCAGATGTGGACGGCCTTCGCCATCCCCTCAAGGATGGGGCCGACGGTCGTCGCGTTCGCAAGCCGCTGGAGGAGCTTGTAGGCCGTGTTCGCGGCTTCGAGGCGCGGGAACACGAGGACGTTCGCGGGCTCCTTGAGGCTCGAGAAGCTGTACGTCGTCTGGAGGATCTCGGGGACGATCGCCGTGTCGGCCTGCATCTCGCCGTCGACCATGAGATCGGGCGCGCGTTCCTTGACGAGCTGGGCGGCCCGCGCGACCTTCATCGCGGCCGGGTGGCTGCTCGAGCCGAAGTTGCTGAAGCTCAGCATGGCGACGCGGGGCTCGACCTCGAACTTGCGGGCGACGCGGGCGGCCGCGATCGCAATCTCGGCAAGGTCCTCTTCGGTGGGCTCGATGTTGACGGTCGCGTCCGCGAGGAAGAGGACGCGGTCCTCGAAGCTCAGCATGTAGCAGCCCACGACCTTGTGGACGTCCGGCCGGATCCCGATGACCTGGAGGGCCGGCCGCAGCGCGTCCTGGTAGTGGAAGCCGACGCCGCTGATGAAGCCGTCCGCGTCGCCCACCTCGACCATCATGCTCCCGAAGTAGTTGCGGTTGCGAAGGAGCTCCCGCGCCTCCTGCGGGGTGACGCCCTTGCGTCCGCGCTTCGCCACGAGGTCGCGGGTGTACCGGGCGCCGCGCTCCGTGAAGACCTCGGCCCACCGCGATCTTCTCGTCGAAGATTACCTGGCACGCGCGAAGGACCTTGTCGTGCATCCCCTCGGCGAACACGATCCGCTTGGGGTTCCGCTTCGCCTTGTTGAGGATGACGCGCATCATCTCGTACTGCTTGCCGAGGCGCGCCTCGAGCTCCTCCTTGTACTTCGCGAGGTCGACGGGCTTGCGGGCGACGCCGGTCTTCATGGCGGCCTCCGCGACGGCCGGGGTCACCCAAAGGAGGACGCGGGGGTCAAGCGGCTTCGGGATGAGGTACTCCCGGCCGAACCGGAGCGTGTCGACGTGGTAGGCGCCGAGGACGCTGTCGGGCACGTCCTCCCGGGCGAGCTTCGCGAGGGCGCGCGCCGCGGCGAGCTTCATCTCGTCGTTGATCTCGGTCGCCCGCGTGTCGAGGGCGCCTCGGAAGATGAACGGGAACCCCAGGACGTTGTTCACCTGGTTGGGGAAGTCGCTGCGGCCCGTCGCCATGATGACGTCGGGTCGCGCGGCGACGGCGTCGTCGTACTTGATCTCCGGGTCCGGGTTCGCGAGCGCGAAGACGATGGGGTCGCGCGCCATCGAGCGGATCATGTCGGGGGAGACGATGTTCGGGGCGCTTAGGCCCATGAAGACGTCGGCGCCCTTCATGGCATCGGCGAGGGTCCGCGCCTTCGTCTCGTGCGCGAACGCGTCCTTGTACGGGTTCATGTTCTCCTTGCGCCCCTTGTGGACGACGCCCGCCGTGTCGACGAGCGTGACGTGTTCGCGCTTCACGCCGAGCTTCACGTAGAGGTTCGCGCTTGCGATTCCCGCTGCGCCGGCGCCGCTTATGACGACCTTGACGCTCTCGGGCTTCTTCTTCGCGACCTCGAGGGCGTTCATGAGGGCGGCGCTCGTGATGATGGCGGTTCCGTGCTGGTCGTCGTGGAAGACCGGAATCTTCATTGTTTTTTTGAGCTGCTCCTCCACGTAGAAGCACTCGGGCGCCTTGATGTCTTCGAGGTTGATGCCGCCGAAGGTCGGCTCGAGGCTCTTCACGATCTCGACGAGCTTCTTCGGGTCGTTCTCGCTCACCTCGATGTCGAAGACGTTGATGTCGGCGAATTTCTTGAAGAGGATCCCCTTGCCCTCCATGACAGGCTTCCCCGCAAGCGGCCCGATGTTGCCAAGGCCCAGGACGGCGGTGCCGTTCGTCACGACGCCCACGAGGTTGTCCTTGGTCGTGTAGCGGTACGCGAGCTCGGGGTCCCGCTCGATCTCGCGGCACGGCTCCGCGACGCCGGGCGTATACGCGAGCGCGAGGTCGCGCTGCGTCTGCGTGGGCTTCGTCGGCTGGACCTCGATCTTGCCGTGAGGATGGCGGTGATGGTACTCGAGCGCCTCCTCCTTGGTGACGGTGATGCGCTTCATGGACGGACCGGGCGGGCTACGGGCGGCCGTCTTTATTCGTTTTGTTCCCGCGTCGACGTGGCGAGGCTATCCCACGCGGACCTGGCGCACGTACTCCTCCCGCTCCTCTCGCCGCTGAAGCGGGCGTAGGCGTCGCCGCCCGTCTGCTCGCAGTTGAGGCCGATGCAGATGTTCCCCTTGTGGACCTTGGGGACGAGCTGCGTCTCGACCCACGTCGGGTTCGCGTCGAGGCCGTTGTCGGTCTCGGCGACGTAGAGGCTCCACATGCCGCCGTTACTCGGCGACGGGCCCTGCTTGTCGCTCCCGTAGTACACGAGCGCCACGCGGCCCTCGGGGCCGGCGGCGATGTAGCTGAACGTCGCGCTCTTCGGGGCCTGGCTCACGGAGAACTTCTTCCACGTCTTCCCGCCGTCCGTGCTGCGGGCGGCGATGACCTTCTGGTTCGGCTCGCCGGTCGTCCACAGGACGCCGTCGTGGACCGAGAGCCAGGGAAGCGCGTAGGTCGCCGGGACGCCCGTATCGGTTGGCGACAAGACCCCGCCCAGCCCGTCGACGCGATAGAGCTTGTGCGTGCCGCCCGTGAACTCGATCTGGTAGACGGCCTTGTTCTTCGCGTCGTACACCATCGGCCCGTTGCGGACGGCGAGGACGGTCGTCGTGCTCCCGTGCGGCGCGTACTTGGTGCTGCCCGTCGTCGTCTTCGCCCAGACGTGGTGGTAGAGGCCTTCGTTCGTCTGGACGTAGCCTTCGGTGGCGCTCAACCCGACGACCCACATCCGGTCCGTCGCGCCGGGGAGGGCCGCGTTGTCGCACGTCCACGACTCGCCCTTGTTCGTGCTCGTGCACGCGAGCGTGCCGCCGGCGTACCCCCAGTACCGCGAGAACCACACGCTGTCGTCGGGCCCAAGGCTCACGCTCGTGTCGCTTCCCAGGGTCGGGGCCGCGGTCGTTATGGGGACGAACCCGAACGACCGGCCGCCGTCCGTGCTCTTGTAGAGGGCCGATGTCGGGGCGTAGTAGATGACGCCCTTCGAGTCGACCGCGAGGTGAGGCTCGTTCCCGCTCGACGTGACCGTGAGGGCCTCCGTCCAGGATCGGCCCGACTCGGGGACGGGCGGGGCCGGATCCGACGACGGAGGAAGGATCGTGGGCCGCGGCTCGGGCGGGGCGCCTTCGGGGAGCTTCTCGAGGGTCATCTCGACGATCTTCGGCGCGTCCGAGCGGATCGAGGCGGCTTTGCTCGCGCGGCCCTCCATCCAGCCGCGGACCTTGCCCGACGCGTTCACGGGCACGTCGACCTCGACGAACCCATCGTCCCCC
>JACPAO010000109.1:0-9702 GCA_016180755.1 Methanobacteriota archaeon
ACATGAGTCGGGCCGGCAAGCCCCCAGTCGACCGCCTCAAAGGATGCGCCTGGGCCAAGTTCCAGGGGGTGGTCCGGATTGCGCTATCGTAACAGCATCACTTCGTCGTGGGCGGCAAAGAACGAGGTTTGTCTGGGAAATGGGTTTGGGCATGCGGGCTTCTCCGCGCCCGGCTCCAGGTCATGCAACGCCCCCGTCTCATCGTCGCCTCCAACCGCCTGCCGTTCTCGCTGCGCCGCGACCCGGACGGCTGGCAATTGCAGGAATCCACGGGGGGGCTCGTCGCCGCCCTCGGCCCCATCCTCCGGGAGCGGGGCGGCGTCTGGATCGGGTGGCCGGGCACGTCCCACGCCGACGCCATCCGGAAGGTCTCGGCGCAGGCCCGGAAACTCGGCTGCACGCTCCACCCCGTGGCCCTCACGGCCCGCGAACGGGAACGCTTCTACAACGGGTTCGCGAACGAGGTCGTGTGGCCGTTGTTCCACGACCTCCAGACGTTCTGCAACTTCCAGGAGTCCTACTGGGTCGAGTACGCAAACGTCAACCGCAAGTTCGCCCGCGCGATCCGCGAGGAGGTACGGCCTGGCGACAACGTCTGGGTCCACGACTACCACCTCATGGGCGTGGGCGACGCGCTCCGGGGCCAGCGGAACGCCGCCGCGGTCCGCTTCTTCCTCCACATCCCGTTCCCCCCGGTCGACATCTTCCGGAAACTCCCGTGGCGTCTCGAGGTGCTCGACGGCTTCTTCGCCTTCGACCAGGTCGGGTTCCAGACGCCGGCGGACCTGCGCAACTTCCTGCAGTGCGTCGAGACGCTGCGGCCCGACGTGCGCGCCTTGCCGGACGGCCCGGGCGTCCGGCTCGAGGCGGCCGGGCGGACCGTGAACGCCGGGACCTTCCCCATCGGCGTCGACGCCGCCCGCCTCGCTGAGCGGGCCCGATCCCGCCCGGTCGAGGCGCGCGTTGGCGCCCGCCACTCATCCGCGCGCCTCATCTTCGGCATCGACCGCCTCGACTACACGAAGGGCGTGCCCCACAAGCTGCGCGCCTACGAGCGCCTTCTTGATACGCACCCAGAGTTCCGTCGACGCGTCACGCTCCTGCAGGTCGTTTCCCCGAGCCGAGAGACGATTCCCCGCTACCACGATCTCAAGGGCGAGATCGAAGGTTTGGTGGGGCGCATCAACGGCGAGTTCGCGGAGCCCGGCTGGATCCCCATCCAATACCTCTACCGTCGGATCGAGATCGACCAGCTCCTTACCTGGTACCGGTCCGCGGAGGTCGCGCTCGTGACGCCCCTTCGGGACGGAATGAACCTCGTGGCCAAGGAGTACTGCGCCGCGAACCTCGACGGAAGGGGCGTCCTCGTCCTCAGCGAGTTCGCGGGGGCCGCGCCCGAGTTCCGCCGCGACGCCCTCCTCGTCAACCCCTACAGCGTGGAGGAGGTCTCGAAGGCGCTTCATCAGGCCCTCACGATGCCGGCGGCCGAACGTCGGACCCGGATGGAGAACCTGCGGCGCGAAGTCTTCCGGCACGACCTCTTCTGGTGGGTCGACCGGGTCCTCGCCCAAGGCGGCCCGGACGAGAGGCCGCCGGCCGCGCCGAGGCCCCGTCGCACGAACGGCACGCCGGCGGCGCACGACGTTCCTTCCCTCGAGCCCATCGTCGCGAGACAAAGCCTTTAACCGGCCCCCGTCTCGGCCTCGCGCCGCGAGCTTTTCCGCATGGCCGACGCCCCCCAGCCCCCCGCACCCGGCGAGGCCGCGCCAACGCGGGCCGAGCCCACGGCCCGCAAGTATCTGCGCCAGCCCATCGTTTCCGTCCTGGGCCACGTCGACCATGGGAAGACGTCGCTCCTTGACCGGATCCGCGGGGGAAGCGTCGCCAAGCGTGAACCAGGGGCCATCACGCAGCATATCGGCGCGACCGAGGTGCCCATCGAGACCATCTACAAGATCCTGGGGCCACTCGCCGGCGCCAAGCGGTTCAACGTCTCCGGCCTCCTCTTCATCGACACCCCGGGCCACCATTCGTTCAACGCGCTGCGCGCGCGGGGCGGGGCGCTCGCCGACATCGCCGTCCTCGTCATCGACTACAACGAGGGCCTCATGCCGCAGACGCTCGAGGCGATCCGGATCCTCCGCCGCTTCAAGACGCCCTTCGTGATCGCGGCGAACAAGATCGACCTCCAGACCGGCTACGAGTCGAAGCCCACGGCCTTCGGCCTCAACTTCAAGAAGCAGACCGAGACGACGCAGCAGGCCGTCGACAACCGGATCTACGAGATCCTCGGCCGACTGTTCCAGGAGAAGCTTCCCGCCGACCGGTACGACCGCATCTCGGACTTCACGAAGACCATCGCCCTCGTCCCCTGCTCGGCGAAGACGGGCGAGGGCCTCCCGGACCTCCTCCTCGTCCTCGTGGGGCTCGCGCAGCGCTTCCTGGAGGAACGGCTCACGACCGAGGAGGGCCCGGGCGTCGGCACCGTCCTCGAGGTGAAGGAGGAGCGGGGGCTGGGGCTCACGCTCGACGCCATCATCTACGGCGGGACGCTTCGGGCGAGCGACCGCATCGGCCTCGGCGGGAAGAACGGCCCCGTCGTGACGTCCATCCGCGCCCTGCTCAAACCGAAGGCCCTCGACGAGATCCGGGACCCGCGCGAGCCCTTTGCGAAGGTCCGCGAGGTCCACGCGGCCTCCGGGATCAAGATCGCCGCGCCCAACCTCGAGGACGTCCTCCCGGGCGCGCCGCTTCGGGTCCTGCGGGGCCGGCCCGACGAGGAGATCCTCGACGAGATCCGCCAGGAGTCCGAGATCCAGGTCCCGATCGACGACACGGGCATCTGCATCAAGGCCGACACGCTGGGAAGCCTCGAGGCGCTCGCGAACGAGCTGCGGGCGCGAGGAGCCAAGATCCGCCGCGCCGGGGTCGGCGACGTTTCGCGGCGCGACGTCATCGACGCCGCGACGAGCGAGGAGCCGCTCGACCGGCTCCTTTTGGGGTTCACGGTCAAGCTCCTTCCGGACGCGGAACGGGAGAAGGCGGACCGGAAGTTCGACGTCGTGACCGCCGACGTCATCTACCACCTTCTTGACGAGTACGACGCGTGGAAGGTCCGCGCGCAGAAGGCGAAGGACGAGAGCGAGCGCGAGGAGTACGTCCACCCCGCCTCAGTGAAGTACCTCTCAGGGAAGACGTTCCGCGTCTCGAACCCGGCCGTCATCGGGGTGCGCGTTCTCGCGGGCCGCATCAAGCCGGGGCAGCACCTACTCAAGGACGACGGTCGCGTCGTGGGCCCCATCAAGTCCATCCAGAGCGAGGGCAAGACCGTCGCGGAGGCCATCCAGGGCGCCGAGGTCGCCATCGCCCTCGACGGCGTCACCGTGGGACGGCAGATCCACGAGGACGAGGTCCTGTTCGTCGACCTGCCCGGCGGGCACGCAAAGGTCCTCTTCCAGATGGAGAAGCTCTCGATGGACGAGCGCGACGTCCTCGAGAAGGTCTCGCGGATCAAGCGCAGGACGGAGAAGTTTTGGGGGATGTGAAGGGCTTCACGGCGCGGCCGTGTAGAAGTCCGCCTTCCGTCGCGGCTGCATCTTCCGCTTCGTGATCCGGATCTCCTTCGCCTCGTTCGCGCGCCGCTGGAGCTCGTCGAGGACGACGTTCGTCGCCTTGATCGGGTCCCAGTCGTCGCCCTTGGCGACGAGGAACTTCTGCTCGGTGGAGAGGTGCCCGCTCACCGCGTACTTGCTGTCCCCTTCCGTCTTCGCCTTGTACACCTTGTAGTGGAGCGAAAGGAACTCCACGCGGTACTCGTTCCCGACCTTGTCGAGGGCGTGGCGGGCGTACGCGTGGATCTGGTCGAGGACGGACCCGTCGACGTGGTCCTGGATCCCGATGAGCTGCACAAGCGGCCCGTCGCGGACGGCGCGCGCCGAGAGTCGCTCGAGGACGTTCGCGCGGGCGACGACGCCCACCGGCAGTCCTCCGTCTTCGACGACCACGCTCGTCTTGTGGCCCTTGAGCATGAGCCCGATGGCCTCCCCAAGGGTCTGGTTGGGCCGAAGCCGCAAGGGATCCTCCACGAGGCCGCGCACGTTGATGGAGCGGCCGCGAGTTCGGCCGGCGCCGCTGTAGCCACTGCCTTTGCTCACGGCGCCCCCGCCCGAGGGCGAGCCCTTGGCGCGGTTGGGGGTCCGGACCTTGTCCTCGGAGCTCAAGGCGTGCATGACAACCTCCCGACCGACGGTCCCGATGAGTTTCCCCTTCCGGTCGAGGACGAGGAGTTGCCGGATGCTGAGCTCGCGAAGCCGCCGGGCGGCCTCGTCGATGTTCGCGTCCTCCGCAATCGTCTCGAGGTCCCGGGTCATGACCTTGTCGAGCGTCTGGTCGGCGATCTCGGGCACCTCCGCCGCGGCCCGCATGATGTCGGTCCGGGAGAGGATGCCGACGAGGTTGCCCTTCGCGTCGACCACGGCCACGGCGCGGACGTTGTTGCGGATCATCGTGTCCGCCGCCGCGACGAGGTCCGTCGACTGGGAGATCTTGGGGCTGCTCGTCATGACGCTCGTGATCTTCGCCTGGGCGGGAAGGTGGGCGCGCTGGATGAGCGCGTCGTAGTTGACCCAGCCCTTGAGGCTCGAGTTCTGCATGACGGGAAGCTCGTGGATCCGGTGCTGCTCCATCTTGGCGATCGCCTCGGCGACGGTCGCGTCCGTGTCCACGGCGACGATTTCCCGGGTCATGACGTCCCGAACTAGCGCGCGCTGTTCCGCCATTAGAAAGACACCTTTTCCCAGACTAGCCCCCCTGCGCTTCATATAGTTTGGTCAAAGGATTTTTGCCGCGACCGCGTCTCGTTCGCGCGGAATCCATGGCGTTCTTGGGTGGCCTCGTGGGGAAGCTCATCGGCCTTGCGGTGCTTCTGGTCGTCCTCGTCCTCGGGATCGGCATCTGGGCGTACGCTTCCGATTACGCGGTCGAGGCGACCGTCACGAAGAAGGACTGCGCCGCCGCGAAGCCGGTCGTATTCGTGAAGACGAAGATGTTCGGCATCGAGGACTCGACCGAGGTCTCGGGCCACGAGTGCGGCATCATCCAGGTCGGGAACTTCGTGAGGTACCACCTGCGGACCCAGAGGACGATCGTGTACCAGGCCGAGGGCGGGACCTGCGTGTACGACTCCGCCACGGGCCTATGCTAGCGCGTGGACCGGCCAACAAGTAAATGGACATGTCAACAAATTTCTAATAGTCTCAGGGCTCCGGGAACCCGTTGCTCCGCGAATTCTCCTTCAAGACCGCCGCGCACGGGAACCTCCTATGCCAGTTCACGGAGCGCAACAAGGGCTCCTGGATCCTCATCCACCTCCTGCGGCCTTCCTCCAAGGCGAAGGCCGAGCGGGCCATGTTCACCATCCACGCGGACCCCACCGCGACCGACCGGTTCCTCGTGGACGAGTTCGGCCGACGCTACGGCACCTACGAAGTGCTAAGCCGTGAGGGCGACCTCACGTCCGTCGAGGTCTCCAACTACTTGCTTCCCACGTACCGGGGCCTCGACCCGATTGAACTCGCCACCAACCTCCTTGGCCGCGACGCGTTCTTCGCTCCGATCCTCGTGGAAGAAGGCTACATCCACGTCCGTGTCGTGGGCACGGCGAGCGCCGCCGGAAAACAGTTCGGCGAGATGCTGCGCCGGATCTCCGCCGTCACGACCCCCGACGACTTCAAGCTCACGCACTCCGGCGACTACGACCCCATGAAGCGGCTGAGGCCGCGGACGGACCATCTGTCGCCGCGCCAAGAGGAGGTCCTCCAGATGGCCATCGAACTCGGTTACTACGACGACCCGAGGAAATGCACCCTCGAGACCCTCGCGAAACAGTTCGGGGTGAGCAAGGCGGCCGTCCACAAACGGCTCGTGAGCGCCGAGTCCAAGATCATCAAATCCTACTATGCGTAGAAGCGTCCATCGGCAGGCGACGATGGGCGCCAGGCCGGGGAATCGGCGGTCCGGGGCCCCCCTTCTCCGCCCGATTCATGCTCGTATCAGATGGTATATAGGAGAATCCGCGTCCGCAATCAAGTCGTGAAGCTCCTTTCCAGGCGTCGCACCCGCCTGACGGCCGGCCGCCGTCTTCCCTCGCCCTCCCTGGGCCGGATCCCTCTGGTGGGGCTCGCATTGCTCCTTGTCCTCTCGGCCTCCTTCCCGTTGGGGGTGACCGAGGAGGGCCCGGACGGCGACGACGATGGCGCCGACGGCCACGGCAACTCGACGGGCAACCGTTCCGGCTCGAGCGGCCGCGGGCATTCGGATGGGGCCCGCCCCAGCGACGACGACAACGACAACGACGAGGACGAGCAGGGCGACCGGCGCCACGACGGCGAGAGCGGCCCCCGGCGGCCTGGCCGCATCGAGGAGACCGACGGAAGCTTCCACGGCCGCTACGTGGACTTCGCCATCGACCTAGCGAACTGCACCATCACCGACTACCGACTGTACAACATCACGTTCTTCGACTCGATCGTCCTCGAGGGCGACTGCGAGTCCGACGCCCGATCCGGGCCTGACCACGGGCACGAGGTCAGGCTCCGAAGCGACGAGGGCGAGGTCCGCCTCCACGACGCCCCGAACGGGCTCATCCGGTTCGCGGCCAAGGGCGGCCCCGTCGTCTTCGACTGGGCGGACGGGCTCGTCGCAAACGACACGTCCCACGGCCTCGAGCTCGCGACGGGATCGAACCTCACGGGCCAGCTGCGCGTGGACCTCGACGACGCCCCCAACATCACGAAGGGAAGCGGCACGATCACCGCGACGAACGCGTCGGGCAGCTTCTGGGCGCACCCGCTGCGCGGAGGCAGCCCCGAGCGCGTCGAGATCCGCGACGCCATCAAGAAGGGCAAGGTGGCCGGCGAGATCGACGTTCTCCTCTCCGGCTCCGAGGTCTCCGCCGAGGTCCTCCAGTACGAGGACGTCATCATCAAGGTCAGCAAGAAGGGCGACTCCGCGTTCCGCGTCGTCGTCGACGCGAACCTCACCGAGGGCCGCGTCTTCGTCATGAACGTCGGGCCCGGGCTCTTCGAGCAGGGGAAGATCGGCGTCCGCTACTACGACCAGGACGCGGACGGCGTGCTCCAGGAGGTCGCGATCAACGAGTCCGACAGCCTCGACGACGCCCTCTCCATCGACGAAGGCGAAGGCCCGGAATACTGGGTCGTCCTCGACCAGACCGGGAAGCACGTGCTCGTCGGGGTGCCGACCTTCAGCGTCCACGCGTTCGAAGTCATGGGCGTCGGCCTCACGGTGCTGCCGTCGATCGTCGTCGGCACCCTCCTGGGCGTCGGCCTCGTCGCGGCCGCGGCGGTGGGCATCATGCCGCGCCGAAGGCTCTCGTAAGGCTTTCACCGGGCGCCCACAACGGATTTAACCCAGCGCGCCTCCGCAATCCCGTTATGCGTCGGGGGGTCGCCATCTGGGTCCTGGCGGCGGCGATCGCCGGCTGCATGGGGCCCGGCACGAAGGACGACGAGAAGGCGGACCCGTACCGGAACTACACGAACATCTCGCCCCCGGTGGACGCCGAGGGCGTCTCCGTGCGCGCCCCGAACTGCACGGCGGGCGGGTGCGGCGAATACTACTTCGTCCACATCGCCGGGTCCGAGAACATCACCCAGGTGAAGGGCGCCCCGGCCCAGCATGGTACCTGCACGCGCCCCTGGCGCTTCGACGCGTTTCCCGCGAACCGCACCCTCGCGTACAACGCGTCCGCGTACCCGGACGTCGACCGCCGGAACCTGCGCACCATCATCGGGGAGGCCGTCTATTCGGTGAGCATCGCCGGCGACCGCTACGTCGACGGTTGTCCCTCCCTCTACGCCATCCACCCGTTCTACCCGACGGCGCAGCAGCCGTATCCCAAGCGAACGGCCCTCGTCGGAAGCTACGGCTCGGTGAAGATCACCGTCTACCCCGACGGCTCGATCGCGTTCGGTCAGTCGGAACGCCTCATCGATCTCGGGAAGAAGCTCGTCGTGAGCTACGGCCGGCTCGTCGCGGGCGACGAGGCGACGTTCTACGTGAAGGGCGGGTTCGAGATCGTGAACCGCGGCCCCTGGTCGATGGACGCCCTCGTCGCGGGCTCCGGCGCACCCGTCAGCGCAGGCCAAGGTTGAGCCACGCGTCGGCGAACCGGTCGACCACGTCGTCGACAAAGGTGGCGCGGTACTGGACGATGAGCTTCTTCACGCGGTCGGCGTCCGGGCAACGGTAGGCCTTCTCGCGTCCGATGGGCTCCTCGCTCACGATCTCGGCGTGGAGGAGCTTCTTGAGGTGGAAGGAGAGGGTGGACGCGGAGATGGGGAGTCGCCCGACGAGCGCCTGGAAGCGGACGCCCGGTTCGTTCGCGACCTCGAGCGCGATGCGCCGCGGCATCTCCTGGCGGAGGTAGTACAGGAAGTCGCGGTCGCGGCGGTCGAGGTTCTCCTGCGTGAAGTACGCCTTGAAACGGCCGTCCTCCCGCGTGACGAGGAGGCCCTCGCGCTCCATCTGGTACAGGTGGTACTCGAGGGTCCCGATCGGCATGCTGAGCTCCCGCTGTAGGGCCCGCAGATGCGTCCCGGGCGCCTCCTTGAGGAACTCGTAGATTCGCCGTCGGTTCTCCAGTTCGAGGAGGCGAAACTTGCCTTCGTCCGCCATTTCACCGCGTCCGAAGCGCGAGGTAGAGGAACGCGAGGATCCCGAGGTCGAACGCGGCGACCGGGACGATCCACGGCTCCGTGCCTCGGCTTTCAAGGGACGCGAACACGAGGTAGGCCCCCTTGACCGCAAAGACCGCGAGGCCCGTCGCGATGAGGAGGGCCCGCGGGTTGCGAAGGCGCAGGTAGGACAGGAGGGCGATGGCGCCCAGGAGGACGCCGATGCCGAGGACGCCGACCGCCAGAAAGACCTCTAGATTCGCTTGCACATCGACCAAAGCGCGACCCTGCCTCGGCGGGGTCAACGGCCTCGTTTTGCTTTAAGCCTGAGCCTTCCGATCGCGGGCCTCGGCCTCGATGGTCCGAAGGACGCGGACGAGCTCGGCCCGCTTATCCGGGGCCACAGGGAACTCGTCGTGGAAGGGGCAGAAATCGTCAAGGGTCACGTCGCCGGAGTCGCGGTCCCAGACGAGGGGGTACAGACGGCAGCCGGCCGGGCGGTGGTCATAGATCCCGCACGCCCCTGTGGGGCCGAGGAAGACGCAGTGGCCCTCGTCGTTGCGAAGCTGCGGCACGGATTCGTCGTCGAGGGCGCAGAAGTCGTCGCGCCGATGACCGAGCGCCTCGATCCGGGCGATGTCCGCCTCGGTGAGAGGCATCTCGGTCTCGTAGCAGCATTTGGAGCAGCCGTGCGCGACACACGGTAGGCCGGGGAGCGCGAGGCCTTGCACACCGTTCGCGAGGCGCGCCCTATTCAAATGGAAGCCGCCCCGCAACGTATAACTACATGGTACGACAAAGTCATACCTTGTGGTACTACAGCTTCTCCTCCGAAGCCGCGTCGGCTCGAAGGGCCAGGCCGTGATCCCGAAGCCGGTCCGCGACGCCATCGGCCTCAACCCGGGGGACGACGTCTATTTCCGTGTCGAGAACGGTGGCATCGTCCGGGAAAGGACCGACCCGGCGAAGATCGTGGAAGAGATGTTGGCCGCGTTCCCCAAGAAGA
>JACPAO010000109.1:9713-20558 GCA_016180755.1 Methanobacteriota archaeon
AGAAGGAGCCCAAGCACATCGATTGGAACCGCGAATTCGAAGACTTCTACAAGTGAGGGGCACATGAAATACATCGATTCCACTCTCTTCCTCTACGCGTTTCTCACGCAAGGACCCAAGTCGGCCCGCGCCGCGGACCTGCTTCGAACGCTCTCCGCGGGGGAATGGGAGGCCGTGACGTCGTCCTTGACCCTCGATGAGGTCGTGCACAAGCTGTCCAAGGTCGCCGGGCGTCAGGCCGCCGTGGAACAGGGCCAACGCATCCTGTCGCTCCCCGGCCTGCGCCTCCACGCGGTCGGAAGGAGCGAGATCACGTCCGCCCTGGAACTGTTTGCCGGGTCGCCCCGCCTGGGCGCGCGCGACGCGGTGCATGCGGCCGTGGCGCTCGCCGCAGGGGCGTCGGCCATCGTATCGGATGACGGAGACTTCGACTACGTCAAAGGAATCCCGCGCGAGACACTAGGGTAGGGCCCCTCATCGCGCGAGCGTAACGCCGCGCTGGCCCTGGTAGTTCCCGGAGCGGTCCTTGTAGAGCTTCTCAGGCACGCGGTGCATCTTCTCGAACGCGATCTGGCAGAAACGGTCCCCCACCGGGACCTTGACGGGCTCGTGGGAGCTGTTGAAGCACCCGATCGTGAGCTCGCCCTCGAAGCCCGCCTCGACCTTCCCGAACGCGGCGAGCACCCCGCGCCTTGCGTACGAGGACCGGATCCACAACTGCCCCGCGGCGTCCGGCGGCATCCGCACGTACTCCTTCGTCGAGATGAGGAAACTCGACATGGGCGGGACGACCGCCTCGCCCGCATGGATCTTCTCCTGCGAAGCGCGCAGCACGACCTCCTTTACCGTGAGGTCGTACCCGTTGGGCGTGAGGTGCTTCTCCTGGTACGGCTCGATGCCCAGGGTCTTCTGCTCAAGTCGCTCGCGGATGTCCTGGTCGGAGAGGATGCACACGGTCCCGGGCCCCGAACGCTGCGAGGCCGACACCGTTTGTAAAGATGATGTGGCCCCCATGCAAACGTGGCTACCGGAATGTTGAAAGAGGGCCGCCCGGCAACCCCGCGTTCCCCATGTCATCCGCATCCCAACTCGCCCCCCTCGAACGCTTCGTCGCCACCCGGCACGGCGAGATCCTCCTCGCCGCCCCGACCCTCGCACAGCTCGTCCAAGAGGTCGAACGACGGGACCTGGACGCGCGCACGCTCGTGATCGAGCACCTGGGGGCTCCACGACGCGCCCGGGTGTTCTGAACACGCGCCCCCTGGCGACGGGAGCGTCCGAAGCGACGCGAAACGGGCTCGCGGGGATTCGAACCCCGGTCCCCGGCTCCGAAGGCCGGAAGTCTATCCAAACTAGCCTACGAGCCCTAAACGTCGATGGGAGTCCCGCCGAGAGACGCTAACCACCATCGGATAGACACGGCGCGGGGACGGTCCGGCTGGTCCCAGAATGGGACGGCGTTATGAACCCTTGTGAACGGTCGTACGTGGAACGCAAGATCGACGAACTCGCCCCCGAGAACCAGGCGTTGGCGCGGGAGTTCATGCGGGTGCGCAGGATCCGGGGCGTGCAGGACGCGAGCCTCCGGTCGTACGTGATCTGGTTGCGGCTCTTCGACCGCCGAACTCGGAAACCGTTCCACGAGGTTGGTGCGGCGGACGTGCTCGACTTCCTGGAGGACCTTCGCAACGAGACCGAGGAACATTCGCCCTACTCGGGCTCGTCGGTGGCGCAGGCCGGCACGCTGCTGAAGACGTTCTTTCGGTGGCTGCTACGCGACGAGTTGCGGCCGGGCTCGTTCTGGGACGCCTTCATCGTGCGATGGTCCATCCAGCGGCGGAACATCGTGCCCCTGACCCGCGAGGAAAAGGAAAAGCTGTTGCTGCATTGTCGCACGTTTCGCGACCGGGTCATGGTTTTCCTCTTCGCCGAGACGGGGTTCCGGCGTTCCGAGATGGCGAGCCTCAACGTCGAGAGCGTCACCTTCGACGAAGCCTCCCCCGGGGCCTGGATCCAACTTCCGCCGGATGCGACCGGCCTGAAGCGCGGGCCGCGTCGTGTCTTCATCCTTGACCGCGACGGCGACCTGGAAAGGTACCTGACGGCCCATCCGAGGCGCCACGAACCCCAAGCGCCACTGTTCCCCACCTTCACGCGGCGCTCCCCCAAGGGGCGTCTCAGCCCCAACGGGATCACCATGCTCTTGCGACACCTTCACCACCGCGCGGAGATCCGGCCCGTGAACCCGCACCTCTTCCGGCACACCCGCGCGACCAAGGCCGCGCGCAACAACTGGAACGAGTCCCGCATGCGGCTCTTCTTCGGATGGACCGGTTGGTCGCGCATGCCCAGTCTCTACACGCACCTGAATCCGGACCTGATCCGCGACCAAGTCCTCAGGGATGAAGGGTTCGTGGAGGCAAGTGGAAATGGCCCGGGGCCTCCGCCAAGCGTGGAGTCGAGCAAACTCGCGGCGGCCCTGTCGAACGTCATCCGAGAATCTCTGGCGACGACGCAACCGTTAAGCGCTGCGGAACAGCATCAAGGGCTGGATTCTCGGGACCGGACCGCCCAGTGGGGAGGAGAGAGCCCGAGGTCTCGCCTCGGGCCGGTTTCTCGCGAGCACTTCTGCCGGACTACAGTTTGACATCGTAGTGGGCGTAGAAGTCGCCCTCGCCGGTGCCGGCCAGTTCATGGCAAACCGTACGCGACGAGGTGCCCTTTCTCTTGCCCTTCCCTTGTGTTGTCTCGGGCACGAGCGCGTGGTGAGTTCCCGGGCAACGACGCCGATTGAACGATGCTTTTTCCCGGGGTCCCGCGGCCACGCAGGAAGTCAGACCACTTCCACCGCGCTCGTGGGGTCATAGCGGTCGACAAGGGACTCAATGGGGTTCGCGTAGTAGTGAACCTTTCGACCGTGTTTGTCATGGCCCACGAGTCCAGCCTTCTCGAGGCGTTCGATATGCCACAACGTCGACGGGAGGCTGACACCTAACCCCGCGACCAGCTCTTTCTGGATTACACCAGGTTGCCCGAGGATGTGCTCGTACAGCTGTTTCGTGCGTGAATTCTTTAGGGCTGCGATTAGGCCGCGTTTTCCGTGATTGATTTCGCCGACGGGGAAAAAGCGCTTGTGACGGCCGTCAATCAATGACGATACTAGCTTGTTCCTTTCCAATACATGTAAGTGATACACAATCGTGGTCCAGCCCACCTGCAGGTGCGCTTGGAGCTCGGGCGGCGTAATCCCCGGGTCCGCCTTGATGAGCTGCACCAGTCCTTCGCGAATCTTGTTGTTGAGAAGCTCGCCCTTTTCCAGCTTGGCGTAACCGGGAAGCAAGGCCATGGTCTGCGCCCCTGCAAACTTCACCAAGGGGTAGAAGTACGCGACCAGGAAGATTCCGAGCAGCGTTCCAGTCACTGCCGCAGCGAGCGGCACCCCCGAAATGGACTGATCTCGCGGTGATGCGGGCCCGGGCCCGCCAGGCCCCGTTAGCTTCCCGATGAATGCCTGCGGCATCTCGTACTTGTCGGTCTCGAATGACTCGCCGATGAGGCCCATCATGGCGCCGGACGTCACATTGATGAAGAGCCCAGTCCGATCGTATCCTTGGGCCGCCTGCGCCTCCATCCCCGTGAATTGGTCGACGAAGATTCGGTTGAGGCGTTGTTCGTCCGGATCAATGTAGGCCCGCTTTTGTGTCCACTCGATGCGATCTCCATAAGGTGGGCCCACGCCGCAGGCGGCGTAGTATCCCCAACTAATCCTGTTCGGCCCACCGGCGGGCGAAGCTTGACGAAGGTTAAGGCCGTCCCATTCCTTTTCGGCGGCGGCAATCGTTATGGGGTTGGCGGGAAGCTGAGGGAAGGGATTTACGTCCGTGAGGTTGGGCGTCCAGAACCTGGCTCGGCCGAAGTCGGTGTTCTGCACGGTCCCCGCCGTTGGGTCCTTGTTAGTGGCGACGACGTAGCCCTGCCCATTTCGGGACATGTAGGCAAACATCCAGCTGGCGGTTCGATGACTCGTGGTGTCGAGCAGCATGCAAAACGCCCGGTGTGCGCCGAACTCGTAGTAGAAGCCCACGAGGGCCGAGTCCGGGTTCTGCGTTCGCCATTGGCGGAATCCGACCATCCCCTGGTCCTGTTCAACCGCCGCGATGGCCTCCGAAAGCGGATATTGGCTCCGAAAACCGGTGCCATCTGCCGGCGCGCGGGCCTCTGCCCCAGAGCGCTCCATGGCGGCGTTTACCGTGGGCGCGGATGAGGGCAGCGGCGTTTGCCACAGAATAGGGTGGGTGCCCGCGCGAAGTTCGCGGAGAATCTTGGTTTCCTGGAACCCGTTCTCGTGGTACCGCTTATAGTCATGGTCCGGGTCATTGGTCCTGTCGTAGCGAACCTCGGATTCGATTCGGATCGGATACGGAACCCCATCCGCGAGCCAATAGGTGCGCGTTATGGTCTCGTCCGTACTGGCGAAGGAGGATTCGCCCAACCACGATATTTCCGCCATAACTTTCGCTTCGATTCGGATTGCAAGGGACAAACGGCCGTCGATGCGGGCCTGATCCGCTACGTGGGCCCGGTACGTTCGGTAATTCAGCCGCACCTCCTGGTCGGAGTAGGCGCCGTATTCATCCCATGCTTTTGCTCCGCCAATCCAGGCCGCGTTTCCGAGATCGTCGCCGAGCCGGAACGTCCTCCCCTGAAAAGCGAGCACGGATAGGTTGAGGTCCGGACGGTTCCAGCGCACGTTGGTTTGAGAGTAGGCGCCAGGGATGGGGAATTCATTGGCGGCTTCGGAACGAAAATCTGCGCGCACGGGCTGCCGCGTCGACAGGTTGACGTAGAATGTCACCCAGCGAAAATCTCGGGGCCCTTCGCCGCGCGCGGCGTAGTCCGGCGATTCGGTTTGGTTGCGCAGGATTCGAACTACTTCTTGCCATTGTCCCACAGCGTCCTTAACCCGAAGGGTGTCGTTGAGCTTGAACGCGTATCGGCCGGATCCCATTTGCGGTGCACCAGGCCTCGGATACGGGTCCCCTAAGTTGTTTCGCGTCACCGACTCCCACGGATCACCGTGCTTCCAAGACCAGTCGTAGACGGCCTCGTCGCCAATTCGGCCAACCGGCACAGTGACCACTGGCAGGGAAGCGTCCTCGCTGGGCCTCGACGCTACGGCTGCGGCGGCCGCCCCGACGGCGAAGCAGGCAACAACCCCCAAGAGTAGCCCTTTTCCCACTCGCATTTCGTGTCCACCCCGACAAGTTGGTTCGAGGCCGGCCCCGGCTTAAACCAAAATTGGCATCGATGGCTAGGTGTGCCCTGCCAGGCGCCAATTCTCCAGGTTATAATGTCTTCCCGTTGCCGCCGTTGCCGGTTAAAAAGAGAGCCCGGGGCGGATTTGGCCGCCCCGGGCCACCTGCCTCATGGTTTGACCCAGTGAGAGTAGGCGTTGTGCGTTCCGTCGCCGCCCTCGAACTCGTGGCAGAGCTTGCCTCCGTTCGTTTGCAGGACTAGCGGGGGAGGAGCCTCCGAGTGCTGGTGGTCGTTGTTGGTAAAGCTCCTGATCTGCGTGTAGCCCTTGCTGGCGCACAGGAGCCCGCCCGCAGCGTCCGCAATAGGCAGAGCCGCTGGGAGAACAACCGCGGCTAGGACCGCGGCGACGATGAGGCGGCCAAGGCCGCCGGTTCTTGTTGCCCGAATCGTTGTCACCTCCCACCCCTTGTGGTGTGGGCGACTCTCAAACAAGGGGGAGGGTTAATGGGAAATTTGGCACCGATGACTAGGTTTCTTTTGGGAGTCCTGAGCCGACGCGCGCGGCCGCCTCCGGCCGTCATGAAGAATTCGAACGGGATGTCCTGAAAATGCCGAGTACATTCTTGCTTAGGCCGACTTTGGCCGGCTTGCGGATTGGCTGAGGCGGCTCCGTTGCGGACCTGTCAGTCCCGCGATTCGGGCCGCGCAGTGAGCGGCTGCGTCCACGAGCTGGTCGTCGGTGAGCCACGGCCAGAGTTCCCCGCCGAGCTGGCTCACGCCGCGTAGGTACGCGCTTCGGCCTCCGCGCTCGTGGATGTGGAGGCGTGCGTCATCGATGCTCATGGCTTTCAAGTGGCTCAGGTAGTGAAGGGGTGGAAGGGTTCCACGCTCTCCCCGCTCGTGGCGGAGTTGCTCCTCACGGAGGATAACGAGTTCGTCCCAGGTGGTCTGCATCTTGGCGCCCCGAGGCCAGTACACGACGATGGCGTCCATGGGGCCTTCGTCCAGGAGTCGGTGGAACTTGAGGGCCAAGTCGTCGGCCTCGCGGGCTTGATCCGGTTCGTCCTCGAGTAGGACGGCATCCACACCCTCGGCCTCCATCACATCCTGGATCCGGTGCCGCACTTCGAGGGGTGTGGCCCCACGGGCATGGAGGACTGGCCATTTCCAGTGCCCCGGCCCCAGCAAGAGCGCTCGTTTCACGAGAGCACCCGCTTCAGGGCGCGGGCCTCGCGCTCGTGGGCGGGACTGGGATGGGCCTGCAGGGCCTCCAGGCGTTGGCGGACCTGCTTGAGTTCGAAGGCGCCGGCAGAGGTGAGCGTGTAGCGGATGCGGTTGGGGTAGGAGCCGGGCTCGATGGTGGCCTGAATCAAGCGGCCCAAGACCAACGACCGCAGGGCCCGATTTACCTGGGCGGGCCGCAACTTGAGCTGCCGCCCCAGGTCGGTGAACCGGAGGGGCCCGGTCTCGATTGCGTGGAGAATCTCGAGAAGCCGCTGGTCCGCGCGCAACACCAAGGATTCAGGCGCGACATCCTTCGGCTGCGTGCTTGCCATAGTGTAGTATTAGTCACATCCATGTGATAAACATTTCCACTCCGACCGGGGCGCCGTTAAGACCTTCGAGTCAACGAGTCGCGGACTTTGAACGCAAAGAGGAATTTCAGATCTGGATGCGGGTCTCTTCGAACCCGCTGATTCTTGGACGTTGTCCGCTTACTCTCACAGACTTCCGTTTAAGACTTACATATTCCGTACACACCGTAGGTGTGTAGGAATAGTCGTCCTCGTCGTCGTCTGTGAGTAAAACGGGAACCCCCCAACCACAGTTCCCGAAACCCTCCCCCGCCCTGAGTACCATTTGCGTTCAAGTATTCAGCGAGCCCTAGGTGAATACGCCAGACGACCGCAGTCTCCGAGAGCCGGCTTCCGGCCTTCGCGTCGGAGGCCGCCTTGGGCTTCCGGCCGTCCCGAAGGACTTCCGGCCGTCGGTGCTTGAAGGCTGCAGTCATGGATTGGTCGCGGGCTAGTCGCGACCAAGGGCCGATGCAAGCACCCGCTATTAAAAAGGGAACAGTAGACCGCTGGATTTCCGTAAGAACGGGGGTCAGGGTTTGCGGAATCGCGCCGGCAGGCCACGAGGCCGAGACCCGCGCACGTTGACACAACGGCTATATGCGACCCCCCTGTCGCACAGGTCCGTGGATACGTTTCGGGAAGTCGTCGAGTGGACCTTCGAAGGGCCGGTCGGCGAGGCCACGGACCTCCCGACCGCGTTCCTACTGGGCGCCGTGCTCGTGTTCGCCCACTCGGCCGGTGCAGGCATCGCCTCGGCCCTTTCGGACGCCCTGGCGTCCTTGCTGGGACCCGGAACGAGAAAGTGGGCCTTGTTCCGCCGGCGGCTCGCCTTCCCCGGCCCGCCGGCGATGGTGGCCACGATGACGGACGACCTCGTGAAACTCGAATTCCAACAACGTCTCAAGCCCAACAAGTTCCGCGCGTTGCTCCGGGCCCTCGAGGCCCTGCCGGGGGCCCGCGACCTCCGCCTGCGCGCAGAACGCCAACGGTTCGCCGAACCCGGCAGCCGGGGCGGGGCCCCGCTCGACGGCTGATTGATGCGGTGGTGGCCAGGGTGGCGCGCGCGCCGCGTGGCCTCCGCGTGCGAAACTTGGGCCTGGGTTGAGCCTAGAAATGTCCGTCAGCAAACAAGTAGGAGCGGCGCCCTGGTTTGGACCGACTGGACATGCCTGAAACGACGAACCAACCCGACATCGGGAGGTACCGCGACTACGGCAGGCTCCAGCCGTACGCGTTCGTCGGGTTCGTGCTCGTCATTGGGTTTCTCGCCGCCGCCGTCCTCGCGTACCGCAACGTGCCCGGCCCGGGCCTCTTCACGACCGAGGTCGCCGTCTGGACCTTGGGATTGTGCGTCGCGCTCCTCACCCTAGGCCTCCTGTGCGTGCTCTTCACGCTCCGCGGCGCGCTGCGCACGGTCCGCGCGCAGGCGACCGAAGTAGCTGTCCTCCGCTCCCGGGTGCACACGCACCAGATCATCCCCGCCCCCGCGCCGCCCCGGCCGGCGCCGCCCATCGAGTACCAATCGGCCCCGACTCCGGCGGCGCCCGTCGCCCCGACCGCCGCGAGCCGGCGCGTGGAGTCGATCGAAGGGATTGGCCCCGTCACGGCCCGGCGCCTTGAACGAGGTGGCATCGAGACGCTTCGCGACCTCCGCGCCGCGCGGCCGGATGAACTCGCGAAGTCGGCGGGCGTGAACACGCGCGTCGCGCTACGATGGAAGGTCATGGCCGGCCTTCTCACGCTCTCGGCCCTCGACCCGCAGGACGCGGAGGTCCTACTGCATTGCGGAGTCGGCAGCGTCGAAGACCTCGCCCGCCGCGACCCCTACGAACTGCATCGGCGCGCCTACCGGGCCAACCACCGGACGGGTGCCCGCCTCGCGGCCCGCGAAATCCCGCGTAGCATGGTCGAGCAATGGGTCATGGCCGCCCGCGCCCATCTGGGCGACCAAGGGAGCCTCCTGCGGCGAGTGGAGTCGAAGCGGGCGGCCCAGCCCGCTGGCGCCATCCCCTCCTCTTAAAGGCCTTTTGCAGGGGGGATTACGGCCTTCCTCCCGAAGGGCGCAACCCATAGCAAGAAGGGCAGGACCCTGTTACCGATAACAGGTTTGACCGAGCGCCGCATCCTCATCGTCGACGATGACCCGGACCTCCTCGAGACGCTACGCGTCCTTCTCGAAGTCGAGGGCCAACGGGAGGTCCGCGCCGTAGAGACGGCCGCCGAGGCCCGACGCTTGCTGTCGAGCGACGAGCCCTTCGACCTCATCATCTCCGACCTGCGGCTCGGCGAGGAATACGGCATCGACCTCCTGCGCGAGGCCCTAGGGCTTCGGCCGGGTCTGCCTCGCATCCTCCTCACGGGGTACGGCCCCGAGGGGATCGCCCGAAGCGGCATCCGCGCCGGGGACGCCGACCACATCTTCCAGAAGGACCTGCTGATCGCGGGCCGGAAGGAGTTCGTCGCGACCGTGGCCGAGTTGTCGGGCGGAGCCGTCGAAGAGGCCGCGCCCGCTCCGGCGCCCGCGCCGGTCGACGCCCACCAAGCAGTGGCCGCCCCCGGGCCCGACGAGACGACGGTCGAGGTTCCCGCCGACTGGTGGGGCCTCGTCCCCGATCCGTTCGGCGGGGCGACGTCCGCGGGCCCGGAGATGTGGCTTCCCGCCGATTGGTGGGGGCTCCTTCCCGAAAACTCGAACGAGCCCGGCCTACGCGAGCTGTAGGGGCCGCGACGTGACCTTCGCGTCCTTCTCGCCGTAGTAATCACGCGGGTCCGTGAGTTTCCCGGTGAGGGCGGTCGCCGCCGCCGTCGCCGGCGACACGAGGTAGGAAAGCGACTCGGGGTGGCCCATGCGGCCCACGTAGTTGCGGTTCGATGTGGATACGCAGATCTCCTTCGCGGCGAGGACGCCGCCCATGCCGCCGAAGCAGGCGCCGCAGGAACTCGGGTTGAAGACCCCGCCCGCCTCGGTGATGACTTCGATGATGCCTTCCTTGAGGCACTGCTTGTAGATCGACGTCGAGGCAGGGTAGACCATGAGGCGTGTGCCCTTTGCGACCTTCTCGCCCTTGAGTAGGTTCGCGACGATCCGGATGTCCTCGAGCCGCGCGTTCGTGCAGCTTCCCACGAAGACCTGGTCCACGTGCGGGACCGAGACGTCCTTCACGGGCCTCACGTTCTCCGGCGAATGGGGCGTCGCGACCATCGGCAAGAGCGCGTCCGCGTCGATCGTGATCTCGCGCACGAATTTCGCGCCGGCGTCGGACCGCAGGTCGGCATACCGCATGATCTCCTTCCCGCGGCCGCTCTTCAAGGGACTCGCCTTGAGGTACGCGATCGTCTTCGCGTCCGCCGGGATGACGCCCGTCTTCGCGCCCATCTCCGTCGTCATGTTGGTGAGCGTGAAGCGCTCCCACATCTCCATCGCCTCGATGGCGCTGCCGCCGAACTCCACGGCCTGGTACCGTCCGCCGTCGTCGCCGATCTGGCCGATGATCGTGAGGACGACGTCCTTGGAGCTCACCGGGAACCGGAGCCGTCCCGTCACGTTGAGCTTGAGCGTCTCGGGCACGCGCAGCCAGATCTCGCCCGTCGCGAAGACCGCGGCCATCTCGGTCGGCCCGACGCCGCATGCGAAGGCGCCCATCGCGCCGCCCATGTTCGTGTGGGAGTCGGTCCCCACAAGGAGGTCGCCCGGCAACGTGAACCCTTGCTCGACGGGAATCTGGTGGCAGATCCCTTGGTTCCCCACGTCGAAGAAGTGTTGGATCCCGAACTCGCTCACGTATTCGCGGATCGTCTTGTGGAGCTTGGCGCTCTTCTCGTCGCTTGCTGGCACCCAGTGGTCGATGGGGACGACGACGCGGTTGGCGTCCCAGACCTTCGACGCGCCCATCTCCTTGAAGGGCTTCACGAGCTGCGCGAGCGCCTCGTGGGCCATGGCGACGTCGACCTTGGCGTCGATGACCATCCCCGGCCGCACCTCCTTCAGCCCGGCCTTGTTTGCAAGGATCTT
>JACPAO010000110.1 GCA_016180755.1 Methanobacteriota archaeon
GTTCACCAATCGTTTGGCTTCGGCTACCGCCTTTGCAACAGGGGTTGTCGAAATCGTGAGGGGCCGGTTCTCGCGCGGGAGCCCGGAAGCGTGAATCCGTTCAGTGACCCTTGCCAGTTGACGCGCCTGGTCATCCCCTCCCTTTTCGTTGAACGAATTGACATAGAGGAGACAGGGCCACTTTGACGGATATTCGGCGAGTGCGCGGGCCATCAGGACTGCAGACCCGTCCCAGATGTCGCCATCGTACTCTTCCTTGCAAGCGCCCGTCCCCGCGTAGAGGTCCACCAGCTGCAGGGTCGGCGCCTCAGCTCCCTTGTTGCCGCCGACGGTTTCAGTCCAGATCCGAAGGTAACCTTTCAGAAAACTATGCTTCTGTTTTGAATGTAGCTTGACGATGTCAAAGTCGGGATCGGACACCTTGCGTTTCGTCACACGACCTGCACCATGGGGAATTCATCAAACGTCTTGCCGTCCAGGTGGCGACCACCTCGGCTTTTGATCACGCCGCCCCATTGCTTGAAGAAGAAAGGGATTCTCGCGCTTCGACACTTGCCCTTTAGTTCACGCACCCATTCTTCCTTCATCTCGCGAGCGCCGGGACCGGATTCCCCGCCAACGATGACCCATTGCATGCCCGCGAGACTCAATTCTTTGAGACTCCCCAGCAGGGGCTCGCAGCTTAGAAATCGGATTGCCGCAGGAACCATACGTAGATCATCCACGCGGCCGGCGACGCTCATGTTCTCAACGCTGACGCCCATCCAGACATTGTCCGGCCAATCAAGTCGATCTGAAAGTTCCAGAAGCCGGGCGCTACGCTTCGTAAGAATCTGAAACGTATGCCAGTGCGCCTCCTTCATTGCCTGGAAAACGTCCTGAATGTGGCTGAGGGGCACCTTCTCGTGAAACAGATCGCTCATGCTGTTGACGAAGATCATCCGCGGCTCCTTCCAATGAAGGGGAATGTTGAGGCGCTCGGGCCAAAGTTTGAGGTCGAATCCTTGCTCGTAAGGATGGCCGGGAATTCCGCGCCAGCGTTCCGCGAAGCGCTCCGCGTAGCAGTTCTTGCACCCTTGGCTCACCTTGGTGCAACCCGTGACGGGATTCCATGTCGCGTTGGTCCATTCAATATGCGACTGGTCCGACACGGGCTTGGCACCACCTGTCTAGGGATAACAAAGACGGGGGGATGGGTGAAAATGGCGTCGGTCGGATTTTCCTTCCAAAAAGAGGCAGAAAAAAGAGAGGAAGAGGGGCGCATCCGGGACCGGGGACTACCTTTACCTGACTTAGGGACAAGTCGAGCCTGGGGCGAATCGGCCCTCATTCAGGACGAGCGATGGCGGGTCGACCCGATGGCACGTTCACGGCCCCGCCCGAAAACCACAAGGCGCGCCGAGGCCAAGTCGAACCTGATGGCGGGGCGGCTGCAAAAGAAGATCCGGGAGGCCCAACGGCTTCGCGGTCTTTCGCCTTCCGAAACGATCGAGATCGGCTCGGACCTCAGCGCGTTCGCGATTGAACTGGCCGAGGCAGCGCGGCGTGCGAAGCGTTAGGGATACTTGTTAGAACCAAATGGTTATGTAGCCATGTGGTTATACTCTTCGCCATGGCGCAACGGACCGCCGCCGCAACCCCCTCGACCCTGAGCCTGCCTTCCGACCGCGAGATCCAGATCGACCGCGCCTTCAACGCCCCAAGGCCGCTTGTCTGGCGCGCCTGGACCGAGCCCAAGCTCCTTCCCAAATGGCTGGGTCCGGCACGATTCAAGATGACCAAGAGCGAGATGGACGTCCGCAAAGGCGGCACCTACCGCTGGGAATGGAACGTGCCCCCGTCGGGGCTCGTGATCCGGGGCAACTTCGTCGAGGTCGACGCCCCGCGAAGGATGGTCACGGAGGAATACATGGAGCCGTACCCCGAGCCCAGCCACAACACGATCACCTTCACCGAGAAGGACGGGCGAACGACGGTCTCCGTACTCATCCGGGTGAAGACCAAGGAAGGCCGCGACGCGATGCTCGAAACCGGCATGAAGCAGGGAATGGACGAGGGCTACGGCCGGCTCGACGGGCTCCTCACGGAGCTCCGATGAGCGACCGGCTCAGCCTCACCTTCCAGGCCCTTGCCGACCCCACGCGCCGCCGGATCCTCGAACGCCTCCTCGTGGGCGAGGCGACCGTCCAGGAGCTTGCGGACCCGCTGCCGATCAGCCAGCCCGCGGTGTCCAAGCACCTCAAAGTGCTCGAGACGGCCGGCCTGGTCGAGCGCCGCCAGGAGGCGACGCGCCGATGGGCCAAGATCCAGGGCGGGCCCCTCAAGCAGGTCATCATGTGGACCACCGAGTTCCAACGCCTGTGGGACGAGAGCTTCGCGCGCCTCGACGCACTCCTTGAGGGGGAGAAGCGAAAACAGGGCCGCCGGCGCGGCCGCGGCGGAGCCTGACGGGGCACCGGCACGCCGACCTGCCCGCCGCGTGGCGGGCGAGCTGGACGATCCCCTACGCCGAGGGCGGCGCCCGCGAACTGGTGACCGTCCTCTTCCTCGGCACCCACACAGGGTACGACGCCCTATACCGGTTCGCCGCTTCCTGAATTCTGCGCCCCGCTGCGAAGCAGTAGCGCCACGGTTCCGGGAGCCCGCCTCCGCCCCTAGGCGCAGATCGTGCCGGCTTCCGCCTTCGCTTCGACGACCCCGGAGCCCGGATGCTCCCTGAACTCGCCGACGTGGCGGGCGCAGTACCGGTCGTTGGGCAACGTCGCGGAGACGCTCATGTAGTAACGCCCCTCGCCGGGCACAGGGACGTAAGCGAGGCCGTCCTCGCCGAGCTTGCTGAGGCCGATTTTCCTATCGAGGTCGCCATCCTTCGCGATCGCGACGCAGCGGCCGACGAGGAGGCCCGGGTCCGTCACGTTGAGGAGAAACCCCGCGGCCGGGGCTGGGACGTCGTCGCACCGGGTGGTCGAACTCGATAGCCCTTCGCCAAAGCATCCGGCGCCGAGGGCGACGAGGGCGGCGACTAGGACGTGGCGCATGCGGCATGGACGACCCGGACGGCCAAGAAGTCTTTGGCCCGAACGTGGAAACGGCTAGCGGTGCGTGACGCTCCGGACGCTTAGCACCGTGTCGTAAAGGACGAGGAAGAGCGCGAGGAGGAGCGACGCCATGGCGAGTGCGAACACGTAGGGGGCCAAGCTGCTCAACGCGGGCCGGGCGAGCATGGTGCCGCCCATGAGGAGGATGGCGGTCACGACGGTGAGGGCGACGGTGAAGACGCCCACGGCGATGGCGTTGCGAAGGAGGACCGCGCGGCGCTCGAGGATAGGCCGGGTGACGTGGTCCGGCGGATGCTCGCCGACCTCGCGGAGCCGGTCGACGACTCGGAACAGGCGGGTCTGGCTGAAGTTTAGGAAGATGCTCGTGCCGCTGATGAGGAACGCGGGGGCGAGGGTCGCCTGGATGACCGCCAGCGGATCCGCCGCCACGGACGCAACGAGCGCTCGGCCCTTCAAAGGCGCTGCGCTTTGCTCTCCGCTACCGTTCCCGGCGGCCCCGGAGGTGGAAGCCGGCGACCGCAGCGGCCGCGGCGACGACGAGGCCGAGGGCCCCCACGGCGGGCGTCGACTCGTCGTCGACCCGGATTCCCTTCCCGGAGCCTTCCTGGGCCTCGGCGCCCCGGGTCTCGTTGGGCTTGCGGAGGCTACCGGCGTCCTCGAGGACGCGGGGCGGCGCCTGGTACACCTGCTCGAAGCCGAGCATGTTCACAAAGAACTGGTTCCCTGCGTAGGTGACGCCGTAGTCGGCGACGCCGTACGGCGTGTACTGCTCGAGGCTCGGGTCGGGAAGGAGCGCGCCGAAGAACCGGATCGCGCCCGCGCCGAACGCGACCTCGCCGAGGTTCGCCCGGGGCGTCGCGGAGGCGGGCGGGACGATCCCGACGACCGCGCCTTTGCCCGTGACCTCGCCGCCGTCGACGAACCAGACGGGCGCCTGGTTCTGTTGGATGCCGATCGCGACGGGGTCGTACGTCTGTCGGCTGTAGCCGAGGAGCCCCTTCGCGAGGGCGTGGGAGTAGTCGGTGACCTCGGTGCGGCCCACGTACTGGGCGACCACCTGGACGGAGCCCGGCTTCGCGGCCCCGATGGCCTCGAGGAGCTGCATCGACTCGTCGGTGAGGACGAGCGTCCCGCCCGCCTCGACCCATTTCGCGATGAGTTCCGTATGCTTCGCGTCGAGGACCTTCGCGGCGGAGCCGGCGACGACGAGCTGGTCGGTCTGGGCAAGGCGCGCGTCGGTGAGCTGCGCCGCGGGCAGCTCGACGAACACGCCGGGCTTGTCCCCGTCGCGGACGTACCGGGCGAGGTCGCGAAGGTACTCCATCGGGCTCGCCGCGTACACGTTGTGGAGGATGTCCCAACGGTCGTCGAGGACGTTCTCATCCGACCAGCCGCCCGACGGGCGGGGGTCGCCGTTTCCGGCGGCCGTCGAGACGACCCGGGGGTTGAACAGGTAGGCCGTGCGCACGCCTTTGGTCTCGAGGCTCACGCGGAAGTCGGTGCGCGCGGCCTCCATGAGGGACTCGACCATCTTGCGGACGATGTTCACGTGGAACTCGTTCATGTACTGGCCGCAGCCCGTGTAGACGCCGTCGCAGACCTGGTGGTTGTAGGCCATCTCGTACGAGGCGGCGGGTGCGTCGAGGCCGGTCGGGCTCATCATGAAGTTGCTGGTGCTCCCCGACGACGTGTAGCCGATCGTCTCCCACGACGTGCCCCAGAACGAGAACGTGCCGCCCCAGCCGCCCGTCGAGGGGGCGCGGCACCACGTCGGGCCGAGCGTACCGGGGCAGTCCTTCGTGCGCTCGCGCACGAGTTCGGCCATGCGGGTCTGACGGACGAACTCGTCCTGCGTGAGCTGGGCGGAGGAGAGGAGCCCGAGGAGGAAGTGGCCCTTGCCGGGGTGCGCGGCCCACGCGGACACGGCGTTCGCGCAATTGGCCGGGCTCTGCGCGCAGGCGGGGGAAACGGGCGACGTCGTCTGCGCGCCCGAGGGGTTGAGCATCCCGTGGATGTCGATCGCGTACCAGACGTTCGTGTACCGGTCCTTCACGAAGGGCGCGAGGGCCGCGATCTCGGGCTCGGCCATGGTCTTGTGGTTGCGCGTGCCTTCCACGTACCCAATCGTCGGCCACTGGCGGTTGAGGTCCGTGCCGTTCGAGTTCCCGCGCGTGTAGAGGCTCGTGCCGGGGCCGGAGGGTCCCCGGTAGTATTGGGGCTCATCGTGGGTCCAGCCGTCCGTGTTCGGGATGTAGAAGGCGAGGACCATGTAGTCGAGGAGCTTCACGAGGTCCGGCTTCTCGGCGGCGAGCCCGATACCTTTTGCGAAATCCTCGGCGACGCGCATGCAGCCCTCGCGTCCGCCCTTCTCGTTGCCGTGGATGGAGCAGCTGAACACGAGGTGGATCTTCTCGCCGAACGGCACCGGGGACTTCTCGTTGGTGATCTCGAACGCGAGGACGTCGTGGCGGTCGCGCTGGCCCGTGATGCGGTTCTCCCAGCCGAGCGATTTCCCCACCTTGAAGAGCTCCACGCGGTCGGGGAAGTCGCGGGCAAGCTTCTCGAGGCTGGGGACGGCCTCGAAGTATCCGATGTAGTCGTTGGTCATGAGCGGCTCGGGGAAGAGCCGGCCGACGACGGGAATCAGCTCGGTGGTGGTGCCGTTGAGGCCGGGCCCCGGGAGCGCGGCGACGGGGCCGACGAGGAAAACGAGCGCGGACCCCAGAACGGTCATCCTGGTTAGCATGTGGAACCCCATCCCGGCGAGGGGGCGGGTCGCCTCTTAGAGTTTGCTGCGGGGTCGCCTATTCTTCGACGGGTCCCGGGGCGTCGCGAAAAACGGTGATCTGGAGCTGGAAGGTCCGGGACCGGGCCCCGTCCGGGAAGAACTCCTTGTCGGCATGCCCCTCGAACGCGGGCGCCCAGCGCCAGTTGGAGCGCTTCTGGTAGAACGCGTCGGTCTGCTCCGGCTTGAGGGGGATCTCGTAGACGAGGTATTGGCCGCCGCGGAACTTGTCCGCGGCGGTCACGTAGGACGTGATCGGCGTTTCGCGCGACGCGTCGCCGGGTCGCCAAGCGAGCACGTAGTTCGAGCTGGGTGCGGTCCCGTTTCCCTGCGCGTAGCTCCACCACAGTTCCATCCTCATGCGGTTCGCCCCCGGCGGGACGATGCCGCCCTCGAGGGACATGTCGCGCCGCTGCATCGTCGTCGCCGTCGTGAACGGTGCGTCCTCGCGTTTGCGGACGACGAGGCTCGTCGCGTCGCCCCAGAAGTCCTCGTGCGGGGGCTCGATGGGCAGTTCGTCGCCTTTCACGGCGACGATCTTGACGTGGATCGGGCCGAGGAGGAGGCCGGGTTTCCAGGTCGTCGCCGTCGCGTGGTTCGCCGGGTGCACGTAGAAGTCCCAGAACGTCACGCGTTGGTGACCCGAGTCCCACTCGAGGGGCTTCACGGGGATCTTGAACGTCGTGCCGCTCGCCTGGGGGGCGAGCGTGACGAGCGAGTTCGTGGCGCTCGTGCGGTACTTGAGGCCGAGGCGGTCGAGGGTGCAGTCCTGCGGGTCCCACGTCAAGGTGACCTGGACCTCGGCGGCCCCTGGGAAGACGAGGTTCGGGGGCTCGTCGGCCGAAGGGACGGGGATGCGGTAGACGGCGCTCGAGCTCTCGTAGTTCATCCCGTACTGGCGCGTCACGTCGGAGACCGCCGGGTGGAACCGCGGGATGTCGGAGTTCTCCTGGTACACCGTCGCATCGACGTCCATGAGCGTGTATTGGGTGTTGCCGTTCCAGTAGTCGTGCACGTGGGGCCGGTAGCCCGCGCCGCGCGCCCCGTCGGGAAGGAGACGGACCGTGACGCTCGTGAGGTTCCCGGCGCTCACGAGAAGCGGCGTCGCGCCGGGCGTGTATCCGGACGCCTCGACGCGAAGCAGGAGCTCGCCCGCGGTGACGTTCACGAACTGGAACGCGCCCCGGTCGTCCGCCGAACCGAAGGAGTCGGTGCCGATGATGGTCACGGCCGCGTTGGGGACGGGCAGTTCGGCGTCGTTCACGACCACGCCGCGGACGGCACCACGGTCGCCCGCGACGACGAGGCCGGGCTCGAGCTCGACGAGTCCGTAGGCCGTCGGGACGGCCGTTGACTTGGCGCCCAGGCAGCCGCTTCCTGCGCCCAAAACGAGCATCGAAACGAGCGCGAACGAGAGGGGACGCGACGTCAACGCGTCACGTCCATTCCGGGTCCTTGTAGATCGTGACCTGGATCGCGTACCAGAGCGAGCCGCGGTAGTAGTCGACCGAGTTGCTGAGCTGGTTGTCGTCCTCCTGGCCGTCGGGCGACGCCATCCATCCCCACCCGCTCGACTTGCGGTAGAACGCGTCCCAATCCTCGGGCGCCACCGGGAACTCGTACACCTTGAGGCCCGCCCGCGAGTAGAACGCGTCCGCGCGCTTGTACTCGGAAAGGGGCGTCGTCGCCATGGGCTGGCTCGGCAGCCGCCACGTAAGGACCCAGTCGCTGCCGATTGTGCCGTTCGCCTGGTCCTTGTAGTAGTACCAGAACGCGACCCGCATCTTAGCCGTCCCCGGGGCGACGAGCATGCCCTTGTCGGCCGACATCCCGCCGTTGCCGTTCGTGCGGTCCGTCACCCGGAAGTTGACCTCGTTCGTGCGGTTACGAAGGACCATCGTGTCCCCGTCCTTCCAGAACGTCGGGTGCGCGGGCTCGAGGAAGAGGTCGCCTTTCACGATGACCATCTTGACGTGGAGCGGGCCCAGGATTACGGCCGGCTTCCAGTTCGCCGTGTTGCCCTGGGCGTCGTTCGCGCTCGTCGCGAAGAACTGCCAGGACGTGATGTGCTCGTGCCCGTCGTCGGCGGCGTCGGGCGTGACCGGAATCGTCCACGTCTGCCCGGAGGTCTTGGGCTCGCGCCAGATGAACGCCGTCGAGTTCGGGTGCCGGTAGATGAGCCCCATGTCGTCGAGCCGGACGTTCTCCTGGGTCCAGGTGAACGTGACGCGAAGCTCCTTGGCGCCGGGGAAGATGATCGGCGGGTCGCTATCGGAGGCGGCCTTGATCCCGAACCGGTAGTTGTCGGTCGGGTTCGTCATGTTTCGGTTGGGCTTCACGGTCTTGGCGTAGTTGGGGTCCGAGGTGAGGCCGGACTGGCCGTTCGCCTCGCGCGTGGTGAGGTCGACGTCGGCGTCCATGAGGATGACCTCGCCCCGGTCGCCCCAATAGTCGTGGAGGTGAGGTCGGAGGGCGGCGTCGAGGTCCTCGGCGACGAGCAGCACGACGACGGCGTCCGTGACCTTGCCGGCCTCGACGTTGAGGTCGGCGAGATACGCTTGGAAGCCGGGCGCCACGACGGAGAGCTGCTGGGGTCCGAGGCTGACGTTCTCGAACAGGAACGAGCCCGTCTCGTTCGTGTCGGCGTAGAAGTTGGTGCCGACGAGGCTCGCCCGGGCGCCCTTGATCGCGATCTCTTCCTCGTTCGTGACGGTCCCGCGGACGGAGCCCCGGTTCACGGCGACGAACACACCCGGCTCCGGCTCGACGAACTCGCTCGAGACGGGCTCCTCGGTCGGGGTCGTGTTCTCCTCGACCGCGGGACCGTCGCCGGCCAGGCAGCCCGAGGCCGCGACGGCCGCCGCTATGATCCAACCCACCAACTTGCGCACGGCGCGACGCTCCTTGTGCGCACCTAGGCCGGCGGCGGCCTTAAAAAGGTTGTGTCAGGGGGGCGGGGCTTTCAGCCGGCGCGCGACCGAGCGCCGGGCGCGCGTTGGCCGTTGGGCCCAGCGGCGTCGGGCCCGGTGAGCGCGAGGATCCGCTCGACGAACTTCTCCGAGTCGAGCCCCTTGTCGAGGAAGGCGTCCGCGCCTTTCTCCAGGACGTCGGCCTCGACGCGCTCGCGTTGGAGCATGGAGATGACGATGATGCGCGACTTGGGGCACTGCTTCCGCAGGAGGGGCAGCGTGTCGACGCCGCCCATGAGGGGCATGACGAGGTCGAGGAGGATCACGTCCGGCCGCGTCGTCTTTGCGAGCTCCAACGCCTGAAGGCCGTTCTCGGCCTCGCCGACGACCTGGAACTTTCGTGTCCGCTCGAGGAGAAGCCGGTTCAACTCGCGAAGGGGAGGGTCGTCCTCCACCATGAGGACCCGGTGGAGCTTCGCAGGCGGCACGGAATCGACGGTGGACGGTCCGTCGGGGCTATGGATTCTTCGGTAGGGGAGGCCCGTTCGTCGCCGGCCCCCTCCCCTTCGCCGGATACTTCTTAACGGTCGGGCCCGTTTTTGCCCCCTCGCACGACGTGCGGGTGACCATGCTCCGGGACCGTTCCTTCTCCGCGGGTCCGACGCCGCGTCCGCGGCTTGTCCCCGTGTCCGGCCAGGCGGCTCGCGAACGGTCCGCCGAGAGCCTCGCGCCCGTGTTCGAGGCCGCGTTCCGCGAGGCGAGCGAGGCCATCGCGGTCCTCGACCCGATGGGGGCCTACCTTGAGCAGAACGAGGCCCATCGCCGCCTCCTCGGCTTCGCGGACGATGAACTGCGCGGGCGGACGCCGGCCGCCCATCTCGGCCCGGAAAGTTTCGACCGGATCCTCGCCGCGCTCGAGGCGACCGGCCGTTTCCGCGGCGAGGTCGTGGGCCGCGCGAAAGATGGGCGGCAGCTCAAGCTTGAGATCTCGGTGTCGACCGTGCGGGACCCGGAAGGGCACGTGCTGGCGCGCATCGGCTTCCTGCGACCCGTTTCGGTCCCGGCGACGCCGCCGGCCGAGCTGGGGCGCGGTGACGCGGAGCTTCGGGAGTTCGTCGACCACGCCCCGCAGGGGATCCACCGCATCGGCCCGGACGGGACGGTCCTTTGGGCGAACGAGCGGGAGCTCGGCATGTTCGGCTACACGGCGGACGAGTACGTGGGACGTAACCTCGCGGAGTTCCACGTCGAGGCCGCCGTCGCCGGGGACCTCATGGCGCGCTTGCGGAAGGGCGCGCGGATCCGCGGGGCGGAGGCCCGCGTGCGCTGCAAGGATGGAACCGTCAAGGACGTCGTCATCGACGCCGACGCCCATTTCGAGAACGGCGGGTTCGTGCATGCCCGTTCGTTCACGCGCGACGTGACCGAGCGGAAACGGGCCGAACGCGAGTTGCGTCGCCTCAACGAGGAGCTCGAGCGCCGGGTCCGCGAGCGGACCCTCGACCTCGAGAACCTCGTCCGCGACCGGGAGTCGTTTAGCTACTCGGTGTCGCACGACCTTCGGACGCCGCTTCGCACGATCCGCGGCTTCACGACGATTCTTCTCGAGGACTACGCCGGCAAGCTCGACGAGAAGGGTCGCCAATACCTCGAGTTCGTGCACGGGGCCACGGGGCGGATGTCCGAGATCATCGACGACCTTCTCGTCCTTTCACGGATCACGCGAAGCGAGATGCGGCGGCGGACCGTCGATGTCTCCGCCCTCGCGCGACGCGTCGTCGAACGCCTGCAGGAAGACGAACCCGGTCGCGACGTCAAGGTGGACATCGCCCCGGACCTCGTGGTGGAGGCGGACGCGCATCTGCTTGAGGTGCTCCTTGAGAACCTTCTCGAGAACGCCTGGAAGTTCACGGCGCGGACCCCCGGGGCCCGGATCGAGCTCGCGCAGGAGCCGTCGGGCGCGCGCCGGTTCTTCGTTCGCGACAACGGGGCCGGGTTCGATATGGCCTACGTCGACCGGTTGTTCAAGCCGTTCCAGAGACTGCACTCGACGCGTG
>JACPAO010000111.1 GCA_016180755.1 Methanobacteriota archaeon
TTGGCGTGGTTGCGTTCCATGCTGTCACCTTTTTAGCCCAGGTCCGTGTGCGGCCCTTCGGGGGCCCGCAGCGGCAAAACATTCCCCTAGGGCGCGTAGAATGTTTTGTCGTGTAACTATTTTCTTTCGGGGAAGTTCTTAGAAACAGTGGCTGTGGGGTTTCTAAGCGTGCGCGGACTAGGTGTTTTTTTTGGGGATTCTCTTGGACGAAGGATTCGCGTGCGCGCGAATCCTTTGTACGGGGAGGAGAAGCCACTAAAAGGCACTGAGTCTGAGCACGTTTTGTACACATATTAAGCCTTCGGCGTCTGAGAATTTCATGAAAGCAAACTGTTTCACGATCAATCGTTTGGAAAACGTTGGGTCGTCTATTCAATAGGGGAGTTCCTTTGGGGTCCCCGTTTTGGGCTCCCCGGATTCGTTTCAGGTCCAGCGAGTTGAAGGGGTTGCAGGCCCGCCGCTGGCCCTTCACGCCGACCTTTTCCAAACGCTTTCGAGCCCTGGCCGTTGTCGTGTCGTGGGCCATAGATCATGACGGAAAGTGGTTGATGCGCGGCAGGCGAATGACGCAGAAACGGGTGCCTGCCGGGGCCCGATTGGACCACGTCGCTTCCGCATGGCATGAGGGCCGACACGGCGATCAACGGCCGGCAGCCGCGGGGGTCGAGCGAAGCAGTGACACGGCTCCTGCGGTCGTCGTTTTCCCCCAAGACGTGGGCTAGGGTGGCGGTCGCGATGGTGCCGTCGAAGAACCCCCAGCCCCACTGGTACCAGGGGGCTTGCGTCACGAGGGGGACCCCGAGGTAGTTGTCGGCGTATTCGCTCTTGGGGCTGTACGAGGCGGTACCGTTCATGGCGTCGCGCAGGTGCTTGATGCTGACGCCCCGGACCGGGTCGACGAAGCCGTCCTTGACGCTCCCCGTGTAGCCGCTCTGCTGGCGGATGCCGAGGATCACTTTGCTCAGGGCCCCGGCGACGGTCGGGGCGGCGAAGCTGGTCCCGCAATACGTGGCCCGGTTGTCGTTGATGCTGTTCGTCTGGGCCGTGGGACGGCAGAAATAGCTGACGACGTCGGTGAGCTTGCCCGCCGCCGGCTCCTCGCTTCGGCTTGTGGCGTAGGCGCCGCCGACGGCGATGAGGCGGCTGTTGCCCTTCCAGCAGTCCACGGCCGTGCTTCGCGGGTCGTTGCCGCCGCTGATGACGTAGATGGGAGCCGTCTGCCCCCCGGGGCAGGCGAGGACCCCATTGCGTGGAAGGGGGAGGGTGCGACGTTGCCCCAGCTCACGCTGTAGACGTCGATAGGTAACTTCTTGTCGATGAATGCCTGAATCGCGGAGCCCCCTTCTTTGAACGCGATCAAGGCGTCGGGGTTTTCGGAAAGGACGCTGCTGGTCGTTCCGGTCCCATGCATGCTGCTGTCGTCGAGGATGCATTGGACCTTGGACGCGCCCGCGGGGTCGGTCGAATCCGTGTGGGGGGCGTCGCAAGAGACGGCCACGAAGACCGTCTGCGGGATCCAGTACCACACTTTGGCCTTCACGGAGGCCCAGAGGGGCTTGTCGAGGTCGAACCGTTGCTGCCATGTGAGGCCGCCCCCGACGGTCAGGGGAAGCATCTGGACGTCACAGGGGAAGTTCTCGATGTAGGTGCAGGGGTGGTCCGTCAGTTCGGGACGGTAGTAGACCCGGTGGTACGGGTTGATGCCGGTATCGGGGACGGCAACCAGCACGTGCGGTCGGAACAAGTTGGGTGGCGCAGGCGTCGGCGTCGCTGCAACTTCGGTGGGGGTAACGGGTGTGGCCGAAGAAGGCGGGCTGGACGGGCTTGGGGACGGTGATGGCGACGAGGAAGGGGTGGCGGAGGATGGGGCGGGGGTCTGCGACGGCGAGGCCGTGGTGCCCGCGGGCTCGCTGCTGGCGGATGGCGTGCCTGGCTCGTTCGGAGTCGTCTCCGCCGCGGGCGGCGTCGAGAGCGGCGTCGGCGCGACGGCGCACCCAGCGAGGGCTACCATTAGCAGCACCGATATTCCGACGCGCCCCACGAACCGCCCCAAACCTGTAGCGACTGATTGCGACTATATGAGACTTATGGGTTAAGAGAGTCCCGTTCATGGGTAAGGCCGTGCCACGCGCGCGAAAACGGCCGTACACGCGAAAGGAACGCGTCGGGATCACGCCCGATCCCCGGTTCATGGCGTGGGTCTTCGAACGTGTCGGCCCGGGCAACCGGTTCGCGAGCGTCACCCACGCGTTCGAGTGCGGGATCGTTTGCATGATGGAGCGGGAGCGGGAACTCAAGGGGATCCTGGACAGCGCCGCCCAACGCAAGGAAAAGTAGGGGCCGCGCCTCCTCGCGTGGCGAGGGGTTTCCTAGCGGCCAGGGATGAAGGAAAAATCGAAGGGGCCGCGCGGATCCTTCGGCCGCTTGTGGTTCAGTGCCTCGTTCGCGACGATTAGGATCATGAAAAGCATCAGCGGCGCGAGCGCCACGAGCGGCAGGTAAAGGAGGGCGTCT
The DNA here is from genome assembly GCA_016180755.1 of Methanobacteriota archaeon. GTDB lineage: Archaea > Thermoplasmatota > E2 > JACPAO01 > JACPAO01 > JACPAO01. Next base: position 2,515 of record JACPAO010000111.1, read on the forward strand.
GCCCAACCTACGCCCCCGATGACAAGGAGGGGGGCTCCAGGCTGGAATTCGGCTTGGATCCGAGGGAGGTTCGGCCAGAGGCGAATCGTATCGGCCCCGAGGAAGACGGCCCAGAAGGCCAGGGCGAAGGTCCCGCGGCAGGCAGCGCCCCAGTCCCACGTTTTGTAGAACGCGTGTGCGCCCCAGAGAGCGCAGAGCACCGCCGTGGGAAGGACCCACACCTGAATGCTCCCGCCCGTGAACGAAGCATTCCACGCGCCAACCGAGACGGCCACCGCCGTCCATTGCGCACGGCTGGAATGTTCCCGGCTCAGGGCGAAAGTGAACGCGACGGCGAGGACGAGGCCGACGAAGGCCGAGACGCCGACGCCAATCTGTGGGACGCCCGGAATCTGCCAGGCGGCCCTCCCCGCCGCGAGCGCCAAGGTCGCTTCCCTGAGGCCGTTTCGAGAAATCTCTGAAACGTACGCCGACGCGGCCAACATCAGCAACGATCCGAGTAAAAGCGGGCTGCCCGGCACACTCATCGCGTACCGGAACCCAAGTCGGGCCCACCCGGCGACTACTGCGAGCATGGTCAGGGCGCGGCGGTCCAGGTTCTTATCCGTTTTGTTACCTGGCCCCCGCGATCATGTGACAATATGGACTACGCGTGGCATGGGGCAATGGCAGGCCCCACGAACTGGGTTCAGCTGGCCTGCGGTGGCAGCCTCGACGGTGCCGAGCGCTCCTGCGCGAAGTGGCTCGGCCGCGGCCCAGAGTGCAGGCCTATCACGAGGCACCGCCGAAGGGCGCCGGCTACTCCCCTCCGGAGCGCGGCGCCCCGGCCAATCGACCGTTCGCCACCGGAACCGCCGTGGTGGCGGCTTGTAACGCGTCGATCGCTGCCAGTCGCTGGAGGTGGTAGGCCACGGCTTGGCGTGATACGCAAAGCCGGGCCGCCAGGCCCCTCGGCGTGGGCCGTGGCGTGGCTTGCAGGGCTTCCAGGATGGGGGCCGTGGCGGGGTCTCTTCGTGCCGCCTCGAGGATCTGACGCCTTTGCCCTTGCTGCCCGGTCGCGAAGTAGCGGACGTACCGGCCCCACCGGACGACTTGGATGAAGCCTTCGCGTTGCAGGACCCATAAGTGGTATTGGGTTTGCCCGTGGGCCCATGCGAGGCGTCGGGCGATGTCGATGAAGCAGACGCCGGGTTCGCTGGCGATGAGGTCGTAGAGCCGGGCGCGCGACCCGCTGAGGACCTCGTCCACGGTGAGCCGGCTGCTCATTGGGCCACCCCCGCGGACTCGATGAGGCCGGCGCAGTCCTTGCAGATGGGCTCGTCGTTCGCGTCGCTGAACCGGCCGCCGAGTTGGCTGCCGGGCCACCGGTCCGCGCAGATCGTGCAGCGGAACCAGAATGCTTCCCGGGGAAGCATCACTGGGCCCCACCCCCGTTGGCGCCCAGGTCGGCGGCCCCGAGGAGCTCCAGGAGGCGGGCGACGCCCTTCTTGTCGAGGGCGACGCTCACGCGGTCCTTGCCGCGGGTCGCGGTCACGTAGGCCCGGCCGGGCTTCACGGCCACGCTCACGCGGTCGCCCCGGAAGACGCCCCACGCGCAGGGCGCGTAGGCGGCCTTCTTGGCGGCGGTCTCGTTCGTTGTGCTGGCGTCGGGTACGGTTGCGGTGGACATCTTGTGTCTCCGCAGAACCCGTTTCGCGCCCCCGACTTCAGGTGGGTTTCGCGCGTCGCGCCCCCCGTGTCCCTATTCTCGGTCCCTCATCCTACCTTCTTACTCTCTGGACCCCTTTTTTCAGACACTTGCGCGACGCCGAAAGACACCATGAAGGAGCCTAGGGGCGCTTAGGGTTCGCGGGACACATGGACACCGCAACCCACGCCCGACGCGGCAAACAACGAAGACGCCGCCCACGGCCGCCCCGGCGCGTTGCCGTAAAGGGGCGCCCGGGGCAACGCCTCCGTGGCCGGGGCCCGGCCCTAGATGACTTCGCGACTCCAGCGGCGGACCGCGTCGACCGGGCAACGGGGCGTACGTCCGAGCCGACGCAGGGGGGCCGCCGGCGCATCGCGCCCAGGAACGGTGCCAACGGTAATGGCTGGCCTACCGCGGTCGGCCGATTCTCCGCATGGCCAAGAATGCCGCCAGCGAGGCCGTCGTGGCCAGGGCCCAATCGGGCGCGTCGATGCCTGCGCCGGACGCCGCCGCCTTGACGTGTGCGGTCGTGGCCAGGGAGGTCACCTTGACGCTTATCGCGGCGTCGGCGGGTTGCGACGCGAGCCGTACCCGCCACGTCTTGTCGTTCTCGACCCATTGGCCGTCCTTGCCACCGGAATACTTGGCGACGGGCACCCAAAGGTAGGCGACGCCTTGAGCGTCGGTCCTCGCGCGGAGGGCGGTTTCGAGGCGGCTGTTTTCTGCCACGACCCAGGCGTCGCCCACGGGTAGCAGACCCTCCTCGTGCACGGTGGGGTCGGCGCCGGAGGCGAGCAGCATCTTGGCGCGGTCCCAGGAGACGTTTCGAAGGATGATTTCGCTGCGGCCGCGGGTGAAGAGGTCGTGGCCGCGGTTGTCTTTGATGGTGCCGTTCTGGAGCACGAGACGGCCGCCGTCCACCTCAATGGCACCGCCCGAACCAAGCTTCTTTGAGCCTTGGATCAGGAATTCTTCGGCGGCCAGGCTGGCATCGATAAGGAGAATCGCTTGTGGGCAGCCAGTGAACTGTGCCCGGTAAAGCCGTACCTCGGTGCCGCCGGGGGGGCCTGAAAGGACGTAGCAATCCCCGGTCCCTCCGGCGAACCTGAGATTCTCCAACACGTCAGTCGAAGAATGTACGTTCGACGACGTCGCCATGGTGTGCATGCCAAGCTGCGGGGCCGAATAGTTCCAAATCATGACCGGGGATACGCCGCGAAGGACGACACCCGCTCCAAGCGGTGAATCCGAAATTCGGACGGACCCACCATTCGCGTAAAGTGTTTGCTCAGTATGCTTCGTCGTCACCTTCGCTAACGAGATGCTCCCCCCGTTAGACTCTATTCCCGTTCCGTCTAGGACGCAGCTGACTAGCTCCAGTGTCCCATTCACCGCAAAAAAACCTTCGCCCCACCCAAATGGCGTGTCCCGAAGGGGCGGGGACCGCAGGTTCTGGTTGACCCGAGCGTCGGCCACTCGACATTCACGGCCAGCGATAATTCCGCCCTTTTCCACAAGAATGTGGTAGTTGAAATCGACAAGGTAGCTTAGCTCGCCCGCGTCGACTTTGGGGCCTCCCCCGACGAGTTGCGACTTCGCCGTAGGCGTGCCGTTCAGGTACAATTGACCGCCCCCGTCGATTCTGGCAAGCAGTTCAAGGTCCCGGGATCGATTCATGACCAGCGTAGACGAAATCAATTCCAGCACGGCACCCTTTCGGATGATGAGGTCGCCGCGCACGTTGACCGTCTGGTTTTCCACCCGCTCCCGACCCGTGATGATCCAGTCCCCGTCGTCCGGCGGGCCATCCGCGGATTTCCCGTCCGCGGCGGTCGGTAAAGCGGCGAGGCCGGCAAGCAGAAGCGCCGACGGCAGAACAAGAAGGAGTCTTGGCATGGGCAGCATGGGCCGTTTTCATCCAACGTGTTGCGCCCCGGGGTCTCCCCGTTGGGTCCGGGGCGGCACCCGCGGCAGAGGTTCCTAGGGCCCCGCCTCGTATATCACGATTATGTTTCCCCAGGTCCGTGGCGAGGCGTTCCTGGGCCAATAACCTCGACGCGTTGGCCGGCCAATTTCTTTAAACACGGGCCGCGCGTGGAGGGCTACGGTGGACGTGGGCGGAGCCAGCGTGCTCCCCGCCGCGTGTTGGCTCACCAAAGGGGTTTGGGTGGATGCAGGGCGCAATTTCAGTCAGCATGGTCGCTTCCCTCGTCTTGACGGGGTTCGTGGCCGGCATATCCTTCTCGGAAGCCGTCGCCGCCGAAACGTACGACCCGGCGGCCGCCACGATTGAGTTCGAGAACGGGGACCGGCTTGCCGCCGGCACCGTGATCACGGTGTTTGCTCCGTCTGGGCTCCCTGTTGTCCAGCTTCAGCGGGGACTTGACGGCGCTTGCGGCGTGGCTCGTTTCACTCTAACCGGCGTGCCGCTTGTGGAAAGCGCGTGGTTCTCGACTTCCGAAGGGATCCTCCAAGCGACGGGCGGACAGGCGGACGGGACCTGGACGATCCAGATCACCCCGGGAGCAGCATACTCGTCGTCGACCAGCCTTTCCGTAAGCTGCGGCCCCCAAAACCCCATTCGCATGAGTGTCGCCGGGCGAGAATTATGTTACGGGTTCACAAGCCTCTTCCTTTCGGGAAACAACAACCCGCAGTTTTGGAACTGGCACATGGGTTCCTTTTCGGACGCCGGTTGCGGCGGCCCGTCCTTCAAGAACACCGGCATCGACGAGTTGCAAGAGGAGCAGGAATCGGCCGACTACTTCAGTTTTCAGCCGGGCGACGGCCAACTTGGCCTTGTCCAGGATACGGAAACCACGTACGCCATGCGAAGCGCACCTGGGATGGCAGCCTTGTGCGGCCTCAGCCTTCCCGGGGGCGCGGCCCTCGACAGCGCGGTTTTCGTATTGACGACGCAAGCTCAGCGATTCGCGGGCACCGACACCGCAACAACACTGGACTTGAGAACCGTTCCCGGCCATGTCGAGATTGCCGCGGCCCTACCTGGTCCTGAGAGCGTAGCCGAGTTCTGCAGCACGACCTCGGCCACGGATCAACAAATCTACCACTTCCAGGTAATCTCTCGGCTCGGGGCGGGGGAAGATGTTGGCCAGATAGTTCCGTTCCGGCAAGACACCGCGACCGAGGACTCCATCGCGACGCTTACCGCCACGGCCGGGAATAACTCGGCCCGGCTATACGCGCTCCACGTCAACACCTTCGCCTATGCGGGTACCGACCTTCAAGAGGCTTTCTTCGTTTACGCTCCTGGCCTTCACAGTGTGCTTGAAACGGGGGACCTGCGAACCGTCCCCGGCGCCGTCGCCACGGTACCCCAGTCTCTTTCGCCTGGGAATCCCATCGTTTCGAAGGACGTGGGGGACTTGTCGCCCGAATCCACGTACACGGTTCAAGCGTTCGGCCGGCACACACACTATGGTACGACCTGGGAGGTCGCGGGGCCGCTCGTCTACTTCCGGACGCAGCCCGATCCGGACGCCTTCGTCGCCCCCATCTTGGACGCGGATGAGGACGGCGCCTCCATACCCGTCGAAGCATTGGCCGGAAGCAACGCGGCCACCCCCCTTAGCAGTCCCGAGACGGATGATGACGGGGACGGGACGCAAAACTTGTTGGAGCCTTGGCTGGGGTTGGCGCCGAGCGCGCGCCTTCTCTGCAGCGGAGCCTACGGTGTCGTGGTTTCCCCGGCGTGCGGCGGCTACGCCGCCCCCGCCGGCTACGATTGTGCGCCGAACTTCGAGAGCTGCGAACTCATCCACGTGGAAGACGTGGCGCCGCACCGGGTCTGGGTCTGGGACTCAACGTGCCTGGAGGCCGCAACTGGTATCTACACCGGGTGCCGCGCGTCGTCCAATCATGGACCCGCCGCGGCAGCGTACGACGGGGGATTCGCGTTCGACGGCTGGGGGTGGCGGACGCCGGGCGTCCTCTCCACGGTATTTCCGTTGAACATCCCGGTTCCTTCCCTGTGCTCGGATTCGCCCCACGATGACGACGGCGATGGGATCCCCCAGCTTGGCCTGTGTTCGCGACTTGTTACGGTGTTCCCAGACGGGTCGTTCTCCACCGGCTCCAACGAAACCTTGGTCTCGGGCCCGATAGGTGACCCCGACGATGGCGCGCAATCGGTTCCCGAAGGCGTTGGAGACCAGATTCCACGCCTCGCCCCGCTCCTTGTATCGTTCATCCCAATGTTGGATGGCGTTGACGTTCATCCTAGATTCTGGAAATCATCGCCCGTGGGGCAACCCGTGACGCTGGATGCCGACACCGACGGGAACGAGGGCACGCTGGCCGAACTGCTGCCCGCGTCGGATCCCTCGCTTTCGGCGAAGGCCTTGGTCATGGCGTTGTTGATTGAACGCGACGATTCGCTTGACCATTTTCCGAATAACCAGAGAGCCGGCATCAAGATCGTCTATGGAAACTATACCCTAACCATCACGTCTCGCCAGGGTCACACCGATTTGGTCCTTCTCGATGCAATCGCCATGGCCGACGACCTGGCAGACATCGTCCCTGCCGTGGTTCCCGGCGATGCGTCCAGCACCGCCAACCTTCGGCACCTTAAGCTGACCACGACCGTTCGCCACCGCCTGGCCGGCGGCTGGCTGCAATTGGACGCAAACGTAACAGGCACCAGCTTTGGCCTTGACGTCGCGGACACCATTCCGCCCCCCTGCGGCCCACCCTGTGGGGAGGAGGACGTCGAGGGCCGCCCGGCGCCGGCCTCCCTCGACTCGTACCAGTTTTCCTTTGACGGAACCTTCCACAGGGACGGAACCGTTGAAACGCGCATGACGTGGGCCTCCTCGTTCGACCGCGAGGCCATTTTTTCCATCGACGGTGGCCGCATCGAACTCGACGTTCGGACTCTGCCGCTGGAAACCGCGTTACGGTTCGCGACGCGCAGCGTGACGGAAGGAGGACCATGCACAACAAAGTCGCCATGCCAAGGCACGGACGTGCACTTCGAGGGTTCGCGGTACGTCAACGAGTTGGAGTTCCGCCGTGAAGGCGTGCGGAAGTTCAACGCCACCCACCTTCCCCCCGTGGCCGATTTTTCCCTGGTAGCCCTGAGCGAAACAAACACGACCTACGTGAAGGCGCGTTACGAGGGGGCGATTGCTCCGAATTGGGACCGGGACCTTCAGACGGCCAACATCGACATCACCGCAAACGAGACATTCATCCAACTCGGGGAACTGCCAGAGTTGTTACGGGCCGAGTTCCAGTTCACCAAAGCGACCGAAGCGAGCCAGGAAGCGGCCGCCACGCTCGGGACCATGGTTCTCGGCGCCGGCGCGCCGGAACCAAAGAAATGGCCCTTCGTCTCCCTGCACGCGGACACGGGCGGAAGTCACATCGGCAGTCTCCGCATCACGCACAACGGGACGGCTGTGGCGTGGGTCAACAAACTGGTAGCCGCTGATTTGGAATCCGACCCCACCCTTTGGAAAGTCACCGTTGACCGGCTGGCCGTTGCCTCCGGGGGTTCGGTCGGCTTGACGGTCGGACCGTGGATCGTGGCCGCAGGCTCCAACGGTTTCAATCTCCGGGGGAGCCTCGCGGCCCCGCCCGACTGGCTGGACCGGACGGCGACGGTCCTCAAACTGGATCTGCAGACGATGGGCGCCGCGGAGCGTATCCCTTGGATTCGGGCGTACCACGCCGACGGCTCGACCAACGACTTCCTGGAACTCCAAAACCTTCACTCCGCGTCCGTGGATTTCTTCTCGGGCGAACTTGAGCCCGGTGTCACCGTCTACCGTCTGACCTCGAAACTCACCTTCGACTCTGAGACTGGCGGAAACGGCCTGCTCAGGATGGGCGGCGTGACGCTAGTTCGCTTTGAGAAGCAGGCCGTCGTCGCCCTCAAAGCCGATTTCTGCAGAGGGGAGGGTGTCTCTGCCTTCGGCTGCGAGGCAGACGATTGGGAGTTCATGTTCGGTTTCTCGCCCCTGAAGGCAGGCGGCCGCGCTCACGTCGGGCCCATTCTGGAACTCACAATTCCGGTCGTCTACTTTGCACCAATCTCCAACGCGCCGATGAGTCCCCTAGCCTTTTCGGCTTCCCGCGTCGATCTCGAACTCGACACGCTGCTCGATTGGATCCAGCCCGGAACATGGCGCGGAATCAACGACGAGCAATTCGTTTACCAGGAGTGCGTGCTCCTCGTCTGCAAAGACTTCGAAGTGGGTCCGGCGGGAAGCGACTGCGACGTCCACGCCGATGTCCCCGGCACGTGGACGACGTGCTTCCTCGCCAACGCGGAAGGCGCGCCGGCGACCGCCCGCATGGCCGCCGACGGCGAAATCGCCGCGTGGCTCGCCCAGGAGTGCATCGAGGCCGTTAACGCGGCCGAGCCCCTGGCGGACCCGCGGTTCGACGGAACCTGCGAGGCCATCGAACGAGGAGGATGCACCCCATCCGACGCCACGTCCCTCCAAACGGCTCCCTGCGAATCATCCTACGAGCAAGCCTGCGCCATAATGGGCCTTGTTCCCACTGATGCTGCTTGCCAATTTGCCGATGAATGGGTCTGCAGCGAGTTGGACACGGACAACAATAGCGATTGTGCGCCCCCGGCTCCGACGCCCTCGGATGTCGAGAACGCCACCTGCGCCGCGGTCGACGTCGACGGCAGCGGGGATTGTGATCCTGGCGTCGCGCCGTGCGACCTTCCCTTGATGGATGCCCAAGCGTGCACGACTGCAAACGAGACGGAAAAATTCGTTGTGGCTACGTACTGCCCGGACGGCGGGACCTCGGAGGAATGTGTCCAGGAAGCCGGCACGAACAACCTCGGCCTTGTGGTGGACGCGTTGTGCCCCGGAATGGACGGGTCGCAGGTGATCGAGTGCCTCGCGGACGTCCTGGGGTATTGGCCGTTCGACTGCGACGACCGAATCGTGATTCCAGACGGGTCCAACTATGTGGGCTTCTCCGGGTGTCCATCGGACGGATTGATCGTCGTGGCCACCGAGTGTAACGGCGAGCCGGGTTGGCAAAGCTCGGACTGCGGCGGATTCGACCCCCTCGATCTTCCCTGCGAGACGGATTTCGAACAAGGGGTCACCCTCGGGGATTGCTTCGGGATGCATGACCCTTCGCCGGATTGCGTCGACGAGGGGGGTACCGTTTGCAATCCGAAGGTTACGTGTGAATACCAGACTTGGTACGAGGGGCAGGAGTACACGTATCGGGACGACTGTTGGCGCGACAACCAGATTGACGTCGATGAGTACCCTCTTTGCTTGTCAAATGATCTGCTCAGTTGCGTTCCCCCGGTGGAAGGGTGTTCGCCGGGTTCCGTGGGGGTTTCCCCCAATTGCATCGACCCGCCAACGGTATTGACGCCCTGCGTGCCCCCGGAGGTTGGCGCGGAGCCCATTTGCGTCACGCCGCCCCCTGTCGAAATCTGCACGCCGCCCGAGGTGGGCGTTGAACCCGTCTGCCGCACCCTGCCCCCAACCTGTCAGCTCCCCGAGGTCGGCGTGGGGGAGTTCTGCGCGGAGGCGCCGACCGCCTGCGACGTGCTCGGCTTGGTTGGGGTAGAGCCCTGCCCGCCGCCTCCGCCGGAACCATGCCAGGAACCGACGGTGGGCGTGGAACCGTATTGCGTCCCTGGTCCAGAGGAGCTGGCATGCGAACTTGTCCCCGAGCCGTGCCCGCCCCCGCCACCCGAACCCTGCGAGTCCCCGACCGTCGGCGTGTCGCCGGCCTGCCTCGACCAGCCAGACCCTTGTGACACGAAGGAAGTCGGCACGGGCGAAACTGGAGCCACTTTCTACGTCGTCGCGGCCACGTGCCCCGTCGGCATCGGCGTCTGGGAAGAGTGCAACGACCAGGAGGGGCTGCAGGCGGACGATTGCCCGGTCGAAGCCCCCGACGTTTGTGCGCTTCTTGACGCCGACGAGAACGGCGACTGCGCCCCCGCCGACGTGCCCCTCTGTGAGAACGGCGACGCTTGCCAACAGGTTCAAGGGGTCCTGGAAGGCTGCGACGCCAACGGGGATGGATCCAAGTCCTGGGAAGAGTGCCTCCCCGAAGAGCTGCCGCCGATCCCTTGCGTGAACACTGATTGCCCCGACCCCGGCCTCGACGAGACATGTCAGTCGCTAGGCCTCGCGAACTCCGCAGGGGAATGTGACGTGCCCGTCGGGCCGCTTCCGTGCCTCGACGACCCCGAATCGTGCCCCGACCCCGGCGTGGACCCCAACGAGGTCTGCCAATCGTTGGGTCTCGCCGATTCCGAAGGCAACTGCCAGGTCGAGGGCGTCGGGCCGGTCCCGTGCGTGGACGACGCTGAATCCTGCCCCGACGGGCCCGAAATTGATGAGGTGTGCGAGTTGCTGGGTCTTGCCGACGAGAATGGCGAGTGCGCCGTGCCCGATCCCGGGCCCTTGCCATGCGTGGACGACTCCGACGCGTGTCCCAACCCGTGCGAGGGCGGCGGCTGTGAGCCCTTGGAGGGTTGCGACGCCGACATGGACGGGCAACGGAGCCTCGAGGAGTGCGTTCCCCCCGTCGGGCCCGTGCCTTGCCTCGACGAGGAAGCCGAATGCCCCCTGGGGCCGGTGCCGTGCGTGGACGATCCGGCCGGTTGTCCGGATCCTTGCGCCGACAATGCGTGTGAAGCCTTGGACGGTTGCGACTCCAACCTGGACGGCCAACGGACCTTGGCGGAATGTGTTCCGGACCCCGGGCCCTTACCGTGCGTCGACGATCCGGCCTCGTGCCCCGACCCGTGCTCGGAGGTGCCCTGCGAGGCGATCTGGGGCTGCGACGAGGACCAGGACGGCGTTCGGACGTGGGTCGAGTGCGTCCCGCCCGTCGGCCCCGTTCCCTGCGTGGACGATCCGGCCAGTTGTCCGGACCCGTGCGCCGACAATGCGTGTGAAGCGTTGGAGGGTTGTGACTCCAACCTGGACGGCCAACGGACCTTGGCGGAGTGCGTCCCCGACCCCGGGCCGCTGCCGTGCGTCGACGACCCGGAGTCCTGCCCCGACCCCGATGCGGTCTGCCAGGAGTTGGGCCTCGCGGACGAAAACGGCGAATGCGACGCGGACCCGGGGCCGGTGCCGTGTCTGGATGATCCGGCTTCGTGCCCCGACCCGTGCCAACTCGTCCCATGCGGGGTCCTGGATGGCTGCGACGCCAATGGGGACGGCGTCCCGACGCTGGCGGAGTGCGCGCCCGCGCCCGACGAGTGCGAAACGACCGTCGTGGAGGATCCGGGGACGATCGAGGCGTTGACGGGCCGGACGGGGTACCTGGTCGTGAGCAACTGTACCGGCGAGGCGGGCGTGTGGGAGGAGACGAACGACATCGCCGGGTGGCAGAAGGAGGGCGGCTACGACGCTTGGAACAATTACTATCCGCCCGACACGAACCTGACGCCCATCCCCGACATCCTGTAACCGTGGCCGGTGGGGGAGCCAAGACGCTATGGTGACGTTTCTACGCGTAGCCGGTCCTGCCCTCCTCCTGGCGTTGGGCGTCGCCGGCTTGGCTCCAGGCGCCGAGGCGACGCATTGGTGCGACGGCCTCGGTTTGGTCCTCGTGTCGACGTCCGGCGCCGAGGGTTCCCGGGTGAACGTGTCGGTGCTCATCGGCAACAACAACGACGAGGCCGTGCCGTTGGGCGTCCGGGTGCGGTTCGATTGGGAGGCCCAATACTTCACCGTGGGGAACGTGGTCGTGCCGGCCCATGGGTCTCGCCTCGTGTCGTCCCCGAAGCAGCTTTCGATGGATGTCGGCGACCACCAAGCGGTGATCCTGGTGCAAGGAACCAACGCCACGGGAGCCGGCCCCGGTTTCGACGGGGGCGTCTGCCCCACGGTCGCGAGGACCTTCGCGGTCACGCCAATCCTTCCCTTGTCGGTCGTCAGCGTGGCCCGCTGGGACGCGTCCGGCTTCGTCAACCTCACCGCGTTCGTGTCGGGGGGTCGTGGGCCGTACCAGGTGAACTGGACCTTCGATGACGGCTCGTGGATGTTGGGCAGTTCGGTGGTCCGGGCGTTGGCCGTCAACGAGGTTTTTGCCGTTCAAGTCACCGTCGTGGATGCGCGCGGCGTCGCCGCCGCGGACCGCCTGGAATTCGGCGCCGCGTCGGCCGCGGGACCGGCCCCGTCGTTCCGCTCGGCAGGCTGGACCGCGGTGGACGCCGCGCTCGTCGGTCTTCAGGCGCTTCAGCTGGCTCTGCTGGTCGTCGCGATCATGGCCTTAGGGCGGCGGATGCCACCGCTGGTCTCGTTGAACCGTGAGGCCAGTCTAGCCGCGGTTCGGCCCTCGGCGGCGTCGTCCGTTCCACAGGTGCCACCGGCAGTTGTCTCCGCGGGTCCCGCCGCGCTGGAACGGGAGCCGGATCCGCCGGACCAACCCAAGCCCGCCAAGGTAACGGGGGCCGGCGAGATTCCGAATGATTCCGGAGGTGGCGAGTCGGGCCCGGCGACGCTTGAATCCGACCCGACCCATCCGCCGGAAAAGACGATGGACCCTGCCGCTTCAGCGAGGACGCCACCGGTTGAAGAACCAAAGAAATCAGAGGCGTCGCAGAGTCCCAAGGGCGAGGAGTCGTAGGCGCGACCTGGACCAAGGGATTCCTCCCTCCCCTTCCGGACGGGGGCGCGGATCCGCGTGACGATCGACGGGAATCGGATTGTCGTCGAGAAGGCGGGCGAGCGTTGAAAGAAGACCCGCCCAGGCCGGTGGTCGGGGCGCCCCAGGAATTGTAAGGTGGATGTCGCCAGCCATCGCTTAGCGCCCCATGATGGAACCGAAGGGGGTGCGGGGGCGGTTATCGGCGTGTCCCAGATTTTGGCCACCCGTTGCTTGGCAAGCCGACGGTGTAGCGCCATTTCTGGATGGCTTCCCGCGTGACCCGCAGCCGTTCCGAGATCTGGCGGTCCACAAGGCTTTGGGCGTGGAGGCGGCGGGCGCGTGTCTCGTCGAAGGTGTACCAGCGGTGGGGGTTCCGGGGCAGGCCGAGTTTGTGGGCTCGCAGCCGCCACACGTTGGACACGGAGACGCCCAGTCGCCGTGCGATCTCGGTGTCCGGAAGGCCGTCGGCCTGGAGCTCGAGCAACGCCTCGCAATTGGGTCTGGTCGGCTGTTTTAGGGCGGCCAAGGCGAAGCCTCCCGGATCTTCAGAGGGGTGCCCTTCAGGGACGGACGGGTGGGTAGGGGCTTTTAGCGAGCGTGGACTGGTTGCTGTTGATGCTCCTTGAGGTACGTTTGCCAATGGCCCCGGGTCCCCAAGACTGATGCGACTCGTTGCAGCATCTCTTGAGCATCGACGATCGTTGGCTGCTTCTCGGTCCGGTTTCCGCCTTTGCCGACCGTAAGGAGAAAGTTGTGCGGCGTTCGTGTGGCTTGCGCGAAGGCCTTGAGATCATTCTG